>CACZBC010000013.1 GCA_902779315.1 uncultured Bacteroidales bacterium | reverse complement strand
CTCTCAAAAACAGTTGTAAGAAATGTAAGATTTGTAAGACGAGTTGACTCATCACCCACCCATCACCTCTTCATCCTGCTGGAAAACAATACGTTACACAGAATTGGTGTAGAGTGACGAGTGTTTTTTGATTTGTTTTGCAACATTTTCTTTCGGAAGTTTTTGCAGTATTGAAATCCAGAACCCCCGAAAACCCCTCTAATTTGCCTCAGAATCGCCTCAAATGTCTCCGACGTACATTTATACCACCGAGACAAAAACTTGCGCTCTACGGTGCCTTAAAATGAAAAGTTAAAATTCTTTGAATTTTACCTCCTCGAAAACGGCCATGAAACTTTGCCCTCAATGCAGTTTTTTCTCTCTTCTCTATGAGTGATGAGAGATTTTTCGTGAATTTGCAGAAGAAAACGTTATTGCAATAAGTGGGCAAGAAACAGCTCAAGGCAACAGGAGTCTGCAGTAGTTTGCAATTTTTCCGTAGAGTTAAAGGATATGTCCCCTTTTGCGGGGACTTGCTTTTGCTGCCAAATTAGACTTTTTTTCAGAAGAATGGGGTTTGTTAACAACATTTAACATACTTGCGCGCACAAGCTAAAAGAATTATGTGTAAATTTGTGTGCGTTTATGTGGAAAAGTGAACTGTTGCAAACAATATTCAAAAACAATTAATAAACCTAAGTTTAACTTAAAACAAAACGAGATGAAAAGGAAATTACTATCTCTGTTTGCTGCCCTAGCAATGGCAGCAACAATGTCCGCTCAGGTGACCTACACCTGCACAGCGGGAACGAATTTCGATGGTGACGAGGGCATTGCCAAGTTGTTCGACGGCAACACCGAAACAAAGTTCTGTGGAAATGCGGGAGATGGCACCTATGCCCTCTTTACAGCCTCTGACCCAGTCTATGTTTGGGCCTATGAGATGACCACAGCTAACGACAATTCGAACTATGGTCGTCTCGTCAAGAAATGGACTCTCTATGGAACCAACGATGCCACAGTCGGCGCTAATCCCGATGCAGAAGGTTGGGTAGTTCTTTCGGACCTTGGTCGCAACAACTTTGTGCAGCAGAAGAACTACTACACACAACGCTTCTTCTGCGAAAAGAACATTATGAAGCCTTTCAAGTATTTCAAGATTGTCTTGAATGAGAGTGCTGGATACAAAAAAGACGGTGATGAAGCAACGTATTACGATGGCACGATTCAGCTTTCAGAGTTCAAACTCCTTGCTGAGACCAATCGTGTGACCACCTACAAGTGGAAGGCTTCTTCTCAGGACAACTCCAAGAAGGCCGTTGACTTGCTGCTCGGCCAGAAGTGGGAAGGCAGCAACCTTGCAGGCAATTGGGTGACAATCGAGACAGGTGACGGTCAGGCATACGCTGTGAAGAGCTACTCTTTCTCTACTCACGATGATGGCGACTGGAGCGAACGTGCTCCCAAGAGCTGGAAGATTGAAGGCTCAAATGACAACACTAATTGGACGCTTATCGACGAAGTCGTTAATGATGAAACAATTCAGAATGCCAATTACACGACATTCGAGTTCACTCCCAGCAACACGACAGACAAATTCCGCTACATCAAGCTGACATTGGTTGCCATGAAGGGCACAGGCTGGACTCAAGTAGGCGAGTTCCATGTGTTGAGCACCTCTGATGTTTCCGATGCACAGTATTATACAAATTTGGTTGATAATGCAAAGGCTACTAAGGCTGGATACGAGACACTTATGGGTGAAAGCGATCCTTGGTGTCAGGAATATGCAACCTTCTTTAATGGCCTGGACTTGGATGGAGTATTGGCAGCAGCCATTAGCTCTAGCGATTATGCTACGCTTGAAGCAAAATTGGCAGAAGCAGAGAACAATGCAATTGGTCAGGCACTGAATCTGTTTGTCAATGGCGCTAACTATGCAGCAATCGCCGGCTCTGGCGATAAGTGTTGGGGCGACGGTCACTATTCGCAGTTGTTTGACGGTAAAGACGGTTGTGAAGGCAGACCTGCTTCCAAGTGGGGTGGCAATAATTTCCCGCAGTATGTTATCTTCCGCGTGAAGGCTGCCTTCAAGCCTTTCTTCTACAAGCTTGTGACAGGTAACGACACAGCAAATAATACAGGTCGTAACTGGAAGACTTGGAATGTATATGGTGGTAACTTCACTTCTTTCAGCGCTGCTACAGATAGTACCACTACAAATTGGACATTGCTTGACGAAAGAGTTGACGTTAGTGAGGAGTATCTGCCCATGAAGAACTTCTATCCTGCAACATTCGACTTCAATAAGGGTGTTAGCGAGGAGTACCTATATTATATGGTAAAGGTGATTGCGCCTCATGGTGGCACTCAGCAGCAAATGTCTGAGATGTATCTCTGCACTGAGGATGAATTTGAAGCTATCCGTCAGCCGTTGGTAGAAGAGTTGGCAGAATTTGCTGATGGCTTAGAAGACTTGGCTGTTGAACCCGGCCTTGAGGGCGACAAGGCAACCTTCGCAGAACTTTATGCAGAACTGAAGACTACATCCGACGCAGTTCGCATGACAAAGGTGTATAACGATCTGGTTGCTTTGAAGGAGAAACTTGAGAGTTCTGCAGCATTCGTTGCAGGTGACTGCGCTCAGGTTCTTTCCGGTAACACAGCTTGGGGCGACAACGAGAACTGGACAAAGCTGGTTGACGGCAACATCCAGACCAAGTGGGGTGGCGGTATGCCCGAAGGCGGTTCATACGTCATCTTCAGAACTTATGAAGCTAAGACATACAACCAGTATATGCTGGTAACTGGTAACGACACGAAGAACAGCCCAGACCGTAACTGGAAGACTTGGAAGATCTATGGTATAGCAGGTAAGGTTACCGACTCTTCTGCTACACGCGACAATGCCGCATGGACGTTGCTCGACCAGAAGACTGACATCGGTCAGGACCGTCTGCCTGGAGCAAACTTCGCTCCTGCTTACTTCAACTTCAGCGAGGAATGGACTAAGAGCTACAAGTACTTCAAGATCGAGGTTGAGGCTGCATACAACAATGGTGGCAGCATCCAGATGTCTGAGTTCAAGATGCTGACTGACGAACAGTATGAAGAGATTCGTCAGGAGTATGTTGATTCACTCGTCAAGGTTGGTACTGCTATTGCCGAAGAGTATGCAGGAGCAACTGTTCCCGATGCTCTGAAGCAGCAGATTTTGGCTGAAGGACAGGTTAAGGCTGCTGCAGTCCAAACTGCAAAGGCAGACGACCTGCTCCCCGCATTTGCCGCTGCTCTGAATTACATCACAGTTGAAGCTCCCGCTTTGATAGCCGCTGCTCAGCTCGAGAAGGTTGATGGCGTTTATCAGATTGCCAACGCTTACAATCTGGCAAGCTTCGCTGCTGTAGTGAATGGTGGCGAGAACGATGCTGATGCAGTCGTTACTGCCGACATCGACCTTGCTGATGTAATCACAAGCGATGCTTGGACATCAATAGGTACCAATGATGTTCCTTACAAGGGCACATTCGATGGTCAGGGATATACTATCAAGAACATCACTTACACAGCTACAGGTCAGTACAATGGCTTGTTCGGTAAGCTCTCTACAGGTGCTACCGTCAAGAACTTCACAGCAGAAGGCACCATGACTGTTTCTACTGGTGTAACAGGCAGAGCAGTCGCTCTTATTGCTGTTGCAGGCGATGGTGGCGTTCTTATCCAGAACATCAACAGCAAGATGAAGTACCTCAACCAGTTGGCTGGTGCTCAGGTTGGTGGTGTCCTTGGTGGCGCTCTCAATGGTAACGCAACAGTCGTTGACCGTTGCTGGTATTCTGGCACACTGGATGGCAACGATGCAGGTGGTAGTGGCAACTATGGTGGCCTCGTAGGTTATGCAAACAACAATGATGCTTGCTACCTCACCATCAGTAACTGTCTCTTCGACGGTAAGTTGGTTAACTCTGCTGCAACTCCTGGCAACTGCACCTTCGGCGGTATGATTGGTTACAGCAATGGTGCGCATGTAACAATTCAGAACGTCCTCTCCATCGGTACTGTTCAATCAGCAATTGCTGCTCAGTTCTTCGGCGCAGTCAAGAGCACACGTTCTACCATCCACAACAGCTACTATAAGGGTGATGTTGTGAACGGTTCTGCAAGCACAGTTACTCTGAATCCTTGTGAAGCTACAAAGGTTACCGACGAAGAGTTGGCAAGCGGCTTCGTAGCTGCTAAGTTGGCTCCAGCATTCCGTCAGACTCTCGGCACAGATGACTATCCTGTACTGGATGACACCAAGGCTCTTGTTGCTGAGATCACCGATGCAGGTTATGCTACTCTGTTCGTTGAAGACGTTGACCTCACTGTTCCAGAAGGTGTTGAAGCATTCGCTGGTGTAGTTGACGGTAAGTACCTGAAGCTGAACGCCATTGAAGGTGCTGTCGCTGCTGGCGAGCCCGTTGTACTGAAGGGTGCTGCCGGTTTCTACGGCTTCGTTCCCACCACAGGTGCCACTAAGGCTGCTGCCAACGACCTGATGGGCGCTGCCGAAGATATTGAAGCTGCTGGCAACTATATCCTCGCTAAGCCTGAAGGCGAACCTGTTGGCTTCTACAGGGCAAGCGCAGGTACTATCAAGGCAGGCAAGGCTTACCTCGGAGTTGCTGCTCCTGGTGTGAAGGCATTCCTCTTCGACGAAGACGGTGCTACTGGCATCAACGCTGTTGAGAAGGCCAGCGAGAACGGTCCTATCTACAACATCGCAGGCCAGCGCCTGAACAAGATGCAGAAGGGCATCAATATCGTTAACGGCAAGAAGGTTCTCTTCTAAAACGCTCTCATCTAACTCCTCTCCCCTTAGGGGGAGGGGAACTATAACATTATAAAATAAACTATAATTTATAAGATATGAAGAAGTATTTTGCACCTGCTATGCAGGTAGAAGAGGCTCAGGCAGCACAGATGCTTGCTGAGAGCTTGATCATCAACTCCGAAAAACCCGTTGACGGCGCTGATGCTCTGGTAAAAGGTAACGCAACTTGGGATATCTGGGGCGACGAATAATCTTCCGAGTCTTGGATAACATAAAACGAAAGAAGCCCTGGACATTTGCCCAGGGCTTCTTCTTTATATTCCGTTATCTCGTTTCTAACTTGATGCCGACTTCTGTGATGCCTGTCAGTGTTTCGTTTGCCATCAAGTGATGTATGCGGACTGCACCTTGTTTGCCTTTCTTCAGATGGAACGGGAGTTGCTGTGTCTCGTATTGATGTGTGTTGACACCTCTTGCCAAAGTATATCCTTCGTCGTCTGTCAAAGGATAATGCACAGTGTCGCATCGGTAAATGCCTGCAGTGTCATCAAGAAGTTCCACAGCAAGTGTTATGTCCTGTATGCCGATATATGCTTTTGTGCGAAGTCCGATATGGAGAGTCGCATCGATGTCCTTTTGAACTTGAGGCAGGTCGAAACGAATGGTGTCACGCCTGTCCCAACCTTCCAGGGGCAAAGGCTTGTAGCTGTGCAGCAATGTGCTTTCGTTGCAAGCAGCCAGAAACAAGCCCATAGAAAAGCATAGGGCACGGCGCATCATTCAGGACGATTGTCGTTGTGATGTTGCCTGTTCTTGTGCTTCTTCTTGCGCTTTTTCTTGTCGAAGCGGTTCAGGTCTTCTTGCGTGGCAAGGTCTATTGGGCGTTCAGGCTCTTTACGTCCACCCACTTCGAGCGAAACAGGCTTTTCGCCACGTTTGTTCATCTCGATGATGTCGTGTGCCCGTTCAGCACTTATAGTGACGAGATTTGCAGGGGCACGCTTGTCGGTGGAGTATGTAACGAGGCCCGCCAGGATGTCTGCCTTGAAGAAATAGTAGTCGGCATCCTGCGTGTAGAGCATCGTGTCGCGTGTCGGCAGCTTTTGGAAGGCTTCAACATATTGGTCAACCTCATAGTTCATGCAGCACTTCAGTTTTGCACATTGTCCGGCAAGCTTCTGCGGATTGAGGCTCAGGTCTTGAAAACGTGCAGCACTCGTGCCGACGCTTTGGAAGTTCTTAAGCCATCCAGCACAGCATAGCTCACGCCCGCATGGTCCAAAGCCGCCGATTCGTCCAGCTTCCTGACGCGCCCCGATTTGCTTCATCTCAATGCGAACATGGAATGTGTCGGCAAGAACTTTGATGAGTTGGCGGAAGTCTACACGCCCATCAGCAATGTAATAGAAGATGGCTTTATTGCCGTCGCCTTGGTATTCCACGTCTCCTATCTTCATTTCGAGGCCCAAGTCCTTGGCAATCTGACGGCTCTGTATCATCGTGTCGTGCTCGCGAGCCTTGGCTTCGGCATAGCGTTCCATGTCGTTCGGGCGAGCCAGACGGTATATCTTGCGTATTTCCTCGTTTGGCTTCAGGTTGGCGTGCTTCATTTGTAGCGGGACGAGCTTGCCGGTCAGCGATACGACGCCGATATCGTGCCCAGGGTTGGACTCGACAGCTACGATGTCTCCTTTCTTCAGAGGCAGGTTTTCGCAGTTGTGAAAGTAGGCTTTGCGAGTATTCTTGAACTGTACCTCGACCAGATCTGTGACTTCGCTATTGTTTGGGATGTCTGCCAGATAGTCGTATGTATTGAGCTGGGCGTAGTGTCCTGTATTGGCACTTTTGGCGGAAAAGCCGTGTCCTGTCTCGCCGCTGATGTATTGTTTATCCATTCTTCAGTAGTACTATCATTTTTAGAGCGAGGTCGAAGAACACCATACGGGCACTGACGTTTTGTGCGATGTCGCGTCCTGCATCGCTTAGTTCGTTCATGATGCCGACGACATTGCGTTCGTTGATGAACGGAGCGAAGCGTGTGCTGAAGTTCTCCTCTTCTCGTCCGAGGAAGTTTATCTGTGGTTGGTGAAAGTTATATATGAAGTTTTCGCGCAATTGTCCTTGGAAGTATTCGAGCATTCGTTTTTGGCGTTCGCGTCCGAGTTCTGCCACAGAAAGCGACCACGCTTGCAATTCCTTGACTCGGCGAGCGTAGCTGTGGCGCATGAGCTGTATGAAGAGGTCGAAGAACTGCTGCTGTTCCGTGTCTCGCTGCATGCGTTTCAGGGCTTCTGTGTAGCTTCCTTGAGCAATGTGGGCCAGCAGGTCTGCATCTTCCGAAGACATGTTGTGGCGCTCTTGCAAAGCCTTGCTAATCGTTTCTTCCGACAGGGCGGGGACGTTGATGCGTTGAACGCGGCTTTGTATGGTGCCTAGCACGAGGTCTGGCTCTTGGCTGGCCAAGAGGAAATGGGTGCCGACGGGAGGTTCCTCGATGAGTTTGAGGAGTTTGTTTCCCGTCTGTTCGTTCAAGCGTTCAGGCAGCCAAATGATGACGACTTTGCGGCCTCCCTGACTCGATTTGAGTGCCAACTTCCTTTGCAGGTTGTCGCTTTCCTGCACATATATCGTTATTTGTTGGTTTTCGGCCCCAATGTCTTCGAGCCAATCTTCTGTGTCGAAGTAGGGAGAACTGCTTATCTGGTCGCGCCATTCCTGCAAGAAGTCGTCCGAAACAGGCTTGTCGCTGCTCTTCCCTTTATAGACAGGAAAGGTGAAGTGAAGGTCTGGATGAGCCCAGATGGAAGACATTTGGCAGTCGGGACAAGTGCCGCAAGCACCTTTGTCATTGGGGTGCTGGCACAGAAGCATCTGCGAGAACGCCAAGGCTAACGGGAGTTTTCCTGCGCCTTGAGGTCCGCAAAACATGATTGCATGTGGCAGTTTGTTCTCGAAGAGAAGTCTTGCCAAGTGCTTTTTCACTTCCTCTTGTCCTATGATGTCGTCGAACGTCATTTGTTGCGATGCTGTGCTCTTTTTGCTTTCGAATGCTTCGTTGGTAGGTACATTTTACCAAATTTTGTGTAAAGGTACGCAATTCCTTGTGATTCTACAAATCTGTTTCGATAAAATGTCTTATCTTTGCAAAGAAAAGGAAACAAGGAATGATATGAGAGACTTCAGTGAACTGAAAATCGCGGTTGCAGGTACGGGTTATGTAGGCTTGTCGATTGCCACATTGCTCAGTCAGAACCATGAAGTGACGGCAGTAGATGTCATCCCTGAAAAAGTGGAGAAGATAAACAAGAGGCAGTCTCCCATTCAGGATGAATACATCGAAAAATACCTGAAAGAAAAGGATCTTCATCTGCATGCCACACTCGATGGCGCCTCGGCTTACAAGGATGCCGACTTCGTGGTTATTGCTGCGCCGACCAACTACGATCCCGTCAAGAACTTCTTCGACACGCATCATATCGAGGATGTCATCAATCTTGTCGTTAGCGTGAACCCCGATGCCGTAATGGTTATCAAGAGTACCATTCCAGTAGGCTATTGCAGAAGCCTTTATGCGAAGTATGCCTTGAAGTTCCTCTACAAGCCTGAGTTGAAGGGAAAGAAGTTCAACCTCCTCTTTTCGCCTGAGTTCCTTCGCGAGAGCAAGGCTTTGTACGACAACCTTTATCCTTCCAGGATTATCGTCGGCTATCCCAAAATCATCGAGATAAGCGACAGTAATTTCACGGAGGAGAATGCTGCGATTACTGCGATAGGCAATCCTGAAGCCAAGACTTATGCGGAAACTTTCGCAAAACTTCTGCAGGAAGGGGCTGAGAAGAAGAACATAGATACCCTCTTGATGGGCATGAAGGAGGCTGAGGCGGTCAAGTTGTTCGCCAATACATACTTGGCTCTTCGAGTCAGCTACTTCAATGAACTCGACACTTATGCAGAGGTGAAGGGTCTCGATCCGAAGGAAATCATCCGAGGTGTCGGCCTTGATCCTCGAATTGGGACGCACTACAACAATCCTTCGTTTGGTTACGGAGGCTATTGTCTGCCGAAAGATACCAAGCAACTGCTTGCCAACTATCAGGATGTGCCTCAGCAAATGATGACGGCTATCGTGGAGAGCAATCGGACCAGAAAGGACTATATTGCCGATGCGGTACTTCGAAAGGCTGGCTATTACAGCGAGAATGCACAATGGAACAGTGATAGCGAGCAACATTGTGTGATTGGCGTTTACCGCCTTACCATGAAGTCAGGCAGCGATAACTTCCGTCAGTCAGCCATCCAAGGCATTATGAAACGCATCAAAGCCAAGGGTGCTGAGGTGATTGTGTATGAGCCAACGCTACAAGACGGCGAGAGTTTCTTCGGTTCTCGCGTTGTGAACGACCTCGAAAACTTCAAGAAACTCTCCAGAGCCATTGTCGCAAATCGCTATGAATCCGTGCTTGATGACGTGAAAGAAAAGGTCTACACTCGCGACATCTTCGGCTGCGATTGAGTAGGCCTCACAGTCTTATCAAAAACAACTAGTGTGACGTTGGCAAACGTCACACTAGTAAATCGCAATCGTCACACTAGTAAATTGCAAACGTCACACTAGATGTTTGGCAACGTCACTGCAGTCGTTCCCAAGTGTGGCATTTCTTATTGGTAAACAATCTCTTGCGCTTCTGTCGTAGGACCGTCCACTGTGAGGATTCCATTTTCGTCGATATTGATCTTGTCCATCAATACAACGCGTTCTCCAGGATTGCTGGTCATGCGTCCATGATAGACGCAATAGCGGTTCCCATCAGGCATCGTGATGACCATATTGTGGCCCGTTCCCATGACTTTGCCGCCTTTGCTCACATTTTCCTGCAGAACGGGATTGTTCTCAGCCTTTGTGAAGGGGCCTAGAGGATTGTCGGAAGTGGCGTAACCTACTGCATAGTATTGTCCGCCATAGTGGTTCGCGCTATACATTATATAATATGTGTCGCCTTCGCGGAACAGATAGCTGCCTTCCGTCCAACGACGATTCACCTCGCCATGAGTGGCGCTTCGGCTCTCCCATTCGCTCTGGCGGTCTGAAAGGGCAGTAGGTGGTTGGAGCAGCAACACAGGTTCTCCGATGACGCCACTGAAGTCAGGCTTCAACTCGACACCATAAACCCAACTTTCCTCAATCTCTTGGAAACTGCCGGCTTGGCGCAAACTGTCGGCTATCTCGCTCTCTACGGCATGTTTATAGCAGCAACGACTGAAGTAGAGGTAGCACTTGCCAGTCTCGTCGTCGAAGTAAACGTTCGCGTCAATAATGGGATAGGGGGGATTGAAGACAGGTCTGTCATACAAGTCGGCGAATGGTCCTGCAGGAGAATCGCTGACGGCAACACCAATCTTGAAGTTCTCGCCTTCGTTCGTGGGGTTCTCTCTGTAGTTGGAACTAAAGAAAAGATAGTACTTTCCATTACGCTCGTAAACCTCCGGAGCCCAGAAACAATCGAGATTCCATTGGTCCGGATTGCCGCCTTTATACACTTGTCCGCACGAATCCCACTGGATGAGGTTGTCGCTCACAAAGGCTTCGAAGCCGTCGCCAAGCGATGTGCCGTACATGTAATAACGTCCGTCGCTTGCGTGAAGCAGGAAGGGGTCGCCGAACTTCAGCGGAATGGGGTTCGTCACAGTACTTGTCTTCATCTCGGCCTTCTTGCTCAGATTGCAAGCACAGAAGCACAGGCACATGAGTGCCACTAAGAGTTTTGCTTTCATAATTAGTGTTTATAGTCTTCGCTGGTTGTTACTGTTTGCGTGTTCCTTGGGTCGCTGTCGGCTTCGCGGAACCAGTCGCTGTACTCGATGTAGTGCCGCGCATAGGTTTTGTTCAGGGCTTGAGCCTGCTCAGGGTCAACCTTCTTGATGAACTTGGCAGGCACTCCGCCCCAAAGTTCGCCGTCACCAATCTGCGTATTGCTCAGGACGAGTGCTCCCGCAGCCACGATTGCGCCCTTTCCCACAACGGCATGATCGAGCACAGTCGCACCCATTCCAACCAACGCGCCATCCTTCACTTCGCATCCATGAAGGGTGACACAATGCCCGATGGTAACGTCGTCGCCAAGGATGCAAGGCGCCTTGCCGTTGAGCGTATGGATGCACGAGTTATCTTGAACGTTCGTTCTGTTTCCTATCTTTACGAAATGAACGTCTCCACGAATGACGGCATTGAACCAGACGGTGCAGTCGTCCCCCATTTCGACGTCGCCCACTATCACGGCACCCTCGCTAAAGTAGCAATGTTTGCCGAATCGGGGAGCGGGCATCCCCTTGAGTGTCTTTATGATTGCCATTCTTTTGTGTTGCTTTTGAGCCACTCTTTCTCCTCTTCATCAAGCAGAGGCGAGAGCTCGTCGTATACTTTCTTGTGATATGTATTGAGGTAAGTTATCTCTTCTGGCGTCATCAGTTCCCAAACGACGGGTGTGAGGTCGATTGGGCAAAGCGTGAGCGGTTCGAGACGCAGGAACTTGCCGAACTCAGTTTCGCCAGCCTCGACGATGAGCATGGTGTTCTCAATTCGCACTCCATGCTTGCCTTGTCGGTAAATGCCAGGTTCGTTGGTGACTGTCATCCCTGCATGAAGTGGGGCAGGTTTCCATGTGTGTCGAATCTGATGAGGTCCTTCGTGAACACACAGATACGAGCCAACTCCGTGACCGGTTCCGTGTCCGAAGTTGATGCCGTGCTGCCACATTGCATAACGGGCAAGGGCATCTATCTGAGTGCCGCTAATTCCATCGGGGAACTTGGTGAGTGCCAAGCGGATATGCCCCTTGAGAACCAAGGTGTAGTCGAGTCGTTCCTCATCCGTCAAAGCACCCAGAGCGATGGTTCGCGTGATGTCAGTCGTGCCGTCTTGATATTGAGCGCCACTATCCAGAAGCAGCAAACCTTTAGGTTCAAGCACGACATCCGTCTCTGGAGTGGCTTCGTAGTGGACAATCGCGCCATGCTGAGCGTAAGCCGCAATCGTGTCGAACGAGAGGCCTCGATACAGGTCTTGCTCCGCCCTCAAAGCCGTCAACTTCTTGTCTATGCTGATTTCCGTCTCCTTCCCTGCTTCTACTGCAGGCTTCAACCAGCGCAGAAACTTTACCATCGCCACGCCATCTCGTATCATTGCCCTGCGGAAACCTTCAATTTCAGCATGGTTCTTAATCGATTTCATAGCGGGAATTGGGTTCGAAGCCTTGCTTTCAAAACTCGGTTTGCCATAGGGAAGAACCTTCACGCCTATGCTCTTGAGGTAATTTTGAACGGTTTCATCGAGTTTTTCACTGTCTATGAAGAGCGTCACATCGTTTTGTGTGAGGAGAACATAACTGACGAAAACGGGATTGCAATGTACGTCGGAACCGCGAAGATTGAGGAGCCAGGCAATTTCATCCAGTTGAGAGATGACGAGACCCTCAGCCTTTTGTTCCCTCAAAGCCTGTCGAACGCGCTCAATCTTGCTTTCAGCCGACTCTCCGGCAAACTCCAGGGGTTGAATTTCCACCTTGTTCTTGGGGATGGGAGGACGGTTTGTCCAAAGCGTTTCGGCAGGGTCGAGGTCTGTTCTGAGCTTGATGACAGCCTTTGCAAATGCACTTTCCATCTCCTCCATCTCAGCCGTAGTGAAGACGTTACCGTCTATTCCAACCGTCTCTCCTTCAGTGAGTTGATTACAAATCCACTCTGCGATGGAAGGCGTCTCAGCCAATCCGTCCTTCATTAATTGGAAAGGTGTGCCTTTGAGCTGCTCCTCGGCTGCGATGAAATAACGGCTGTCCGTCCAAAGTGCCGCGTCGGAAAGGGTCACGACGGCAGTTCCTGCACTTCCGTCGAAACCTGAAATCCATTGCCGCGTCATCCAATGTTCGGGCACATATTCGCCTTGATGCGGGTCTGTACTTGGGAAGATGAAGGCATTCAGCCCGTTCTTCCGCAAGTATTCGCGAAGCGCTTCAACTCTTTCAATGATACTGTCAGACATATCACTTGTGTTACGTTTGTCAATTAGGCACGTTACGTTTGCGATCATAACACGTTATGTTTGCAATCGTAACACTATATGTTTGCGTTTTAGGCACGTTACGTTTTTCAACGTTGCACTTTGTATTTGTCATTACCGAATGCAATCTTCCTTCCGTTCACGATGTAAATGCCTCGATCTGGTGTGCCGAGAATACGCCGTCCACTAAGGTCGTAGATTTGATCGGTTGCTTTAGTCTCTTGATTCTTAACGATTTGTATGCCGTCAGGATCTTCGTTGATGTACGATCCGTCGTAGTACCAGACGGGCAGATGCCTATTGTCCGGAACGGGATAGTTATCCTCGTTCAGCGTTTGGAACCATGCTTGCCGCTCTTCCGACCTGCCGGCATTGAGCATGAGGCAAAGGTCGCCGCTCGTCATTTCGTACTCGTCGGTGCTGATAGCATCAGTCGGTACGCTAATGTCCCAGTCGGTGTAGTAGTATGTGTCGAGGATGATGGCCCGACTATTATTGCGGCAAATGATGTCGCCGCCTTCCGAACTGATGTTCATCTTGCCCATCATGAGGTTGTTCGAGATGAGACAAGTATATGAAGCCCAGCCGACGAGACCTCCGCACAAGTTCACATTCGCTCCGTTTATGCTGCCAGCAAAGATGCAGTCCTGTATCGTGGGAATGCTCGGACCATCGCTGGCGAGTCCCGCCAAACCGCCATGAGTGCCGTCACCATCTATTGTGGCGTTGATATTGATGTAACTCTGGCATCGAAGCATAGTGCCGCCGCGAACATCGGAAACAAGGCCGGCAAACTTGCGACTTGTAGTGATTGTGCCGCGAACTATAAGATCTTGCACGGTTCCGGACAGATGACAAAAGAGTCCGGCATAGTCTGCCGAACGAACCAACGCGATAGTGATGGTGTGGCCGCCTCCGTCGAAGATGCCTTCGAAAGTCTTGCTCTCGCCAATCATCGTGGTGGGATAGTGCGTGAAGTCAATGTCGTCGGTCAGCACACCACAGATATCTGTGTGGCCCTGCTCTATCATCTGGGCGAACCATTTGAGTGCCTCGGCCGAAGCAATCTGGTAGTATCCGCGTTCGTCGCGAGGCATGTTGTTTATGTCGATGTTTCCGCAGTACTGACAAATGCCGCCAACATAGTTGTGATTGTCTTGTCTGTTGAGCGAAGCATTGTTGGTATAGCCGTCGATAGTAGTGTAGGGCGAGCCGTCACAATGCAGATGGGAGAATGAATAGACTGTGCTGTGAGAGGGGTCTGGAATGGGTGTGGTGTCTGCGCCAAGCGTCTGTCGCCATGCAGAACTGCCCGGCTGTTTCCCTTCAAGCAGGAAACATGCCTCTCCATAATTCACCTGATTTTCCGTCAACATTGTAATGCCTCCGCATCCATTCGGGGCGTTCCAGTCACTCTGGATGTAGTTGTTTGTTGAAGTGACATTGCTCACGTTTCGAGCTATCAAGTCGCTTCCGTCTGTGCCAACTGTGAAGCGACTGGTAATGAGGCAGTTCGAGATGTGAATAGAGCCGTCTGTCCAACCCGCAACACCTCCGCAACAATTCGTCTGAGTGCCCAACATGCCACCACTTATAAGGCAATCGCGAACAATTGTGCCCTGATAAGCAATACCCATAATGCCGCCGTGAGTGCCGTCGCCATTAACTGTGCTGACAATATTAACCTTGCTCTGGCATCGCTCTATCGTGGCATTCTCTGTCCTTGCGGCAATGCCTCCGGCAAACTTAGCTGAGGTCGTGATGGTACCCGTCGTGCTGAGGTCGTGAACATGACCTGATAGCCAGCCAAAAAGACCTGCATCTTCTGCACTTCGTCGCAGGGCAAGTTTGATGGAATGTCCAGCTCCGTCGAACTCTCCCTTGTAGTGATTGTTGGTTCCAATCATGACACTTGGGTAGGAAGAGAAGTCGATGTCTGCTCTCAGAACAGCACAAAGTGAAGTCTCTCCACTGTTGACGCGATTTGCAAAGCCTGCCAAATCGGCTGCCGAAGCAATCTCCACGACTTCTGGCTCCTCGCCACTCGGATTATTGTTGATGAAGTTGTCGAGCCACGAAATTCGGTTCTCGAGGTATTCCTTCAGCCAACCAAGTTCAACTTCATACGAGCCGCCAGCTCTCGGATTGACCTGTACCTTTTGGTCCAAAACGGGCCATCGCATGAAATTGAGTCGTTGGGATTGCATCAATTCTTGAGCCGTCGAGTCGATGTAAGCGAGAAGACTCTCTTTCGTAATGCCTCGCTCGGCTCGCGCATAGTTCCACATCACAGCCATAGAATCGCGAAGAACCTGGTCGGAGAATATACGTTTGAGCAAGGCTCGGAAGTTGCCTGCACCGCCTCGGGCAAGCGAAATGAAGTCGCCGAGGTCGTTCGTCGGGAAGTTTCGGTAGTCGTTGTCGAATGCATTGTCAAAGTCCCAGACAGGTCCCATGTGGAATCGTTCGTCTCCTCGCTCTTTTGTGAAATAGCAACTCCAGAAGGCATCAGGATTGCCAGCCAGTTCTTCGGTCAGCCAATACTGCAAAAGAGTCTTTTCGTCGAGTTTCGAACGAAAGCCCAAAACCGGGTCGTCGAAGTTGGAAGCCAGTATCTTTGCCTCCATCAGGTTGAATTCGCGACGAATGTAAGCAGCCTGTTCGGGCATGATTTCCTCATCGTCCGGACTCTTGATGGTAACGGGATTGCCTGACGCACTTGTGAACCAGGATGTTTCCTGAGCAGCGTAACCATCCAGCTCCAACAGATAACCGCCAGTCAAAGCCTCGCCTTCGATGTCAGTTGGTTCCATCTCAGTAAGGTTAATGCGATTCCTGTCAACTGTCAATTGGTCGCTTAGTTGGTAACATCCCTTGTATTCGCCGTTAACTATAACATCGACAGGCTTGCTCCAAGGCACATAATCGTAGCCCATTCGACGTGCTATCTCGAAGGCCACAAGGTTTCGCATCAGCGTTTTATCATCGTGATTGTTGATGAGTGTCCACTTCTTGGCTTTTGCTGGAGAACGCATATCGGAATCCTTGAACATGCGTTTCTGGGTGTCGAGTTTGATGCGATAGGGCTTCTTGGGGTTTGTCAGCGAACCGTTTCCGCGGTATCGGCTTGTGCCTGTCTCTTCCTGAATCATCGTGCCGTCAGCATATATGATTGTGAAGGACGAGACGAGTTCGTGTATTTTGTCGTATGGGTCGATGTTGTCGACAGTATGGAAGGAGAGGGTTGGCAAGTTGGTCAGTTGATAGAACTGTGTGTCGTCGCCTTCGCCAGCGTGGCCATAGAAAGCAACTTCCGCTATGTTGCATCTTGCATCGTTGGGACCGATGTATCGAACATAACGGAAGCCTCTTGAGACATTCACGTCGGCATAGCTCATCGAACCGACTGTGCCTTCCTGATCAACCAGATAGAGCGGGACGCCATCAAGGAAGTTCGGGTCGTTTGCGCCTTCGAAGAGAGCCAGGACCACGCGTTTCGGTCCATAACTTCCTTCGCGAGGCGACCATCCGACACGAGTAATGACATGTTTTTCCCCTAAGTCGAGCCCCACCCATGTCTTGCTGCGTTCGTAGGAAGCAAAGAAGGTGGAGAAGTTTCCATCGAAGGCATTAGCTGCAGTATTGACGGTTGTGCTGGCCTGCCCACTCGAATAGTCCACACTCTCGGCAGTTCCAATGATGGTGCCTGTAAGCAGCTGGTCTTGAGCATGGAGTGTGAAACTCGGCAGGAACAAGAGCAGCAACACCACCAATGGCGCATTAACGCTCTTTATATTCTTTGTGGCATCTTGTTTCAAGCCACAGAAAGGACAGAAATGCGCGTCGAAGGGTAGGGGAGAACCGCATTCCGGACAAGACTTCTCATTGCCTTTTGACTTGTGATCATGCACCATTTGCGCGCTGACGATACCTGTCGGAACGGCCATAATGGTGTAGCCCATCAGCATGACTATAGCGGAAAGCACGCGCCCAAGGAATGTTGCAGGAGCAATGTCGCCATAGCCTACAGTCGTCATTGTCACGACAGCCCAGTAAATGCTGGTCGGTATGTCGGTGAATGGAGTGTTCGGAATGCTGCCTTCCACCATGTACATGAGTGTTCCCATACTGATGACCATGATGACCATGAAGAGGAAGAAGACGCCAATCTTTGGGGCGCTGATGATGATGGAGCGCATCAAAAGGTCGCCCTCTTGCAGGAAACTGAAGAGTTTGAAGACGCGGAAAACACGGATGAGGCGGAATGTACGCACTACCATAAGGTAGCGAACAGGACCGAATATCCATCCGATGTAGAGCGGCAAAGTGCTCAGCAAGTCAATGATTCCGAAGAAGCTTAGGGCATAATCGCGTGGCTTGTCGGAGCAGTAAAGCCGGCAAAGGTACTCGAGCGTAAAGAAGAATGTGAAGACATACTCCAAGACGGTAAAGACCAACTTTGCCTTTGGTGGCATTCCTTGCAAGCTTTCCAACACGACGATCAGTATGCTTGCAACAATGCAACAAAGCAACGCGACATCGAAAGCCTTTCCAAGCGGAGTGTCGCTTTGGAATATAATGACGCGCAACTTTTCCCGTAGCGCTTCATTATGCATGGCTTTCTGCCAAAGTCTTCGAATGAGATTCATGAACTTCTAGAAGAGTGTGTTCTCGATAATCTTGCCCATTTGCCAAACGCAGCGAACCTTGAGTTTCTCGTCGAGGATAAGGACGTCGGCATCTTTGCCGCGAGCCAAAGCGCCTTTCCTGCCGAAGATGCCCATGATGTGAGCCGGCGTTTCGCTTGCCATACGGACTGCATCCTCAAGAGGCACTTCTGCTTGTTGAACAAGAGTGCGGACCAGTCGGTCGGTTGTAGCGATGGAACCTGCAAGGGCACTGCGGTCGGAGAGTTTTGCAACGCCGTCCTCGACAATGACACGCTCGTCGAAAGCCTTAGCGTCGGCAGGCGCAGCAGCCACAGCCAATGCGTCCGTGATGACGGCCATGCGTTCAACACCTTTGATCTTATAGGCCATGCGAAGGATTGTGGGCGGAACATGGATGCCGTCAGCTATGCATTCTATGGTCATGTCGTCAATGAGGTAGACACTTTCGACTGTACCTTCGTACTTGTATCCCATCTTGTTGTGGAAGCCAGGCATGGCATTGTAGAAGTGCGTGACGTGGGTGAAGCCTGCTTCGAAAGCGGCTTTTACGTCATCATATTCTGCATTGGTGTGTGCTATGCTTGGCAGGATTCCCTTTTCTGCGCAGTAACGTCCGAACTGCAGGGCTCCTGGAAGTTCTGGAGCAGCGTCCCAACGCGAGAGACATTCCGACTTTTCCACGATGGGGATGTACTCGTTGGGGTCTGGGTTCTTTATCCATTCGGGTTGTTGCGCCCCAGCCTTTGTGGGGTTGAGGTAGTGTCCTTCGAGGTGAAGACCGAGGATGGGCGAGTCTTTTTCCTGCATGAGTTTGGTACAAGTATGTACTGCCTTCTCAATCATGGGCACGGTACTGCTGCTCAGGGTGGGGAAGATAGTGGTCGTGCCATGTTTCGCGTGAGCTTCCACAGCGGTCTTGAATGCTTCAGGTGTGCCTTCTTGGAAGTCTCTGCCGCCTCCTCCGTGAACATGCATATCGATGAATCCGGGCACTACATACATGCCTTTAGCGTCGATGAGGTCAGCTCCGATGACGGCCAAGTCGCAGTTTGTCACCTCGAGTATCTTGTTGTCTCGAAGGATGATGCTGCCGTTCTTGAGCCATCCTTGCGGGGTCAGGATTTTTGCATTAATGATTTGGGTTAACATGAGAATAGTTGGAAGTTTATAGGTTAGTTGTTAAAGTTTATGCCATACTGTAGACTACGTCCATGATTTGCTTGCCTATTGCGTCTGCGTCCTGCATTGTGCTGGCTTCGCTATAGACGCGAATGATGGGTTCTGTATTGCTCTTTCTGAGATGAACCCACTTGTCGGGGAAGTCTATCTTGACGCCATCGATGTCATTCACCTCTTCGCTTGCGTACATTTCCTTAACTTTGGCGAGGATTGCATCCACGTCTGTTTCTGGAGTCAGGTCGATACGGTTCTTGGCGATGAAGTAGGGAGGATAGGTTGCACGCAGTTCGCTTGCCTTCATTCCCTTTTTGGCGAGGTATGTGAGGATGAGTGCGATACCTACCAGAGCGTCTCGTCCGTAGTGGGCTGCAGGGTAGATGACGCCACCATTGCCTTCTCCGCCGATGACTGCGTTAGTTTCCTTCATCTTTGTTACCACATTGACTTCGCCAACGGCACTTGCGTTATACTCGCATCCGTACTTGCGAGTGACATCTCGAAGGGCGCGAGTGGAGCTGAGATTGCTGACCGTATTGCCTGGCGTATGCTGCAGGATGTAGTCGGCAACCGTTACGAGCGTGTATTCTTCACCATACATGGTTCCGTCTTCACAGAAGAGAGCGAGGCGGTCCACATCTGGGTCGACGACAAAGGCGATGTCGTGCTCGCCTTTTTGCATCAAGGCTTTGATGTCGGCGAGGTTCTTCTCGAGGGGTTCGGGATTGTGCTGGAAGTCGCCTGTAGGTTCGGTAAAGAGCCCTGTGACGGTCTTTACGCCAAGTTGTTCGAGCAGTTTCGGCAGGATGACTCCGCCCACACTGTTGACGCTGTCGAAGGCTACGCGGAAGTTCGCCTTCTTGATGGCTTCCACATCCACAAGGTCGAGGCCGAGAACGAGGTCAATGTGTTTCTGGTCGTAGGTGTTGTCCTCGCGATAAGAACCCAAGTGGTCCACGTCTGCGTACTCGAAGTCTTCGGCTTCGGCGATGCGGAGCACTTCGTTTCCTTCCTCTTTGTTGAGGAACTCGCCTTGAGCGTTGAGGAGTTTCAGGGCGTTCCACATTCGCGGATTATGGCTGGCAGTAATGATGATGCCGCCACAAGCGCCTTCCATCGTGACTGCGACTTCGGTTGTGGGGGTCGTGGCGAGTCCGATGTTGACTACGTCGAAGCCCATTCCCATAAGTGTTCCGCAAACCACGTTCTTCACCATGGGTCCGGAGATGCGGGCATCTCTGCCGACCACTATCTTGTTGCTCTTGACCGTAGTTGTGCGGCGAATGAGGGTTGCGTAGGCAGATGTGAACTTCACGATATCGAGGGGATTGAGCGTGTCTCCAGCTTTCCCTCCGATGGTTCCTCTGATTCCTGAGATTGATTTAATGAGTGTCATATTGTCAGTTATCTTAGTTGGTTTTTTCTTTCTTCCAGTTGTGTTTCCAAACGACTCCAGTGACAATTGCAAACGTCACACTAGTAAATTGCGAACGTCACACTAGTAAATTGCGAACGTCACACTAGTAAATTGCGAACGTCACACTAGTAAATCGCCAACGTCACACTATACGTTTGCCATCGTCGCACTAGTCGTTTCCGTTCGCGTCATTGTGGCTTTCCTCCTTCCACGTATGGCCAGCCCTCTTTGTCCCATTTTATCTGGGAGATGAAGAGTGGTCGGCTTCCTTGTCTCCTGCTTCCTGCAACATGGCAATGGTAGAAGATGTATTCGTTTCCGTCTTTCGCCTTGAAGATTTCGCCACAATGTCCGGGGCCGTAGAAATGGTCACCTTCATCGCTATGAAGTACCGTTGTGGCAAAGCCTTCCTTCATGGGTCGGCCTTCTCTGTCGAAGAAGTCGTCGGTCAGCTTTTTTGCGCGACCCACTTTCAGCTGATAAGTGTGGTCTCCGAAAAAGCCTGAGCTGACGAAGAGGTACCAGTATTTGCCGTGTTTGTGCAGATACGAGCCCTCGAAGACCTTCGAGCGGTTGGGGTTCTCCTCCACCTTGAGGCCAGCCACATGTTCGTATTTCGCTCCCTCTTTCAGGGAAAGTCCGTCCTTGTTGAGTTCGATGCGATGGATGCCGCCTACGGAACCGAAGAAGAGCCACACTTTCTTCGTCTTCGGATCGGTCACCACCTCGGGGTCTATCGTGTCGTGAATGCCCGTCTCTCGGCCTCTCGTAATGATGCCGACATAGCGGAACTGACCTGGAGCATACTCCTGAAAGACCCCGATATTGCTGTCTTCCGCACTATTGTAGAGCGATATGTAGAGGTTTCGCTTGCCTGCGACGGTAGCCACATCTGGGGCCCAGTAGTTGCGACTGATGGCGTGCATCTGGTTCCACGACTCGATGTCGATAGGGGCGACCTCGCTTATCTCCCAATTGAACAGGTCGTCGCTCACGAGAGAGCGGGTGGGATTGGTTGCCAGGCAGTGGTAGCGACCGTCTTCGCCAAGCCAAACAGTTGGATCAGGCCAGTTCCCTCGCCAAACGGGATTCGTGATGTTCTGTGCCAAAGCCAGGCTTGAGCACAAGACCGTCAGCAAAAGTGAGAGTGTGCGGAACATGATTTCTATACCTTATATATATTTATTAATCTCGCGCAAAGTTACGATTTTCCTTCGAGATGAGCAAAGAAAACGCCATAAAATAGCAGACCCAAAGTGCTTCGAAGTGTAAAAATGCGATTTTAAGCTTGCAATTATTGCCAGTTATGCAAGAAAAGTGTAACTTTGCAAGCAAATAAAGCAAAGCCCATAACGAATATGAAGACCAGTCCTAAGCTTTCATTCTTTCATTTTCTCATTTTCGCGTTATTCCTTGCCTCACCCTCTTTGAGCGGCCAGGAAGTGCTCGATCCAGTCGCAGATCCGGCTGCAGTAGTCGTTTCGGGCAATGCCCGCTTCACGGTTCTCACGAGCAGGATGATCCGCATCCAGTACAGCTCGAGCGCTCAGTTTGAGGACAGAGCCACCTTCGGCATTGTGAACCGCCGTTTGCCTGTGCCTGAGTTCACTACGGAAATCAGCGACGGCTATCTATATATCCGTACTGAAGACTTGACGCTCCGTTACAAGGAAGGCTCCGTCTTCAAGGCCTCGGACAAGAAGCCTGACAATCTGATGGTCACTTTTCAGCTGAACGGAAGGAATGTGACTTGGTATCCGGGCAAAGACGACTCGATGAACTTGCTCGGAACCTGTCGCACACTCGATCAGGCTTGGGGCGACAACAAACGGAAAAACCTGGAGAAAGGCCTCCTGTCCAGAGCCGGATGGAGCATCATAGACGAGAGCCCTTCCACACTTCGGGGTGACGGGAGTTCCTCTTATGCGCT
Source organism: uncultured Bacteroidales bacterium (assembly GCA_902779315.1). Taxonomy (GTDB): domain Bacteria; phylum Bacteroidota; class Bacteroidia; order Bacteroidales; family Bacteroidaceae; genus Physcousia. The sequence continues at coordinate 32,238 of CACZBC010000013.1, read as the reverse complement.
CGAACCGAAGGAAGACGGCATTTCGTGGTGGGCAATTCCCGTCGATGTGAATGCCATCGACTGGTACTTCCTCGGCTATGGTCACAAGTATAAAGAGTGCTTGCAGGACTATACGAAGGTGGGTGGACGCGTTCCTCTTCCGCCAAAATACATAATGGGATATTGGTACAGCCGCTACTGGTCTTACAAACAAGCCGAGTTTATGCAGCTGATCAGGGATGCCGAGAACTATGATGTGCCGATGGATGTCCTCATTATGGATATGGGTTGGCACAAAAGCGGATGGACCGGATGGAGCTGGAACAAGAACCTCATCACCTCACCCAAAACGCTCATCAACTTCATGCATCAGCATGGAGTCCGTACTGCCCTCAACCTGCATCCCTCGGATGGCGTAGGAACGCACGAAGATTCCTACAGTGCTTTGGCCAACGACCTTGGTGACAATTCCGGACAGACCATTTTGTGGAAGGTGGAGGACTATACCTTCATGAAGAACTTCTTCAAGGATGTCATCCGTCCTCACGAGCAGGAAGGCGTGGATTTCTGGTGGTTGGACTGGCAGCAAGCGCTTACCGTAGGCAAACACGGACAGGAGAAGAGCTACACTCCGGCTGCCGGATCGGAGACTTTGGGCGAGACTTTCTGGTGCAATCACACGTTCTTCGAGGACATGCAGAAGAACCGACCTGAACTCCGTCCTGTAATCTACCATCGTTGGGGCGGGCTTGGTTCGCACAGATACCCAATCTGCTTCTCTGGAGACGCTTGGGCCGCATGGTCTATGCTAGGGTATGAAATCTTCTTCACGAGTAATGCGAGCAATGTCCTCTATGCTTATTGGGGACATGATCTTGGCGGTCATCAAGGCGGCAACAACGATCCGGAACTCCTGCTTCGCTGGTTGCAGTTCGGAGCCTACACGCCTATCTTCCGCACACACGCCACGAACGACAGCAAGTTGGAACGTCGCATCTGGAAGTATAGCAATTTCGAGCAACTTCGCGAAGCAGTCCGTCTGCGCTATCGTCTCTTCCCATATTTGTATACGGCGGCAAGGGAAACCTACGATACAGGCATCGGCATGAACCGTCCTCTCTATTATGATTATCCCGAAGACGGTAATGCGTACATCTACGAGGACGAGTATATGTTCGGAAACGACATGCTTGTCGCACCCATTTATGCGCCTCAGCAGAACGGCGTTTCCTGCCGGATGGTATGGCTTCCTGGCGCAGACGAGAAGTGGTGGGATGTGACGAGGGCCCAACTGCTGAGTGGCGCTCAGGCTTACTATGGTGCTTATACCCTCGACGAGTTCCCCGTCTTCTATCGTGCAGGCAGTGTCATTCCCTTCTATCCCGTTCGTCGAACCGTTGTGAACGACCCTGGCGAGATTATCCTCAAGGTTGTGCCTGGAGCGAACGGTACAGGCCGATTCTACGAGGACAGAGGTGACGGACAGGAGTACAAAGGTGATGCCTGGGCTATGACGACTTTCACACAAGAACGTTCGGCAAGTAATGTCCTGCTGACCATCGGTGGTCGCGAGGGCAGTTTCGAAGGGATGCCGACCGAAAGGAAATGGACAGTCGAATTCCTCGGCACTCCATCTTCCTTCATTCAGGAAGGCATAACGGTCAACGGAGAACCTGTGTCGGAATCGGACGTCACTTACGATGAGGCCAAACACATACTCACGATTACCGTCAGCACAGCCGACCTTTCGGCTCCCATCACAATCAATGTTCCACTTAGCGAAATGGCATAAAACGATGAAACACACAATATTATATCTTCTCTGCTCCCTGATTTCCGTTTCTGGCGTTTTTGCCCAGACGCGCCTTTATGTTCGAGGTTCCGCTGTGCCTGGAGGCATTCAGCAGTTAACCAAGTTCCCGACGAATGTGAGCGGCAGGAACACCTTCAAGTTCCACGGCAAACTGCTTCCCGGCAACCTTTATATCACTACCACCAACTCAGAGACGCCTTCCACCTACTATGCACCGAAACTTGTTGACACAGATATCGTTACAGACAAAGCCGACTATGTTCAGAAGCGAGACAGCGTCGGATCGGAATGGGTGGTTCTCTTCGAGGCAGACAACTACCGCTTTACTGTCGACACTTACAACAAGCAACTCACGGGCGAACTGTTTGTCCGTTGGTACGAAGCTTGGATTTGCGGCGGTTGTGTCGAAGATGAGCAGGGCAAAGGCATCTCCGGTCAGGAAGGACATTGGCAACTCACTTCAGGCAAGCAGATGGAACAGAATTGGGAAGATCCCAACGTCTTCGAGTGGACGGGCTACCTGAAGAACTATACCTACAACCAAGAACCCAAACGCTTCAAGATTAACGGCCAGTATGGATGGAGTCCCAAAGTGCTTCATCCCTTCACCCAGGATGCCTCTATCCTGACGGCCAAGCAGGTATGGTACAACGGTTCGGAGGACTACAAATGGCGCATCTCCAGCGATGGATACTATCGCATCAGGATAAATGTCTTCGAGGAAACCATCGAGGCCGATTATCTGGGTACGGAAATGCCCGACGGAATTCGCTTGACAGATGAAGCCTATGCCGATATCGATGTGGTGGGACGGAGAATCTCTGTCAAAGCAGAGAGGCCCTTGACGGTCCGACTCGTTTCTGTGGACGGCAGCCAGCAAATAGCATCTTCCGGTTCCGAGGTCACCTTGACGGCTCCCAGTTCAGGCCTTTACATCCTCGTCGCCACCGATGGCCAGCACAACTTCACCAGAAAGATTCTGGTCAAGTAAAGTCGCTCAGGCTAAGGTCGTCCCAGAACATAACGTGTTACGTTTGCCATTTACTAGTGTGACGTTAGCCAGTTTAACTGCGTACAATTGTCCCAATAAAGTGTGAAAATCTACCCTCTTCACACCCATTTCCTGCAAAATGATGTACCTTTTCTATATAAACGGCCTTCATTTTGAGGTCAAACCATTAAAAATGCGAACGACCAAACTGAGCGAAATGTATGGGAAAAAGCACCGAAACGAGTGGTTTTTGCACGTTTTCGAGGCCTAAATAGGCAGAATATGAGCACTTTCTGTCACATTTTTGAGATTAATGTCCCTCGTTCGGAGCCCAAGCGAACAACCTAACTCGTTGTAAATCTGCCTCTTAGATGAGAAATGACCAGATAAAGCGTTACAGTTACAGTTGTTACAGTTATTTTTAAAGGGTACTTGTATTTTCCCTTTTTCATTATATTATACATATAACTAATTATATATTAATTAATTATATAGTAATATAAGGGGAAATGGAAGTATAACCATACCTCAAAATAAACTGTAATAACTGTAACAACTGTAACGGCCCTATAGTGATTTGTCTCTCTATAAGGCCATATTCATTGCTTATTCATTCGTCAGCAGTTCCTTGTAGATGCTGTCCATCACGGCAACGGCTTTCTCGCGGGTGAAGTTCTCCTCGATGCGCTTCTTGGCTGCTTCGGCATACTTCTTTCGGAGTTGGTCGTTTTCGGCCAAAGTGTCGATGGCTTCGGCAAAGGCTTTGATGTCGTTCAGGGGAACTACGATGCCCGTCTCCTTATCGACCGACACCCAGTTTACGCCCGAACCTTTCAGCTCGCAACTGACTGAAGCACAACGGCAATACATGGCTTCGGCCAGAGCAATTCCGAAGGCTTCGGCCTTGGTGTTCGAGGGGAAGGCAAAGATGTCGGCAGCATATAGGTACTGGCGAAGTCTGTCGTTCAGCAATCGGCCTAGGAATATGACGCGGTCGGAATGTGGCATCTGCTTCAGTTCTCCGTCGATGGGGCCTTTGCCTCCGATGAGTATGACGCAATTGCTCTTGATGAAGGCATCGGCTTTGATGAGGTTGTCCAGGCCTTTGTAGGGGATGTGACGCCCACAAGTGAAGACAATTTTCTTTCCTTTGTAGCGAGCCCGAATCTCCTTGACCTTCTCCTCGTCACCCAACAGGGGGTAGAAACGTTCCGAGATGATGCCGTTCTGCGCGATACGCACCTTGTCGATGTGGCGCTGCAGGGGCTTGGAGTCGGGAATGTAGTTGGGCGAGGTGGAGATGATGACATCGGCACGACGAAGGATTGCCGTCTCGAATGGCTTGACCAGATAGTACATCAGGCCCTTGGAGAGGATGTCGGAATGCCAATGCAGGACGACCTTCGTCTTTTTGTCGACACAAGTGCAGACCAGAGGATAGATGAACGGATTGGGGCAATGGACATGCACGGCTTCGGGCTTCTCCTGCTTGATGACCTGCTTGAGCACTTTCCGATAGGTAAGGGCTACATCCTGGCTCATGAACGAGAAGTTTACTGGCACGCGATAGACGGTCACGCCACGAATGTCCTCTTCGCTATACATGCCGTCTGTGGCAAAGCAGATGACCACATTGTGATAGTTCGTCATTCCTTCGGCCAGATACATGGCAACGGTCTCGATGCCGCCCAGATCGGGGTAGTAGTACTTGGAAATGTGTAGTATGGTTTTCATAATCTATGATTTTGTGTATCTCAGTTTTTGTGCAAAGTTCTTTCCGAAGACCAACAAGACCTTCTTCGCCATCTGGGTGGCCACCAGGAACAGATAGAAAGCCCAGGCTTGAAGGGCGCTGCCTCCGTTCTTTTTGACCATATACAGATAGTCGTCCTTCTTCTTGAAGATACTATTCTTATTAGTCGTTCCTCCGCTCATGAACACGGCCGTATCGATATCGGCGTACCTGAAAGTGCCGCCTTTAGTGTAGACTCTCATCAGGAATTCCAAATCCATCGGCCAGCGGATGCTGGTGTCGTAGAGCCCATATTTGTCGTAACACTTGCGACTGATGTAGGCTCCCTGATGGGCCACATGGCGGAAGAAGGGCATCAGGGGGAAGGTCGTGGAGGGTTTTTCGCGGCATTCGTAGCCAGTCTGATAGTCCCGCATGATGACATTCGTGGCGAGGACATCCACATCAGGTGTCCATGCCTCTGCCACTTTCGAAAGGGCTCCCTCGAGCAGGATGTCGTCCGAATTGATCATGACGATGAGGTCGCCAGTGGCTCGGCGTATTCCTTTGTTGAACGCATCACTTATCCCTTTGTCCTTCTCCGAGATGACGACATCAATCTGGCTGCGATATTTGTCCACAATGCTCAGAGTCCCATCCGTGGAAAGTCCGTCTACGACAATATATTCTCGATGGGCATAGTCCTGTCGGACGACACTTTGTATCGCCTTCTCGATGGTCTGAGCGCTGTTGTAGCAGACTGTTATGACGGTTATCTTAGGAGTGGACATCATGCAATAGGGTTATTGTTGAACTTTATGTGCTTCTTCCAGAAACTCTGGAATTCCCATTTTTCGAAGGCATGGCAACCGAAAGGCAGTTGTTGTCCGATCTTGTTGTAAAGATACTCGGGATTAACCTCCATGGAGAAATGTGCCGCTTCCTCTTCGTCGGGTACGAAACAGGTCTTTCCCCAAGCATTCTTGGCCCATACGGAGAACAGCATGTCTTCCTCGCAACCTTTTTTCCTGAACTGTGCAATCGTGTTCCGGAATCCAAAAACTTTGAGGATGAATAGAGGAAGGAGCCCCAGCCGTTTCCACAGAGATGTTTTGTACTCTTCGTTGTACAGGAAGCCATACCAGTATATCTTGGCCAGGATGCCTGGTTTGAGGAATATCTTGTGCCAGTTCGACCTGATGATGCTCAAGCAGTGACCTATTCTCCTCAGGCAGAAGCCACCATTGCCTACGCCATAGAAAATTCGAGTGAATCGCTTCGGATTGTAGGGATAGAAGATAGGTGCTCCGATGAAGTCATAACCTTTGCCGCACCAATAGTCCAGTTCGTCGCGGAAGACCCATGCATCGGGCTGACAGATGAGCATGTACTCGTAGTCCTTAAAGCGCAGATAGAACTCCTCTGAAAAACAAAGGTCGCTATAGTGAGCCGTCGAATCGAAGAATCCCTTGCTGAAGAACTCAGTTCTCAGCGTTCCTTGCTCGCCCTCGACAATCTTTCTGTATTCGTCCAACAGACATCCTTCTTGGGTGACAAACACAATGTCGTGCTTGCCCAAGACACGGAATGTCTGGCGGATGGATGCACGCTCCGAAGCGGAAGGCACATCTTTGTAAATAGGTATGACGACGACGCAACTCATTTCCTATTTGTCCCTCATGATTAAGATGTCTCCAGCTGAGAGCTTGTAGCGTGTCTTGACGGCTTCGGTGCTCAGGTCCTTCCGTATCCGCATGATGTGATTGCTGGCACGCAGACTGACCGTCACATCGTTGACTGCACTCTTGTTGACATAGCAAGTGTAGTACTTGTCTCCTTTCTTGAAGTGCGACACGACAACCTCTCCGTCCTCGCACTTGCGATGTTCAATTCCAGTCACCTGGCTCTTCCAGAACAGACTGGCCACTGGTTTCAACTCGGCATTCATCTTCCTGACCACCTTGTAGGTCTTGCTCAACTTGCCATTGCGAAGCAGAGGTCCGTCGTGGAAGTCGGCGTGTGCATTTGGGGCGGGAGTGGAATAGGAGAAATAGAGTATTCCCTGTGCGCCGTAAGCTAAATTGATGTAGCATTGCAGACGAAGGTGACCTAAAGTAGGCTTCGGATAGATGAGATGGGGAACGCACAATATATAGGCCCAGAAGGGTTTGCCCGTGCGAAGGCTTTCGTTCCGGATGTCGTCCAGAATGCTGTACCATTTCGGACCTTGCTTACCATTCTTCAGGACTGGATAGTAGTCGTAGGATATCTGCGGCTGCTCAATCTTGCTGAACTCCCTCAGATAGTCGGGATAATTGTTCAGTCCAATCGCTTTGAGCACTTCCTTGCTGCTGTTGGGAAGAAGGTTGATATAACATTGTGCTTTGGGATCAATCTTCTTGATTCTTGCTTGCAGTTTGTTCAATCTGTCCCAGCGTTTCATGGTGGGTTCGTCAGCCAGATGATATTGCCACAAAGCTTCGTGTCCTTTGATGAGAGGTACAACCTTTTCCGGCTGGTCGACAATCATGTCGCTATACATGATTACCTTCATTCCGTGCACATTAGCGTGGTAAAGTGCAGCCTGCATCTTTTCGGGTGTTCGACACCAACACATGCATGCATTGAACCCGGCTTTGTGAATGTCGCGAAACCTGGTGGCATCGTATAAATCCGTGTGCATGACGTCGGCAATGATGGGGAAGCCGTCTGGTCCACCTGCTCGGAGAGTCTGGAGGGACAACAGCGTGAGGACTATTAAAAGAAGTCTTTTCATCTTTGTATAAGTGTTTTTAGTTTGTGATAGGAATTCTCCCACGAGAATTGCTTGATGTTTTCGGTCCCGTTGTGTGCTATTTTGTGTCTCAACTCATTGTCAGTGATGAGTCGGGTGATGTTCTTTGCCAAAGTTTCCACATTGTAAACGGGGGACAAGAGAGCGGTCTTCTCATGCTCTGCCATGCATCGGAATCCGCCATTGTCTGTGCAGGCTACAGCACAACCGCAAATCATGGCTTCGCCAATGGTGAGTCCGAATCCCTCATAGTCTGATGCCGCCACATAAATGGCTCCTTTGTTATAGATGTCGCATAGTTCCTCTCCTGTCGGTTGCCGATGGTAGGTGTACCACGAAGGCAAGTCTTTTGGAGCATCGCAAGTGCCGAACATGGTGACATGTAGTTCGGGAATCTCTTTCTTGACGAGGTCCAATGCTGCACGGCTGTCCTGCACGCGTTTGTGCTCGAGGGTATGGTTCAGCAAGACGATTTCGAATGGCGATCTCTCCTCGATGGACTCGTTCAGAGAGAAACGTTGGAAATCCAGTCCGTTTGTTATCAAGGTTGACTCTGCTCCGGCTTCTCTAACAATGTCGCCAAGCCAAGGTGCAATAACAATGTTGTGAAAACCAAAACGATACGATGCTTTTATCGCTTCCGGGCTGTCGTTCCATATCTCGTAACCTTGTATGAGATAGTATTTGTTGTCTTGTGGAATCTTGGACAAATTGTTCAACTCTACAGCAGTATCATAGGCGGTAGCGAAGACAGTGTCGGTGTTGCGAAATGAGAAGAAAGGCCAATGAAAGCAATACGGGAATCTTTTCCGGATGGAATGATTCAGGGAAAAGTATTCTCCAGCCCGCATCTCACCAATCAACTTTCTATAAAGGAACCCCGCAAAACTGTATAAATGATGAAGCGGGTTCTTGTATGTGCATCTTGCGTGGGGGAAAACAAGGACGACATCAAAACCATCATTGGAAAACATGTTAGCATACTCGTATACAACCTTGTAACCGCCGACGGGTACACATTTCCGGATTGTTGCGTCTATGTCGCGACCTGGTAGCAGGAATATGATTCGTTTCTCCTCTCTCTCCATATTTTAATGAAAGTATAAATGGTATAACATTTGATGGAGATAGAAAGCGAAACAGAATAGGGTTATCCCAATCCTGGCAACATATCGTGGCTTAATGCAATAAAGGCAACAGGTGTATGCGATTACATTAAACATTCCAAACAGTTCGTGAAGTCTGGCTCCGAGCACTGGTATTTCGGCAAACATTATCATGCACGCCAATTCCAAAACAAGAATCTTTATGAGGATAGGTGCGTAGACGCAATACTTTTCAATGGTTTCGTAGAAGAAGATGAAGAAGTAGAGCAAAATGAATTCCGCGAAGAAGGGTATCTGCTTGTACGGCACATACTCATCCAGGTTGCCGGTCTCACTCATGTCTCTGTACAAATCCAGTTTGCCCTCAACCAAGGAATTGGGTATAAACGAGACTGCACTGAACCCCATCACATACAAAGTCAAACAAATAGGTACGGCAGATGCAAGAAGGTATTTCCAGTATTTGCCGATTCGCATGTTCCCCACAACAAGAAGAGGAAGGAAAGCCACACTGGAGTAATGAAACAGTATGGCACATATCGTCAACACAGTTGCTTTGAAATAGTGTCTTTTCGCCAATGGAATCATGGCCCACAGCAGAAAGCCTACAGCAACTCCGCAACGAATCTGCACTATATCGTGCAAAGGATAGTAGATGCCGACATATACAATCAATGCCGTGAAGATATACGGAGTGGTCTTCCAAAGAATGACAAGTTTCATTGGAATGGCCATTATGGCATACGCGAGGAAGATGGCACCAACTTTCCAACCGAAGGATACGAAGAGCCGACTCAGATAGATGTATGTAGGCTCTGTGGCAAGTTCAATGATAGGGTTGTAGTTGAAATAGTAGTAATATTCGTAGGTTCGAGCATCCGTCGTCGACAGTGGCTTAAATCCTGCAATACACACCATGCAGATACAAATACCGATGAGTATGGGTATCTTCTGCCATGAAGGCATATAGTCTTCTACAAAAGACAAAACTACAACAATGGCAAATATGGATAGAATCAGGATATCCATCGGTCGCAGTTAAGATGCTTGTTCTTTTCTTTTCTTGCTATTGTATACGACAATGAGATAAATCGTACATGCGAAGCCGGCCAAGAACATCAACGCCAATGTGGTGAACACACGTTTGGGGCCTGCAGGCTTCAGAGGGACGGATGCGCCTTGCAGGACGGTGATGACAGGAGTGGCTTCCTGCAGTTTCGCTTTTGCTGCTTCCAACTTCTGTGTCGCAGCAGAAAAGGTCTGATACTTCATCGTTTTGTCGTTGTTGAGTGCTTCCAGATGAGCCTTAGCCGTTTCGTTGATGATGTCCCAATTAGCATCTACGGCAGCCACGTATTGTCCGTTGCTTACCTCGTAGTCGGCTCTTGCTTGATTATAGATGCGCTGAGCATACGCCAAGTCGTTGCGAGCCTTCTTCGTGCGGTAGTCCATGATGAAGTTCTGCAACTTGTTGCTGACGGTATCTGCTATCAGAGCACAAACCAAGGGGTCGAAGTCGTTGACGATGACAGAGATGACTCCGGTCTTCCTGTCGTAGACATACTGAATCTTCGCACCAATGGCTCCAGCAATATTGTATTGCTTCTCGTTCAGCAAGAAACTGCTGGAGTATGTCTTTCCCTTTGCTCCGGTAGTGTTTGCCTCGACCTTCTTCGGCTTCATCATGCTCTTGAGCTTGCCGATGAGACTCATGTACCAGGAAGTCTTGTTGTGCTTGAGCAGGTAGTCGTAATAGGTGGATTTGATGGAGCCGTCTAATGTTGTGATTTCGACATCGAACATCGATACAATGAAGTCCTTTGATTTCATCAGGTCGGGGTAAAGGTTGGGCGAGATGGCATCGTTCGTCGTCTGTGCTTCGCCAAAACCAAACGAGTTCAGAATCGAGTTCATTCCTCCGCTGCTGACTTCTGGAGCAAGCATGACCTGGCAGGAATAGTAGCGAGGAATGGTGAACACGAATATCAAGGAGAAGATGATGACGCCTGCCATGCATGCGGCATACACTTTCCACTTCTTGAGCAACATTGGAATGATTTCGGTCAAATCCAGTATGTTTTCTTTCTTTTCTTCCATAACGATAAACATTGAACGGTGTTATCTCCTGAGAGCACTAATGAGGACGGCGCCAACGGTGGAGAGTGCGCTTACACCGGCCAGAGCAACAGATGCTTTTTTGCTTTCGTCACCCTTCTCGGGTTTCGTGGGGATGACGATTTCGCATCCGGGTTGGATTCGGCCGTGATACAAGCGACTGACTTGTCCGTTAGCATAGATGATGAATGCTTTGCTGCGTTGTCCGTTGCTGCTTGTTCCACCAGCTTGGTTGATGTAATATGAGGCGGACTTGTCCTCGACGTATGGAACGGTGTTGGGATACAGTACTTCACCACTGATGCGAACTGTGTTGATGCGTTGCGGGATGATAATCTGGTCACCGTTCCGCAGAATGATGTCTTTGTCGCAACCAGGTTTCTTCATTGCTGCTGTGAGGTCAACACCTACGGGATATCTGTCCTTGATGGTTATCTTGTCGACGTCGACGGTGTCTGCGCTATGAGCCATTTCCAGTAATTGCAGGGCACGCTCCCTTTCGTTCGGCATCAAAGACCGTGTCATGCGTGTTCCTTCGGCAAAGCCTGCTTCTGTAAGACCACCAGCGCGTTCTATCAGGTCGCTCAGTCGGTCGTTTCTGCTCTGCAGGCTATAGTTTCCTGGATATTTGACTTCTCCTCCCACATATACGACAGCAACGTCGGCAAACTCTGGGTTTCTCTTAATGGTTATCACGTCGAAGGGCTTCAATGCAAAGTCTTGTCCGTCTTTTGCAATCAGTCCGTCCTGAATGTTGAAGGTGAAGATTTTTGCTTTCCTGTTGAAGGTGCTGTCCCGCTCATCTGTATATTGCAGACGTCGTGCAATCTCGATGTTGCTCAGCAGGGCTTCTTCTCTCAATCCTCCAGCAGCCACGATGGCATCCTCCAGAGTCATGTTTTCAACGTAGGGGAAAAGACCTTGCTTTGCGACAGGACCGTAGATGTGGTATTTTCGTGCTCTGGTAATATCTTCGTTCGACGATATAACCAGCGAGTCTTCGTTTTCCAGGATGACGTCGGGAGCGTTGTCGTTCATGATGCCGGCAAGGTCGACGCTCATCGCTTTACGTGTGCGATTCTCGTTCATGCGGAAGAGGACGGCAAGGTTGGTGAATGCATTCTCCAAGACACCACCTGCTTTCTCCACGAGGGTGCGTACACTGTTGCATTCGTTGGAGATAGAATAGCGTCCGGGATAGAAGACGGCTCCGCTGACTTCGACCATGTTCTTGTATCGGTCGATGATTTCCTTGACGTTGATACTGTCTCCATCTTGTATGACGAAGGATGCGAAGTCCCATTCTTCGACTGTGTGAACGGTGAGGCCTTCGCTGGTCTTGCGTTCGACGCTGATGGTGCTTTTGTTTGCCTCGCTCTTGAATCCTCCTGAATAATCCAGCAAGGACTTCAGCGTCTCGCCTTCCTTCATTTCGTAGAACATGGGTCGTTTGATGGCGCCGCTGATGTTTACGAGGGCGTCGTAGGCACCCACGATGATGGCGTCGTTGTCCTGAAGCATCACATTTCCAGTGAGTTTGCCGTTCAGGATGTAGTCGTAAACGTCAATCTTGGAGATGATTCTTCCGCCTCGACTCACTTTGATGTTTCTGAGTGTACCTATTTCGGTGACACCTCCAGCCAGATAGAGGGCGTTGAAGACTGTCGAGAATGCCGACAAAGTGTAGGTTCCGGGATTGATGACTTCGCCCAAGACGTTCACGATTACTGTGCGAGTCTGGCCGACAGTGAGTTTGATGCTCGAGCCCTGATAGTGCTGCCCCATCTTGCTTCTCACTTTGGCTTGAGCCTGTTCGGCTGTCAATCCGGCTATTTCCATAGGCCCTATCTTCTCGATGATGATGGTTCCTTCGGGCGAGATGGAGTATTCGCGACTGCTTTGGGAAGTTCCATAGACATCAATCAACACTTTATCGCCTGGTCCGAGGACGTAGTTGGCTGGTGTTGCAATGTTCATGTTCGGCTCGAAAGTCAGTTTGTCTGACTTGAAGATGTCGTGACCGAAGATTTCTTTGGCGTTCGTCACGAGCCCTACAACTGCGAGGTCTTCGCTTCCTTCGCCTCCCACCTGAGTCTCGCCGTTAGCCTTGCGGATGCGGTCTCCTGAAGTTGTTTGGGGAGTGCTGCTTGTGGAAGTGGAGGTTTCGGACTTTGCCGCATCGAATTGTTCCTTGAGTCGGAGCAGCTGATCTCTTTTCACTCCCTTTCGTTGCAAGTCGATGAGGATGGCGGTTTGGCTTTTGCCAGCTTCGTGTTGCTCTTGGACGTACTCGATGATCTCGTCGTCAGTCATCTGTGCCGACACTTGGCCTACTGCGAAGAGGGCAAGCATCAGAGCAAATAAAATTCTTTTCATGTATTATTTTGGTTTTATTGTTTTTCCAGGTCCTTGTTGATGCCGGTTAGGGCATAAGTTTTGCAAAGGTACGATTTTATTTTTTTTATATAACGTGCGCGAGGGTTCTTTTATTGTGTTTGCTGCGAGGAAATGAAATTTTCTTCAATTATTTTGCATATTCCAAAATTCTTCGTACCTTTGCAGCCCATTAGATGGAAAGCATCACAACGGGGCTGACTGGATTTGACAGCAGGTCGAGGTGTTGTGTAAGCACGCAGAGAGTTGTTAGCCACTCTCTTTAATCTCTGACTTTCAACAATTTAATTGGCGCAAACAACTACGCTCTCGCTGCCTAACCGAAGTACAGTAGGTCTGTGGCTTTATCTCGACACCAGGTGTTGAGACGAGACATCGCTCAAAAGCTGTTGTTCCGAAGCGTTTGATCAAGCGGTGCAGGAAAATCGGAAATAGTCTTCGGAGACGTTTCTATCCTTAGGCGAAACCTTTAGAAACTAAGGCATTGATTGGTGGTCCAGGTCTTGTCGATGCACGAAAATGAAGGCTGGAATAAGCGTGTAGAAAGCACAGGACGTCCCTGTTTGGACGAGGGTTCAATCCCCTCCAGCTCCACTTCGTTTCGCCCTCGCGAGGATTTCACCCTCGTGAGGGTTCTTGCGCTCTGCCCTTGGCAGATGCTCAGGCGGCAAAGCCGGACTTTCGTTTCACTCAAGCGGCTGGCTGGAGCAATCCCCTCCAGCTCCACTTCGTTTCGCCCTCGCAAGGGAAAATACCTTGCGAGGGATTTTTCATTTTGTCGCGAAAAGTGTCGTTTTGCTTTCTTTTTGCTATTTTGGATTTGAACGTAAAGCGTGAAGTTTTAGAGAGAAAAACGTCAAAAATCCAGACTTGACTAAGGAGGTTTTCCAACATCACTAAGGTCGTTTGCAAACGTAACACTAGATGTTTTCAAACGACACTGCCCACGTTTGACATTTTAACGTGCTTCGATGGCCCCCCAAAAGGGGTAAAAACGGCACTTTTTCACTCGAAATCGGGTGTTTTCCCTTGCTCTTTTCTTCCGCAGAGAATGTATCGTCCACACACTCAGGCAGTTACGGAAAACTGCGACAGTCCTGATGTCTCGACCCTAGGTGCAGGTCGGGCATTTTCGTGCCATTCTCGGAGAGGTGTGAAAAATCAATATGTAAGCAAAAGTCATGTTTTTGTTTACAAAATGTCATTTCGCACTTCGGCTCTCTTTTCTTCCCAATTCTGTCGTTTAACTTCGCAATTAGTTTAATTTTCCTTCCGTATCTTTCCAAATCTGACAAAAAATGTTTATCTTTGCATCTGAATTCAATCGAAACCGCAATAGGAAGAGTTCATTCGGATGGAGAGTAATATCCTGCTGTTCTGCCTTTTCGCACTGGCAGTTACACTTGTCATATACGCCTTGCCAAAGAGGTTCAGACTATGGGGACTCCTTTTGGCAAACTGCACTTTCTATCTTATGTGCAGTTGGAAGATGTCCGTTGTTCTGTTGGCTGTCATTCTGCTGACGTACAAGGGTTCGCTTTGGATTGCTTATTCGGAAGGCAAGCAAAGGAGACGAGCACTGGCTCTGACGATAGTCCCTTCGCTCTTGCTCCTGTTCCTGACCAAGTATATTGGCCTGATCGATGAGTTCGCTCGCTCACTTTTGAACATGATAGGCGTTGGAGAGGTCTCAAGTAATGGCATCAAAGCCGTGTCTATACTCGGACTCTCGTACTATGTCTTTAAGGCCACATCCTATGCCATCGATGTCTATCGCAGGAAATACGAGGCAGACTCCAACTTCGTGAATGTCTTTGTGTACATCTCTTTCTTCGCGCATATCCTGTGTGGTCCCATCTCCAGATATGATGTCTACAAGGAGAACCTGCACGAAATCGGGTATCGCGAAACGTCGGCTGTGGCTGGAATCCGCAAAATCATTCTCGGCATCTTCATGAAAGCCGTCATTGCAGACAGGTTGTCCTTGTATGTGTCGAACATCTATGCGGACTACTCTTCTGCTCCCGGGCTCGCACTATGGATGGCAGCAATCTTCTATGCAATCCAGTTGTACTGCGACTTCGCAGGCTATTCTTATGTGGCAATAGGGTTTACCGATATGCTTGGACTGAGGTGCGAGGTCAACTTCAACAGACCTTATTATTCCAGGACCATTAAAGAGTTCTGGAGTAGGTGGCACATAACTTTGTCCGCATGGCTTCGAGACTATGTTTATATCTCGCTTGGAGGCAACAGATGCTCCAGGTTGCGCTACTTCATGAATGTGATGCTGACATTTCTCGTCAGTGGAATATGGCACGGAGCAGGCATGACATTCATCGTTTGGGGATTGTTGCACGGACTTTTTGTCTATTTGTCACCTAAAGCATTAAGCAAGACAAACAACAAGTTGCTTGTGTGTGGAAGCGTTCTTGTCACATTCCTAATCAGCGTTTTCCTTTGGATATTCTTCAGGTCGGAAAGCGTTCACGACGCTTCAATATTCATATGGAGGATGTTCACAGATGTCCACTTTGACATATCGTCTTTGCAAATGTCCATTCTTCCTTTTGACAATCGCAACACATGTATCGCGAAATTCATGGTCATCCTTGGCTTTATCCTTTTGCTTGGCCTTAAAGAGTGGAACGATGTCTTTGGAACGATGAAGGGAAGAGCATGGATGAGGTCGGCTTGGTACATTTTTATGATGTTCAGCATCCTCTTGTTCGGAAAGTTTGGTGCAGGGTTTATCTATGGAAACTTCTAATTAAAAGGTATCGATGAGAAGGTTGATTATAGAAGTGATTATTGCCATCCTGCTCGCATCGGCAGTTGTAGCGACAAAACCAATCCTGTTTAAAAGCCGGATGGCAACGGGTAATTTCGGAATAGAGGCGCTGGTGGACAGGGGGAAAGTAAGCCATCTGTTCATCGGCAGTTCAATGTTCAGAAACGGGATGCAAGCCGACGATGTCAAGACAGACGATATGTATCTGATAGCTTATGACGGCAATCAACCATACTTGATTTATAAAGTCGTCTCTTATTTGCTGAAGAAAGGAGTGAAGATAGACAACCTCTATTGCGACATGTATGCTTATGCTGCAGTATCTAAGCCGTCTATCTTTGACGAACGAATCTTCCTCGATACCGACCTGCCCTTCCAAATGGATGTGCTTGACGAGGTGAAAACATATGGAAAAGGAAACTTCGGCACTTATTACGATGCACTCGTAACCTCGAATATCGAGGTGTTGGCAACATGGCCAATCAGCTATCCGCTCATTAATGCACGATACGACAGAGGAGCATCTTTGCCGTCAAACGAGAAAGGCCAAGCCGCAGAAGCCCTTCTCGCCAGCAAAGTTGACGCAGCACCATCAGAACTCGACGAAAGACAACTTCATTACATCAACGAGATAGTAAAGCTTTCTCAAGAGAACGGCATCAACCTGTACTTCATTGAAACACCGAAGTATAGAAAAGTGACAGAAGAAACAAGCTATCCTGTGATAATGGACAAGTATGCTACGTTGCTGAAAGGCACAAATATAATAATGGATGAGAACACATACGGCAAAATCCATCCTCAAACGGAGATTGTCAAGTATCCTTTCGATGATGATAGTGCAGAAAACTTTTCCGACCTCTTGCACCTGTCTGGCGTTGGAAGAGGACTTTTCTCGAAACGCTTGCACAAACTGCTTGGAATATCATAATCAAAAATTTACCAATCCCTGCAACTCGTGTCATAAGAAGGAATTTGTTAGGGTCGAATCTGAAAATCTTTTTGTTTTTCCTTTGTAATTCTCTTTCTTATTCGTAATTTTGTACCGCAAAACGCTATAAACTAAACTAATCTAAACACAAAAGAATATGAAGAAACTGTTTTTCCTTTTACTGGTCACGTTTTCTCTGACCACGAATGCCAAGACGAAAGTCATCGAATCCAAGACGACATTTGCCAAAGAAGTGTTGCAACCCTATGTTGATCGCGGCGAATTGCCTGGTGCAATCAGCATTTTCTACAATAACGGCGTGCAGGAAACTTGCTGCATCGGCTATGCGAATGTGGAGCAGAAGCGTCCCATCCGACTCGATAACGTCTTCATGCAGTGTTCCCAGACAAAGGGCTTCTGCGGAGTGACGATTGCCAAATTGGTCGAGGAGGGCAAAATCTCGCTGGACGATCCCGTTTCGAAGTATCTGCCAGAGTTCAAGGATCTTTGGGTTCAGGACAGCGATAAGGACGGCATCAAAACGCTTCACAAGGCCAAGAATGTCTTGACGGTTCGAATGGTCCTGAATCATACTGGCGGTTTCCCCTTTGAATGTAGTGCAAAACGAAGTGATGTTCGTGGTGGAGGATGGTCAGGAGGCGCTCCTCTCAGACAAGTCGCATCCATCGCTGCAGGCTCTCCCATCTCGTTCGAACCTGGTACTCGTGACCAGTATTCCAACACTGGAATCGACATCGGAGCTGCAATCGTGGAGGTCGTAACCGGCATGAAATGGGAGGATTATCTGAAGAAGGAAGTCCTCGACCCCTTGGGCATGAAGTCGACTTGGTTCTGGCCCACAGACAAGCAACTGAAGAAACAGGTCGAGATGTATGATGTGAAGGCAGGCGAGAAGGCTGTTTATCGTCTCGAGAACGGCTGGGAACAGCGTCCATATAACGATGGTCATGTGTTCGCTTCGGCTGGAGCAGGACTCTGGACGACTGCAAACGACCAGCTGAAGTTCTACAAGATGTTGATGAACTTGGGCTTGGGCGATAATGGAGTTCGCATCCTGAAAGAGGAGACGGTCAAGTCGATACTTGCTGTCACTACCCGTCCTGACAACCTTGGTGGCTATTCTCTCGGCTTGAATGCGCCAAAGAAAGACGGCGAGAACGAGTGGTTCGGCCATGGAGGTGCTTGGGGAACGAATTGCATGGTGAACTGGCACAAGAAGCAGTTGAAGCTTTGGGTGGTTCAGGTTAACGGCTCTCAACCTTGGAGTGGAGCCATGAACGAAGCCGCAAACAAGTTCTTCTCGCAGACAATCAACACTTCAGGGATTGACGCATATACAGGCAGAACGAAATAGGAATGATATCGAGTACGCAAAATCCGCAGATCAAGCATCTGCTCTTGCTTCAGCAGAAATCCTCTCAGCGAAGGGCAGAAGGGCTCTTTGTCGTAGAGGGCCGTCGCGAAGTGGAACATTGTCTGGCAGCAGGCTACCGGCTGCGGATGGCCTTTGTCTGTGAGGAGATTGCGGAAACTCCATTCTCTCTGCCCAAGGCTGTTGAGATTGTTCCTGTCGCTCGAAATGTGTACGAACGAATCGCCTATCGTGGCGGGACAGAAGGAATAGTGGCTTTGGTTGAG
The DNA here is from genome assembly GCA_902779315.1 of uncultured Bacteroidales bacterium. Lineage (GTDB taxonomy): Bacteria > Bacteroidota > Bacteroidia > Bacteroidales > Bacteroidaceae > Physcousia. The sequence goes on along the minus strand of CACZBC010000013.1, from coordinate 13,933 downwards.
GCTCGAAACATGAGGCTTGCCGATTTGAAACTCTCTTCCTCGCCACTTATTGTGGTTCTGGAGAGCGTGGAAAAGCCTGGAAACCTCGGAGCGGTACTTCGAAGTGCCGATGCAGCTGGGGCTGATGCAGTCATAGTCTGTGACCCGCTTACTGACCTCTACAATCCCAATCTCATCCGTTCTGCAGTTGGAGCGCTCTTCACGGTTCCTTGTGTGGCTTGCAGCACAGAGGAATGTATCGCTTTCTTCAAGGAGAAAGGCATAAAGATACTGACTGCACAACTGCAAGACTCCAGCCTCTATTACGACACTCCGATGACAGGTCCGACCGCCATCGTGATGGGAACGGAAGCGACAGGATTGACCGATTTGTGGAGAAAAGAAGCTGATGCACACATTCGCATCCCCATGTTGGGCCATTTGGACTCCCTGAATGTCTCGGTAAGTGCTGCAATCCTTCTTTTTGAGGCAGTCAGACAACGGCAAGTATACAATAATGTAAAATAATTAGGGCAGATTGTTCCTTTATTCCAAATAAATACTATCTTTGCAAGAGAAAATATACAAAAATAACATAATAAGGTAAAAAAGATGAAGACAAAACGTATTCTGAGTACTGTCCTCTTTATGTTGGCACTCAGTACTGCCGTTATGGCACAGCTTCGCGTAGACATTACGCTCAAGAACAAAAGCATTGTCTCCTGTCCCCTTGAAGACATCGACTACATGGAAATTGTGGAAGGCGCTGCTTCTGGTGAGTTGGATGGCGTCTGGTATCTTGGCTGGAAAGTCGGAAACAATGGTTCTGGCACCAAGACTCATTACGATGGTTCAGAAGTCATAGTGTTTACGTCAGGTCCCAAGATGAAATGGATGAAGTCGTCTGGCGAGACAATTTACGACCTCGCCTATACTGAAATGGGTGGAGCCGAAGGTGCTACCTTCACGGCAACAAAGGAAGGCACCACTTATCCGTACACATATCAGATTATTGCCATTGAGGGTGACCTGCTCCTCCTCAAGCAAGGAACCAACCGCTACTATTTCTATAAGTCGAAAGATGCTGCTGCTTTGTCTGAATTTGTGGCCTATCCCACACGTGCTACCATCTATACGGATGCAGACAAGCTTTGGGCAGCCAGCGTCAAGGGCGGCTCTTCTGCTTCCCAGATTACGCCGATGGGAAAGCACTTCGAGAAATTCAATGCTGCTTCCGAAGCGGATATTGCATGGCTCACCAACCCAGCCAACCAACCCGATGCAGAATGGCTGAACATTGGCAGCTACAAGAGCTGGACGGCAAAGGGCATCAATCTTTATCCCTTCGGCTCTCCCGTTCCTGCAGATGTCAACCAACATTCCATCGGCGACTGCTGTATGTGTGCCGTCTTCGCTTCCTTCGCTTATATCTATCCCGAGTGGATCAAGTCGATTATCGAGAAGGACGGTAACAACTATACCGTCCATATGTTCGATCCTCAAGGCAATCCCATCGATGTTGTCGTGGATAACAAGCTTCTTTGCAACTCTGGTGGCGGTTGTGCGCAAGTGAGCGGCAAGAATGGCGTCTTCAATTGGGCGACAATTATGGAGAAGGCTCTCATGAAGTGGGAAACCCGCTTCAAGTGCAACAACATAGGTGGTATCGGAACAGAGCATGCCGCACCTCCCTTCACAGGCAATGGCAACAGCTATAGCTTCAGTCCTGACAAACTTTACAACTCGGAGTTCGACCTTGTAGTCGATTATGCTTTGAGTCATGGAATGATTAGTGTTGGCGGCTTTAATGTCGGTGGTCTTGTATGTGGCGAAATGGAAACGATAACAGGTCATGCCTTTACCGTTATGTATCCTGACGCAGGAGCCGACTATAAGTTCGTGATGCGTAATCCTTGGGGAAGCGGCTATCCCACAGATGGTAAGCTGAAGATACCCAACAAGCGCGAGGTTTTGAAGACCATCGACTTCCGTCTGGTTTTCCCTGGCGGGGCTATGGCTCAGTACAAGAAGGAGAATCTTGGCGGTTACACGCCTCCTCAGTTCATCCCGATGCCTATGGATTTGCGTCCTTCCGAGGAGATGTTGCGCATGTATAACCTGAAGAGTTATGACTTCCACTATGGTGATGAACCCGTGGAAGAGACTGAACCGGAAGAGACGGAATAAAAGCAGAGTGGACTAAGTTCCCTGCTTAGCAAAAGAAAAACACCCTGTCGGAAGTTTGTCGCTTCAGGCAGGGTGCTTTGTTTTATCCTCTCGGATAAAAAAAAGAAGCGGTCCTCACGGATTGCTTCTCCAAAAACTAAAACTAACAACTATTATTAACCTTCAAACAAATCTATTTCGTCTAAAAACAAAACTAATCTAAGTTTGGCCTGTTTAAGAGCACTCTCTTTTTCTTAGGCACTGCAAAGGTACGGCAATTCTTTCAAATTGCAAGAATTTATAAGGGAAATGTTTCAAAAATGCAACTTTTGTTGATTTAAATCAAGATTATTACACTATCTTGATATTGTATAACACAATTTTTGCAGAAATTAAGGTTTGCCGAGAATGTGCTAGTCGGTTTGACTCAAATGCCAGGTTTAGCTGCAAACGTATAGTTGTATGATTGCAAACATCTAGTGTGACATTGGCAAACATCTAGTGTGAAGATTGCAAACGTCACGTTATACGATGGCGATCGTGACTGCAGTCGTTTGGCATTAATGCTGAAGGAGTAGGGGAGCGTGTTACTCGTCGAGGTCAAAATCGAATTCGTCGAATTCTTCTTCCTCCTCTTCCTGTTCGCCTACTACGATGACGTTACCACAGGGATCAAAGCCAGAGGGTATGTCGAAGTCTTCGTCCTGATTGTAGCCTAGATTCTTGTCGGCATAGACTTTCTGGAGGAAGTAGGCCGTGATGGGAAGAGCCGAGTTGGCACCTTGACCGTAAGCCATACTTGCGAAGTGAATGTCGTGTTCATCACCTCCAACCCAAGCACCAAAGCTTAGCCGTGGAGTGTAACCTACGAACCAGCCGTCACTATTGTCGTTGGTGGTTCCTGTCTTACCTCCCATCGGAGCCGTGATGTGGTAGCGGTTACGCATTCGCTGGCCTGTACCACCGTCTATGACGCCTCGCATCATGATAATCATCTTGTAGGCTGACTCTTCGGAGATTACCTCTTTCACTCTCGATTGGAACTGAGCCAGCACGTTTCCGTCGCTATCCTCAATTCGAGTGACATAGAGCGGGGTACGGCGAACACCTTTCTGCGGGAAGGCAGAGTAGGCTCCCACCATCTCCGCAACTGAGATGTCGCAAGGGCCAAGGCAGAGTGAGAGCGAGGGATGGATTTCCTGATTCTGAATGCCGAAGTCGTGCAGGAGCTTGACGAAAAGGTCCGGACTGAGTTGATTGAGCAGATAAGCCGAAATCCAGTTGTTACTCGTAGCCAAGCCCCACTTGAGTGTCACCATCTCGCCATAACGGGCTCTTGAGCCGTTCCTGGGCGTCCAAGCACCACTTCCTTGTACATAATAGGTCTGCTGAACGTTTGGAGCCACATCACAAGGCGACCATCCGCTTTCCATCGCAAGGGAGTATAGGTAGGGCTTGATGGTAGAACCGACTTGGTTCTTGCCGAGCGTACACATGTCATATTGGAAATGGCTGTAGTCGACTCCGCCAACATAGGCTTTCACGTGGCCTGTTTCTGTATCCATACACATGAAACCTGTGCGCAGGAACGACTTGTAGTAGCGAATACTGTCAAGTGGCGTCATGACGGTATCCTTGTCGCCCTTCGTGGTATAGACCACCATTTCGATGGGTTTGTTGAAGGCTTCCTCTATTTCTGCATCGGAGAATCCTGCCCGTTTCATGTCCATATAGCGAGGACTTTGACGTTTTGCCCGAGCCAAATTCTCTTTTGCTCTCGCACTGGAAATGGCCGAAGCGTAGGGAGCATTTCTGTTCGAACGCTGTTCCTTGTCAAAGAGAGGTTGCAGTTCGCCCGTAACGTGCTTTGCTACAGCTTGTTCGGCATATTCCTGCATACGGCTGTCTATGGTGGTATAGACCTTCAGGCCGTCAGTATAGATGTTGTAGGGACGTCCTTCGCGATTGTAGTTTTTGTTGCACCAGCCATAGATGGGGTCGCGTTCCCAAGCCAGGGAATCCTCGTAGAACTTCTGGTATTGCCACGAAGCGTAATCGCTCCTGACGGGCTTCTTTGCCATCAGGATTTGGCGGAGATAGTCGCGCAGATAGGTGGCGTGTCCTTCCTTATGGCTGACGCGATGGAAATTCAGTTCGAGAGGACGTTCGCGCAGTTCCTCGCGCTGCTCTTCGGAGAGGTAGCCAGCCTTCTCCATTTGCATCAGGACGGTATTCCGGCGGTCCACACACCGTTCCGGGAACCGGACCGGATTGAAGAAGCTTGGGTTCTTGCACATGCCTACGAGCAGGGCACACTGACAGGTGTCGAGTTCTGCAGGTTTCGTGCCGAAGTAGGTCTGGGCTGCAGTTTTGATGCCGACTGCATTATGGAGGAAGTCGAAGTAGTTGAAGTACATACAGATGATTTCCTCCTTCGTGTAGAAGCGTTCCAACTTGAGCGCAATCACCCATTCGATGGGCTTTTGGAAGAGTCGCTCCATCGTGGTTGCAGCCTTTTCCGAGTAGAGCTGCTTGGCCAATTGCTGAGTGATGGTACTGCCGCCACCGGCGCTCTTTTGCCCCAGCACGCCTCGCTTCACGATGGCACGCATCAGGGCCATGAAGTCTATTCCGCTATGTTCGTAGAAGCGCACATCCTCTGTCGCAACAAGTGCCTGCACGAGGGCTGGAGGCAGTTCGTCGTAGTCTGCAAAGACACGATTGGCACTACTGTAGCTCCACGTTCCCAGTTGTTTCCCGTCAGCCGAGAAGACCTGAGTGGCGAACTTGTTGACGGGGTTCTGCAGTTGCTGGATGTCGGGCATATAGCCGATGGCTCCTGTGAAAATGCAGAAGAAAATGATGCCGATGGCCAGTATTCCCAGGATGTAGAGCGTCCAAAGAAAAGGTACGACATTTAATTGAAAATTAAAAATGAAAAGTGAAAAATTATAAGAATTATAAAATAACTATGAACTATGCGCTATGAACTATGAACTTTTTTACTATCTTTGCACAGAAAAATCAGAAAGTAATGCAAAGTAGAAGTCTTGTAACCATCGCTTACCATACGCGCGAGAAAATCGAGTACCTCATCCGTATGGCGCAGGAGTTCGAGAAGCACCCCAACCGTAGGCTTCTCGAGGGTAGAATAGTTGCCGCTTTGTTCTTCGAGCCGAGCACACGAACGCGCCTCAGCTTCGAGACTGCGGCCAATCGCCTTGGAGCGAAAGTCATCGGTTTTGCCGATCCCAAAGTGACCAGCGGAACAAAGGGCGAGACCCTGAAGGACACAATCATGATGGTGTCGAACTATGCCGACATAATCGTGATGCGCCACTATCTGGAGGGAGCTGCCCAGTATGCCAGCGAGGTTTCGCCTGTGCCCGTCGTGAATGCAGGAGACGGAGCCAATCAGCACCCCAGCCAGACGATGCTCGACCTCTACACCATCTACCAGACTCAGGGAACGCTGGAGGACCTGAACATCTATCTGGTCGGTGACCTCAAGTATGGCAGGACGGTTCACAGCCTCCTGACTGCTATGCGCCACTTCAACCCGACCTTCCACTTTATCGCTCCTGACGAGCTCGCTATGCCTGAGCACTACAAGAAGTATTGCGAGGAGAAGAAGATCAAGTTCGTGGAGCATCAGGATTTTGACGCCAACACAATAGCGGGAGCCGACATATTATATATGACGCGCGTACAAAGGGAGCGCTTCACAGACCTCGACGAGTATGAGCGCGTCAAGGACCGCTATCTCCTCACCCGCAATATGCTCTCGAAGGCGAAGCCCAACATGAAGATCCTCCATCCACTGCCTCGCGTCAACGAGATAGAGTACAGTATCGACGATACGCCCTATGCCTACTATTTCCAGCAGGCCCGCAACGGACTTTATGCTCGCGAGGCACTTCTTTGTGACGCGCTTGGCATCACCCTCGAAGACATTATCAACGATAAAACAATTATAAATTAAGAAGTTAAGAAAATAAGAAATTAAGAAAATTAGAGAATAAGAAATTAGGAGAGAGTTTCTTATTATCTACATTTCACATTTTCTAAATATTCAGAATATGAAACGTCAGGAACTTCAAGTGGCTGCCCTCGAGAACGGGACAGTTATCGACCACATACCATCGGCCCGGCTTTTCGAAGTCATCAGCCTGCTTCACCTCGAAAACGTGCATTCTGCCGTTACCGTGGGCTACAACCTCAAGAGCAAGAAGATGCGCCACAAGAGCATCATCAAGATAGCCGACAAAGTCTTCTCCGATGACGAAATCAACCAGCTCTCCGTAGTGGCTCCAAACGTCACTTTGAGCGTGATTCGCGACTACGAAGTGGTGGAGAAGAAGGAAGTGAAGATGCCCGAGGAACTGGTGGGAATAGTCCGTTGTGACAACCACAAGTGCATCACCAACAACGAGCCCATGAAGACTCGTTTCCACTTCCTCGGCAAGGAACGCGGCACCCTCCAATGCCACTACTGCAACAGGGAAATCAATCTTTCAGACGTAAAACTAGTATAAAAAATGATTCAGGATTCAACCATTTTCTCTCTCATCAAGAAAGAGGACGAGAGACAGCGTAAAGGCATCGAGCTGATTGCCTCAGAGAATTATGTAAGCGATCAGGTTATGGCAGCCATGGGCTCTTGCCTGACCAACAAATATGCCGAGGGCTATCCTGGCAAGCGCTATTATGGCGGCTGTCAGGTTGTGGACGAGGTGGAGCAGCTTGCCATCGACCGTGTCTGCAAGCTCTTTGGCGCAGAATACGCCAATGTGCAGCCCCACTCGGGCGCTCAGGCAAATGCTGCAGTCTTCCTGGCTTGCCTCAATCCTGGCGACACATTCATGGGACTTAACCTCGACCACGGAGGCCACCTCAGTCACGGTTCCCTCGTTAATACCAGCGGAATCATTTACAAGCCAGTTGGTTATAATCTCAAGAAAGAGACGGGCCGAGTGGATTATGACGAGATGGAAGAGCTCGCTCTCCAGCACAAGCCCAAGCTCATCATAGGTGGTGGCTCGGCTTATAGCCGCGAGTGGGACTATGCTCGTATGCGTCAGATCGCTGACAAGGTTGGAGCCCTCCTCATGATCGATATGGCCCATCCTGCAGGCCTCATAGCCGCTGGTCTGCTCGACAATCCCGTCAAGTACGCCCATATCGTGACGAGTACTACCCACAAGACCCTTCGTGGCCCTCGTGGCGGTATCATTCTGATGGGCAAAGACTTCGACAATCCTTGGGGCAAAACCACTCCTAAGGGCGAAATCAAGAAGATGTCGGCCCTCTTGAACAGTGCCGTCTTCCCAGGCATTCAGGGCGGACCTCTGGAGCACGTCATAGCAGCCAAAGCAGTCGCTTTCGGCGAAGCTCTCCAGCCCGAGTTCAAGGAATGGGCAAAGCAAGTGAAGAAGAACGCAGCCGTATTGGCAGACGAGCTCATCAAGCGCGGATTCGATATCGTTTCCGGTGGAACAGACAACCATTCCATGCTGGTCGACCTCCGCTCCAAGTATCCCGACCTCACAGGTAAAGTTGCCGAGAAAGCCCTTGTGGCAGCTGATTTGACTGTGAACAAGAATATGGTGCCCTTCGACTCTCGTAGCGCTTTCCAGACCTCTGGCATTCGTCTTGGTACACCGGCCATTACCACTCGTGGCGCCAAGGAAGACCTGATGGTCAAGATAGCCGAGTTCATAGAGCGCGTTCTGAACGCTCCGGAGGATGAAGCCGTTATCGCTCAAGTCCGTAGCGAAGTGAATGCCATCATGGCTGACTATCCCATTTTCGCTTATTAGGTTTAAGAGCTTACTGCTTAAAAATAAAAAAGCCTCTCCCGTTTAGGAGGGGCTTTTGTCCTTTCAGTCAGACCATAGTCCTGTACAGACGGATTTCAAATCCGCCAGGACAATTTTCAATTTTCAATCTTCAATTCTTATTTTCTTATTTTCTTAAGCTTTTAAGCTGTAAGCTAGCCTTCATTTTTAATTTTTAATTCTTTTGAGCCGGCTCAAAAGGAAACACCCTGTATCCCCATTCCCTGGCAGTTTCCGAGAGGGATGAGGCCCTTCGCTCGAAGTCGGGCCAGTTCTTCCTTTCGGCTTGGCTCCAGCCCGTCTCTGCTATGGCGAAGACGCGCGGATAGAGCATGATCTCTGCGTGCCAGGCGTCCTGTATGTGCTCGGTCCACAGGTTGCCCTGAACGCCCAGGACATGATGCGCATCGGCCTCGGAAACGCCCTCCGTTATCGGCTCGAAGGAGTAGACTTTCTCCAGCGAAACCAGTCGTCCCACAGGTCGGAACTGAGCCGGGTCCTGATGGTAATCGAGATAGAAATAGTGTGTGGGCGTGAAGATGACATCGTGCCCCTGCTTTACGGCCTGCAGTCCGGCTTCTATCCCGTGCCAGGACATCACAGTGGCGTCCGGAGCCAGTCCTCCCTGCAGTATCTCGTCCCAACCGATGATGCGCTTGCCGTGTTCGTGGGCGAAACGCTCCATCCTTCTGATCATATAGCTCTGCAGCTCCTCCGCGCTCTTCAGCCCTTCGGCCTTCATGCGTGCCTGACAGTCGGGACAGACCTTCCAGTTGTTCTTCCTGGCCTCGTCTCCGCCTATGTGGATGTACTCCGAGGGGAACATCTCGAACACTTCCAGCAAGACCTTCTCCAGGAACTCGAAAGTGCCCTCCTTTCCGGGACACAGTTCCCAGGGGTCTTTCCCGCCTCCGGGCAGACTGCAGGCCAGTTCGGGGAAAGCGTATCGCGTCTCGTAGTTGTGGCCGGGCATCTCTATCTCGGGAATCACCTCGATGTGTCGCTCTTGGGCAAAAGAGAGAATCTCGGCTATGTCCTGCTTCGTGTAGTATCCGCCGTAGGCCCCGGGCGTTCCTTCCTCCACGAACGGTCCGCCTATCTCGTCCTTCTCCCAGTCCCAGAAGTAGGCCTGAGGCCGCCAAGCTGTCAGCTGGGTGAGTCGGGGATAGGCGTCAATCTGCACGCGCCAACCGGGATTGTCCACCAGATGGAAGTGGAAGCGGTTCATTTTCAGCAGAGCCATCATTTCCAGTTGTTTCATCACGAAGGCTTTTCCCTGGAAGTGGCGGCTCTCGTCGAGCATCACCCCTCTGTGGCGGAATCGAGGCCAGTCGAGAATCGTGCAGCAGTTCAGCGAGCTGTCCACCAGCGCCATCATTCTGAGTGTCTGACGGGCATAGAACACGCCTTCCTCGTCTGCTGCCACAATCTTAGCGCCCTTCTTGTCCAGTTCCAGCAAGTAGGCCGATTTCAGTTGCCAGTCGGCCAGGTTCCTGTCCTCCAGGTGTCGCAGGAGCTTTTTGGGCGAGATGCTGACCTTTTCGGAGCGGCCGGACAGTTTGTCGCGCGATATGCTGCCAGGGCGTACCGAATACACAGCCGGAGCGGGAATCAAGTTCGGTTGGGCCTGTGCCCCGGTGCCATTCAGCCCCCAGGCCAAAGCGAAGGTAATTAAATATTTCATAGTGCTCGCCATTTTTTATCAATAATTTTTGAGATTCATTAGCAATTTTGAAAAATTGTTGTAACTTTGCATCAGCAAAATCGCTTGCAGTCACTCTCGACCCATTTGTATTGGCCACCGACAAACTGTTAGCGTTCTTTTCGTTAATGATTCCGTTGACTAATAAGTCAGTCCAAAGGCCCATAAAGGAATGATGGTGCCGGAGCCAAACTCGATGTCATCACGCACCACATACCCGTCTACTGTATTCGCTATCTGTTTCTTGGACTTTCTCTTCCCTCCCACTTCAAATGTCTTACCGTCAATCTCAAAGTCGGAAACACGAGAACTGATGACATCGGTTGTGACACGCATCTGGTTGTAGAAGAAAGTCTCGCGCAGATTGCCCACATCTGTTGCATTCTCACCCAGCAAATAAGCCAGATTCGTGTTGTCGAGATACACCTTCTCGACCTTGCCCAGTCCGCGTATACCGCCCGTATCGTCACGCAACTGGGCTATCATTCCCGCCTGCTCCATAAACAGGAAATAGTCGGGCAGCACATTACGGCTCACGTTCAATACATTGGCCAGTGTGTCCATGACGGGTTTGAAGGGGACACTTTGTGCAATCACAGCCAGCAACTTCTTCAGTTTGCGGCCCGTAGAGGCATTCATGTTGGCGTACTGGGGAATGTCCACCTCCATAGTCTGATTGATGACCTGACGCAGTTCGATGTCGAAATGAGCATCGGACGAGAAGGGGTAATACCCTCTGCGCAGATAGTCCTTGAACAGAGGCAGGGGATGTGCCACACCTGGGATGGAAGCCTTCTGCTGCAGGATGTCCTTCAAAGGATATACCGGCACCTCTATCCCATGGAACAGCATCAGGTATTCGCGGAAAGACAAGCCCTGCATCAGGAAAATCGGGGCGCGTCGGCTCAGGTCGGCCACTCCCTTGTAGATGTCCAGGACCGAAGAGCCTGTAAACACAATATGCAAGTCGGGATGGGAATCGTAGATCTGTTTCAACTCGCGCGACCAGTCCGCATATTTGTGAATCTCGTCGATGAACAGCTGCTCGCCAGCCTCCTTGGAAAACTCATCGGCCACCTCTATAAGCGTATGCGTAGAGAAGTACACATGGTCTGCAGACACATACATCATCTTGCGTCCCTGGCCATGTTCCTTGATGTGTTGAAGAATCATGGTAGTCTTACCCACGCCACGAGGCCCTACAAGTCCAAACATACGGGCATCCCAGTTCACCCGGTCGTACATATAGCGGTGAATTGTGGAAGTGGTAAGCTCCAACTGCCCGTTCATATAAGCAATCAACGACGTATCCATAAGCATCATTTACCTTGTATTTTGGAGCAAAGATACGAATTTTGCACTAAAGTAGTGCAGAAAAGCAAGAAAAATGCACTAAAGTAGTGCAATTTCGTAATATTCCCCCTGTATTTATGGAGTTAAGGGGGAGGGTTATGCTGTGAATGACAACATTCGTGCCATTCCCCATATCATTTCGGGGGCAAAAAAAACTTCCCGAGATTACTCCCGGGAAGTTCCCTCCAAAAATTATACGAACATGAATGAAAAAATAACTCACTTCGTCCCCATTTGGGACAGAATAATATCTATTACTTCCATGTTTCAAGAACAAAATTACGAATAATAATTCATACATTTGTCGGATATGCGAGAAAATGGATAGTGATTTCTCCGATTTGGATAAAGAAAGTATGATTTCCTCCTGGCAAGAGGTCAAAAATGGACTAAAACTGGTTCAGAGGTTAGCGTTTAGAGTCAACTGACTCTAAACGCTAAACTCCCCCTCGGGGGTGAGGCCCTACTGAATTCTGAATGTGATTGGGAGCGTGAATCGGCATCTTACGACTTGGCCGTTCTGCTTGGCAGGTGTCCATTTCGGCATGGCGTTCACCAGTCGGATGGCTTCTGGGTTGAGGCGTTCGTCTATGGTTCTCATTACCTTGACATTCGAGCGCGTACCGTCCTTCTCCACCACGAACTGTACAATTACGCGTCCCTGAACCCCGTCGTCCAGAGCCGCTTGCGGATAGCGCATGTTGTTTTGAATCCATTGCAACATGGCCGCTGCTCCGCCTGGAAACTCGGGCATAATTTCCACCACATCGTAGATCTTCTCCCCGCCGTCGCCAATATCGCCTCCTTGATCGCCTCCGGAGTCATCGCTACCAGCCGAGCTGCTTCCTCCTCCAGCCATGATGTTCAGGATGGCCACGCCGTCGGCTATCGTCACCTGCGAGTCTCCGTTCACATCGGCATTTCCATTCACCTCTCCGCCGGCCATGGCGTTCAGTACGGCTACGAAATCGGCTATCGTCACGTCTATATCGCCGTTCACGTCGCCCCTGGGTATCGCCTTGAACACGACGCTCAGGTTGGCGCCTCCCTTGGGCATCTGGAAGAAGTACAGCCCCTTGCCGCCCTCCTCTTGGGCGAGGGAGTAGTCGATGTCGTTTCCGTCGTTATCTTTCAGCGAGATGCTCTGTATGCCATAGCCAGGGTTGCGTGTGATGGTGAAGCTACCCCAACCGCCCTCTTCAACCGCATAGGAATCAGGGTTCACCTCGCCGCCAACCGTGCTGACGATCCTTATGGGGTAGATGATGTGCTTCTCCGGTCCGGCCACGAACGGAGTTGACGTAATCGAGCCGCCAAACTCGCCAGTTAGCCTGTCGTAGAGGCCTATTACGCCCCTCACCTTTGCGGGCACGAATGCGTGTTTCAGATTATAGTCGCCTTCGTAAATTTTGAATTCGTACAGCGACATGCAGCAGGGAGAAGTGTCGATTTGCACTCCGCCGGCAGTGGTGGCTGTGTTCAGGTTGAAGATCAGCATGGGCGTCTTGCCGTCGTCCGCTGTGCCCGTTGTCGTCACAGAACCTATCATGCCTTCCTCCTCGGTTCCCCATGCAGCCATCTGTCCCATAGCCGCAACTTCGACATACCGGTTGTAGGGGAGGCCCGAGCCCGTCTTCTCGTTGCCGGAGCGGTTGTAGCAAGGAACGTCCTGACCGTTGAAACGCGAGAAGAAGCAGAAGGCATTATTGTGGAAGCTGGTCAGACGTGCTCCGAACAGAGCCTCGTAGTTCCTCTGATGGTCCTGTTCGATGACACATCCCATAACCACCATCGTAGTGGACGTATGGATGTAGTTCGTGTTGAAAGCCTGTTGGCCGGTCGATTTGATGTAGTCGAGCACCACGATGGCATCTTCGGGAATCGTCTCGTCGGCCTGAGCCCTGACAGCCGTAGCCCCGGCCACAACTGCCAACATGAAAAGTAATAGTTTCTTCATAAGGGTAAAAAGTTATGTTTCGTAAGTTTCGGCATGCAAATTTACGAAAAAAAATCCATAGTCGGCGCTTCTTCGGGCAGAAAATGCAATCTTTTTTAGCGGAGGCACAGGCGGGGAAAGTCCAAATTTTGCGATGGAATGGGCGTTTTTTGCATTTTTGCAGCGTTCGTGCCCCTGTCGCGTTGTGAAACTTTGTGACTGTCACAAGTGTCATTTTGTCACAACTACAAATCGATGCCGTATTCATGGCTGCTCTGGGTGCAATTTTACTATGGTTTTCGGAGGAGTAAAATTCGAAGAATTTTAACGGCTCGTTTTAAGGCACCGTAGAGCGCAAGTTTTTGCCTCGGAGGTATAAATGTACGTCGGAGACATTTGAAGCGATTCTGGGGCAAAAGAGAGGGGTTTTCGGGGGTTCTGGATTCCGTGCTAAGACAGGCATTTCTTTTTGGCATGAAAAAGAGTCGATTTTCCGTATTTTCCACAAATGCAACAAAAGGAACAAAAGGAACAATTTTTTTTAGAGAAGGACGAGGACTATATATTACTATATAATTAATAATATATGTAATTATTGATATATATAGCGAAACTGCACATCTCTTTTTTTTTACGTGTTCCTGTTGTTCCTGTTATCCCCCCCCCTACAAATCGATACCGTATTCATGCATATCCATTCCACCGCCCTTGGAGGAAGAAGTTTGGTTTTGGGACTGACTCCCAATCGTGCTAACTGGCAGCGGTTCTCTTTCATCCACCGCCAAAAGGTTGTGCGACTGACACCCGCAGCATCTGCTAATTCTGTTTTGTATGCGCTTTTCATGGTATTTTCTTTCCTCCGCAAAGTTACGAAAAAAAAGCAAAAAAGCAAAACAAAACATGCTTTTTTGAGAGAAAGGCGGCGACTATATATTATTATATAATTAAGTAATTATTTTA
>CACZBC010000012.1 GCA_902779315.1 uncultured Bacteroidales bacterium | reverse complement strand
CGAGTTGGGCTCCAGCATGAAGAGCGTAGGCGAGGTGATGGCTATTGGTCGAACTTTCGAGGAGGCCATCCAAAAAGGCTTGCGCATGATAGGGCAGGGTATGCATGGCTTTGTAGATAATCACGAGATTAAGATTCCGAACGTTCCAGAAGCTCTCCAACATGCTACGGACTTACGTGTTTTCGCAGTTGCTAAGGCCATGATGATGGGATACTCCGTAGAGCAGATTCATCAACTGACAAAGATTGACCATTGGTTCCTTGAGAAGCTTAAACACATAATGACAATCAACGACAGGCTCAAGGAGTTCTCTTGGTTGGCAGAATACTATGGCAGTGCAGAGTATTCGGAGTTCTTGGAAGCCCTTGAAACCCCAGAGTTTTCCACACTGTTGCTCGAAGCGAAGACGTACGGCTTCTCCGATTTCCAGATTGCCCGTGCCCTTGGCCTTGAAGCAGGCATGAATATGGAACGAGCCGGACTGATGGTTCGCAAATGGCGTCAGGAATTAGGCATTATGCCTGTAGTCAATCAGATTGACACACTTGCTGCGGAATATCCCGCCAAGACCAACTATCTCTATTTGTCATATTTATAAGGATGAGTGAGAAAGGATAATAACAAAATACGTTAAGAATAAAGGTAACATAAAAGAGCGTTCTCAGCAAACCACTACTAATTAATTGGAGGACGCTCGTACTTTGAGCACATCAGAAAAGAGGACACCACCCCGTACTAGGTGATGTCCTCCGCTTTATCAACTAGCCATGAAACATTGGTATGTTGAATCACCATGCTGGGCAGATCTCATCACTCGTCAGGTTTGGGGGTTAACACAAAGAGTATCAACCATATAGAACATGATGAGTGCCCTGATGAGTCGTCAGGAACTCGTCAGGGTGTTACTTGTTTGGCTATCAAGACTTTAGAACAAGAATATGATGAGTGATGAGTAAAATGAGTTTTTTCGAAATTCGGAAACTGCCTACATGCCTACATAAAGACTACATGGAGCCTACATATTACCTACATGCAAAACGAGGCATGCCTAATTTGCAAACTTCACGTTTGATGTTTGCGATTTACTAGTGTGATGTTTGGCATCATGGCACGCGACGACTGGTGACGAGCAAGCCGATGAAGGTCAGAGCGGCATTAAGTAGCAGGAGTTCGTAGCTGAAATGGTAGTTCCACAAAAGTGGTGCGAGGTAATCGAGAACTGCACAAACAATCGGAGAAATGACTGCAACATAGGGGACCATTCTGTCGTTCACCCTTCTCCGAGTGAAGAGTCCGAAGCTGAAAAGCCCTAATAATGGGCCGTAGGTATAGCCTGCCAGGCGATAGATGGTGTCGATAATCGTACCGCTTCCTGCAATATGGAAAACTGCAATACAAAGCGCGAAGGCAAGCGCAACCAAGATATGTACGCGATAACGAACGCGTAAAGCCTTCTTTGGCTCAAACCCTTCCTGCTCTATTCTGAGGATATCCACACAAATGCTTGTGGTAAGAGACGTCATCGCGCTATCCGCACTTGAAAGCGCAGCTGCCGTGATGCCAATTGTGAAAGGGAAAACGACGAAGGTTCCAAGTGCTCCACAGCCTACAAGCATAGGCAACAAGCGGTCTCCTGCTTCAGGAATGGCGAGTCCTTGCTGAGTCGCAAAAGTATAAAGAAGTACACCAAGCGCGAGAAAGAGCAGGTTGACGGGCAGGATGCAAAGGCCATAAAGGCACATATTCTTCTGTGCTGCCTGAAGAGAGACACAAGTAAGATTCTTTTGCATCATATCTTGGTCGAGGCCGTTCATCACGATGGTAATGAACATACCGTTGATGAATTGACGCAGGAAGAACTGCGTGCTCGATGCATCCCAGCAGAACAGGCTTCCCATCGGACTTTGAGCGATGGTTCCCACAATACCTGATGGCGACAGATTCATCTTTTCTGACACACCCCAGACTATGCAACCTGTGGCGACAAGCATGCAGAATGTCTGCAAGGCATCTGTTCGGACGATGTTCTCGATGCCTCCTTTCCGCGTATAAAGAAAGATGGCGAACAGAACGGCACCCACTGTGAAAGCGAAGGGAAGACCTAAAGGTCGGATAGCCATCTCGTGAAGAACAGTACAAGTCAAGAACAGACGGGCTGCGGCTCCTGTCAGTTTGCTCAAGAGGAAGAAGCAGGCTCCCGTCAGATGGCTGCGACGTCCGAAACGTTCTGCAAGGTAGCCGTAGATGCTGGTTAGCCTGAGCCGATAATATAGAGGGAGCAATACGTAGGCAATGGTAACAAAGCCGGCAAAAAAGCCCAAGCACATCTGGATGTAAGTCATGCCGTTCTGATGCACCCAGCCAGGCACGCTGACAAGGCTCACACCACTAATGCTCGCCCCTATCATTCCAAAAGCGACGAGCAGCCAAGGTGATTTCCTTCCAGCACGAAAGAAAGCGTTGTTGTCGCCTTTCGACTTCACTAACTTTGTAAAGAGGACAAGCAGGAATATGTAAAGCCCTAAGGCAGAGAATACAAGGTAATTGGACATAGCGAGAATGACATTATTGTTGATTTCGAGTGTAAAGGTACGAAAAATTTTGTATCTTTGCAGCAGAAATAGCAAAAAGATGAAGATGAAGACAAGAGACATTATGGCTGCGATGCTTCTGCTCACAGCCTCGTACATGCAGGCAGCCCTCACGGCATACGACCTTCGCTGCGAATTGTTGCATCAGCCTTGGGGCATCAACACAACGGCACCAGCCCTGAGCTGGAAGCTCACACAAGACCACAACAGCGTTCGCCAATCGGCCTATCAAATCCTTGCTGCCTCGAGGCCAGACCTTCTCTCGGAAGACAAGGCAGACCTTTGGAATAGTGGCAAAGTTGAAAGCGAGCAGTCGATATGGGTTGCTTACGCAGGCAAATCACTTGAAAGTCGCAGCGTTGTCTATTGGCAAGTAAAGGTTTGGGACGAGAACGGCAAAGGCGGAGACTGGGCTCGTGGTGCGAAATTCTCTGTCGGTATCCTCGACAAAACACTTTGGAAGGGCAAATACATCGGCATGGAGCGAACGGACCGCAAGGTTCAGCCGCTCGTGTACAAGTCATTCGAATGCACGGACACCAAGTCACCCACCTTCCTGCACCTCAGCACGTTAGGCTACCACGAGATATATCTCAACGGAGAACGTGTGAGTGATGATGTCTTGGCACCTTCCGTAGTGGAATTCAGCAAACGGCATCAAGCCATGACCTACTGTCTGGACGGGAAACTACGCAAAGGTCGCAACGACCTCGTCATCTGGCTTGGTGGCGGTTTCTACGACAATCCGGACATTGTAGGTGTTGCCAAAGGTGGGCCTTACGTCTTGGCACAAATAGACCAACTGAAGGAGAAAGACGAATGGCAGACACTCGTCGCAACCGACGACACTTGGCAGACTAGGGAAAGCGGCTACTATGACGAGGGCATCGCAGGAGCCTGGACATTCGGAGGCGAAGTCGTAAAGGCAGCCGAACTCCTGCCCAACTTCTCTTCCTCTACGCTCGACGCCGTCTCTTGGCAAGGCGTAACAACAATGGATCTCCCTGCTCAAGAAATTACGCCGATGATGTGTGAGCCAAACCGTATCATGACAGAAGTGCAGGCACAACAAGTCTCGCGCTTCGACGGCAACAAGTGGATGGTGGATATGGGTCGCAGCATCGTGGGCTGGACACGCATCCACCTCGGAAAACTTCGCAAGGGACAGCGCATCACTATCAGTTACTGCGACATGCTTGCACTAAGCGGCGACTTCGATGAAGGCGTTTTCACAGACTATTACATTGCAAGTGGCGAGGGTGATGAAACGTTCTGCAACAAGTTCAACTACCACGCTTATCGATACATCAAAATAGAAGGACTGGACCATCAGCCTGCCCTCTCGGACATCGCAGGCATGCTTATCCATACGGGTTACGAGAAAGGTTCGTCTTTCGTCTGCAGCGACAAGGACTTTTGTGCCATCCATGATATGGTGCACTACACTTTCCGTTGCCTGACACTTGGCGGCTATATGGTGGATTGCCCACACATCGAACGACAAGGTTATGGTGGCGATGGCAATGCCTCTATCTTGGCTGCGCAACTGCAATACGACATGTATCCGCTCTATCGCAACTGGTTACAAGGCTACACAGATGCACAAGGCGACGATGGCGAAGTGCCTCATGTTGGACCGGCATTCTGGCGATGTGGTGGCGGGCCATTCTGGTGTGCCTTCATCGCAAATGCCCCTTGGCAGACTTATCAGCAATATGGCGACATCCGACTCCTCGAATGGTACTACCCCAACATGCAGCGTTACCTTTCTTATGCCGAGCAATACATGCCCGACGGGCTGCTGACGGTGGAGCACAGATGGCCCAGCACGCGACGCAAGGACTGGTTCCTGGGCGACTGGGCTTTGCCTAACGAGGAGCATCAGACATATACCGAGAGCATCGACCTAGTTAACTCCTGCTCCATGAGCTGGGTGTATGGCATCATGGCAAACACAGCAGAACTGCTGGGGAAGGCCGACGAGGCACAGCTCTACAGGCAGAAGCAGACGGACATCAACCAGCGCATCCACGCTACATATTATAATAAGAAGAATGCCACCTACGCCCATGGCTTGCAACTCGACCAGAGTTTCCCTCTCTTTGTAGGTGCCGTTCCAGATGATTTGAAGCAGAAAGTGAACAATGCCCTAAAGCGAGAAACGTACGAACGCTTCGACGGACACCTTTTCACAGGACTTGTAGGCATCCCCATCTTGACGCAATGGTGTACGAAGGCAGGCAATGTTCAGTTCATGGCCGACATGCTTCGACAGCATAGTTTCCCTGGTTACCTCTACATGATAGACAATGGAGCAACAACGACTTGGGAGCATTGGAATGCGAGAAGAAGTCGCATCCATAATTGTTACAACGGCATCGGCTCGTGGTTCTACCAGGCACTTGCAGGCATACAGGGTGATGCTTCCAAGCCCGCCTATCGCCATTTCACCATACAACCGCAATTGCCTGACAGCCTTACTTTTGTGAGGGCACTTAAGCCAACACCTTACGGAGACATTACTGTCGATTGGAAACGTTCGGCAAGCACTTTCGACCTTCGCCTCACCATTCCCGTCGGCACGACTGCAACTGTGCTTTGTCCTGAAGCGTTAAATGCCGAATCCGTTGAGATGGCACCTCGCAGCCTCAATCGTAGCGGCTTGGTCTTCAACGAGAAGGAGCGTAACCGCAAACCCGATCCAGAACCGACTCGCTATAATCCAACGGATCCCATCGAACTTGGAAGCGGCACATATCGTCTTATCTATCGTCTGAAGAAATAACGCTTCGAGAGTACTTCAAAAACACAGGCAAGCTAAATGTCAAACGTGACGTGTTACGATGGCAAACGTATAACGTTACGTTGCCCGACGTAAAACGTTATGTTTGCGAACTAAGCGTGCTATGTTTGGAGGGTTAGCCTATTGTGACGATACGCGACTCATTTTCAAGGACTTCGATATTTACCTTGACTGTATCATCAGGAAGCAGTTCCTCGACCAACTCAGGCCATTCTATAAAACAAGGATAACCGCTGTAGAAGTATTCTTCGCAGCCCATATCGTAGGCTTCGCGCATATTTTTGATGCGATAGAAATCAAAATGGTAAACAGGTTGGCCTTCCGCATCGGCATATTCATTGACTAGGGCGAACGTGGGTGACGTAACAACATCCTTCACGCCCAAAACCTCGCAGATAGCTTTGATGAATGTCGTCTTGCCTGCGCCCATCTTTCCATAGAAGGCAAAAACGCAATTTTCGCCCATTTCATCGACAAATTTGCGTGCTGCAGACGCAATATCCTCAATATTTTCAATCTTTATCTCCATACCTTTTCCCTATCTTTTCCTTCCTCTCAATGTGATGAGTGGGATGAGCATTTCCTCCATACTGATGCCCCCATGCTGGAATGTGTCCTTGTAATATTGGACATAGTAACTGTAGTTGTTGGGGTAAGCGAAGAAATCATCCTGCATGGCGAAGATGTAAGTCGTGCTGAGGTTGGGACTTGGCAAGCCTGCACGAAGGGGATCCTTTATCTCGAAGACTTCTTTCTGGTTGTATGAAAGATTCTTGCCGAGTTTGTAACGCAGGTTGGTATTCGTGTTACGGTCGCCAATCACCTTAATGGGATTATAGCATCGAATGCTGCCATGATCGGTTGTCAACACTACCGTACAATCATGAGCGGCCAAGCTACGGAAGAGATCACTCACGGCAGAGTGGCGCAACCAACTCTGTGTAATGCTGCGATAAGCAGCTTCGTTGCTGGCAAGTTCCCTAACCATAAGGCTTTCCGTACGAGCATGACTAAGCATGTCAATGAAGTTGATAACCACCACATTCAAGTCGTTCTTCTGCAACTGAGGTATCTGCTGAACGAACTTTTCTGCTGCATTCGAGTGGTTTATCTTGTGATAAGAGAAAGTGTTCTTGCGGCGATAGCGCTCAAGCTGCGTCCTTACCAAGGGTTCTTCGTTGAGGTTCTTGCCTTCTTCGCTGTCTTCGTCGACCCAAAGTGACGGGAACATCTTGGCGATATTGTTGGGCATCAAGCCACTGAAGATAGCGTTTCTGGCATATTGAGTCGCAGTTGGGAGGATGCTGCAATAAAGGTTTTCTTCTACCGTAAAAGTATCTGCAATCTCGTTCAAAAGTACGCGCCATTGATCGTAACGGAAGTTATCGATGACGATGAGAAAGACTTTCTCGCCCTTGTCAAGCAAAGGGAAGATGGAACGCTTGAAGATATCAGGACTCATCACGGGCCTTTCTTCCGGATTCTCCATCCATCGCATATAGTTCTTGCGTATGAACTTGGCAAACTCGGCATTGGCTTCACGTCTCTGCATCGAAAGCATTTCCTGCATGCCGCTCTCCGTCTCACTCAACTGAAGTTCCCAATATGTGATTTTCTTATAGACTTCTTTCCATTCTTCAATGCTCGAAGCATCATTTATCTGCATCCCCAAACGCGAAAAGTCCTGCTGATAATTGCTCTGAGTATGCTCCGTAACAATCTCTTTCTGCTGGATATTCTTCTTGAGTGTCAGCAAGATTTGGGTCGGATTGACAGGTTTGATGAGGTAGTCGGCAATCTTCGCACCGATGGCCTGCTCCATAATGTGCTCTTCCTCGCTCTTCGTGACCATCACTACAGGCGTTGCAGGCAATAGTTCCTTAACGCGAGTCAAGGTCTCAAGACCGCTCAAACCTGGCATATTCTCATCAAGCAGGATGAGGTCGAAAGCCTCTTCTGCACAACGATCGAGAGCATCGTAACCGTTCGTGACGGTCTCAACTTGGTAACCTTTCTTTTCGAGGAAGAGGATGTGGGCTTTCAGGAGCTCAATTTCATCGTCCACCCAAAGCAGTTTATATGTCGTCATCTGGAAATATTAGCGTTAGTTGTTATCAAAAACCGAATGGGAAATCATCATCCACCTCTGCTTCCCTGGCAGATTTCTCCTCCTCTTCTTCCTTCTTGTCTAATTCGTCAGGATCAAGGATCTCCAAGTCTGCCGGAGTATCAATCTTCAAGTCTTCTGGGATTTCAAGCGGAGCAAAGTGCTGGTCGTAGAACTCCGTGTAGTCATCGACGCTGAACTCCTTGCCAATCATCTTCAGGTTGTCATCGGAGATAAGCAACGTCCTTATACCTTCCAGCCTTGTTCGCATATGGTCGTCAGCATAGAGTTTCTGAGCATAAGCGTGCACCTCGTCATAAGAGAGGAAGCCCTTGATTATCATTAAGGTCAGTCCGGCATCGGCTTGAATCTCGATGTCGAAGTTGCGCGCCATGAAGTTCGTGAAGTTATAGTGCGCCATCTCGTAAATCAAGATGTTCTCGTCGAGACCTCCTGTCGGGTAAGCAAGGACGAAGTTGAAGTCTGTATATCTGTTGTCCTTGAGTTCTGGTGCCGCAGCTGTGCTGTCAGCACTCTCAGAACGAGTGCGTCTGCTCCAGATACTGCTTGCATCATAACGGTCATCCATCAGCATACGTCCCTCGTCAAGACCTTTCACGATGGCTGATGCAATCTCCGAGACTTCCTCTCGTGGGAACTTCTGCACAACATCTCGAAGTGTCACCATGAAAGTATCACGCTGCCCGTCGTAGAGAGAACTCATGGCACGAATGAACATCATGCGAGCTCTGTGCTTTCCCTCAGGGAAGTTATCTGTGCTGAACTGGTAGTTCTCCTCTACCTTATTATATTGTTCTGTTTGATAAGCAGCATAGGCCTCTGCATAGATACTGTCTTCAACATGCTTGCCTTCGCGAGCTATCATCTCATAATTGGGATTGCCCAACAGTGCAGCAAGTTTGGCTTCTGGAAAGTCCTCGAGCAGATAACCCTTAAACTCTTCCGCACTCTCCACATCATTTAGTCTGCCGTAAAGCAGGAAAAGGTGATAGAAAATATTGTCTGTCCCTTCGTGTTCAGGGAAATCATTCAGGAACCTTATCATCGTTCGCTCAGCCAACGGGAAGTTCTCCAACTGCTCTTGTTCCAGGATTCCTGCTTTGTATAAGGCATCGCCAATCAGTCTGTTAGATTCTTCCATCTGTTCCTCTGTGAAAGGGATTTGCTTAAGATAGAATTCACGTTCATGAGGATCATTTGCTAAAGAGTCCCTACGAGCCTGTTCAGCCGAAGCGAGACTGTCGGCTTCAGCACTATTTGCAGCACCGAAGAGACTGTCAGCTGCTGCTTCGTCATAATTGAAGTCTTCAAATTCAGGATTGTTCTTCACCAAAGATTGCTTGTTGCTGATGCGCCAATAGTCTTCGTTACGACGCATACCCCAACGCCTTTGGAACTCTTGAGCACCACTGCGAACAGTCGTAGGATTGTAGAAGTACCATTCTCCTGTTTGCGGACCATCCATCATGCCCATCTGACCTGCTCCAGCTTGCCTTGCCGTCCCTGCTGCGCCAGCAGCCATAGCAGTATTATTCATGGCACCGGGATTAAGCGTTCCTGCAGCTGCTGCTCTTCTCGCCTCTTCCTTTTCTTTCTTGCGAAGTTCGGCAATAACACGATCGATGGCTGCCAGATAAACCTCTTCAGGGCTCGCTGCAAGGACTTGCAGGCTATCTTGAAGTTTGATGGTACTTAGGTGAGGTTCCAGTTCGGTTAGTATCTTACTGCGACGGTCTGTTTCTTTATATTCCTGATGCTCTCTGTCTAATGCAGCGACACATTGCTTGTAAGTACGAGCTGCTTCGATGTAGTTCTCTTGTTCCCAGTAAAGCTGACTTAAATGTAGCAACAACGTTGCCTTATCAGGGCCATTCTTCTTGCTTTCCTTCAAGCCTTTCTCCCAGGCATATATGCAGTGTGTGGTATCTTCGTTGCTGAGATAGATGTTTCCCATTGCATAATAAACCTTATCGAGATAGTCTTTATTCTTGTCGCTGCGTGCCATCCTTTTCAAGCGGGCAATCATCTGGCGGAACTTACCCTTGTGCATAACCTCAGTCTGCATGATACGGGCGTTGAACGCTATTTCGTATGGGGGATTGGCACGTATTACACGAGAAAGAGCCTTGTATGCCATCGTATCCCGACCCGTTTCATGATAGAGTTGGGCAAGCAAGAAGTTGAGACGGGCTTTAGGCAACTTGCCTCGAGTTGTCTTTATAGTATTCTTCAGATAAGGAATGGCTTCTGCATACTGATGTGTAAGCACATAATAGCCTGCCTTAGTGTTATCGACCTCTTTCTGTCCTTTTCGCGTGATGCTGTCACGCTTCATTTTGTTAAGCAAGTCTTCAGCATCGTAAGGCCAATTCAATGCAACATAACATCTTGCCAACTTTGCCTTTGCAACAGACGTAATATCAGGCTGTGTACTATATAACCGAAGAATATAGTTGTATGTGGAAGCCGCCTCAAAGAACTCACCCTTCTGGAACTGAGCATCAGCCATTGTGAGCCATGCATGGTACATGTATGGATTGAACTCCTTGCGAGCAAGGAACTCCTTCTCCTTTTCTGTACGCTTCTTATTACCCTTGATGATTGGACGCTTCTTGATGCTGTGCACCTTGATGGCTTTCTCGCTTTTGGTAATGGCTGTTTCAAAGTTACTCTTTCCCATGCTGGCTGTCGATTTGCTGGTACAGATGTACATGGGAAGAATCTCGTTGAAGTTGTCCTTATGCCCTTTGCTTTGAGCTTCGAAGCCTTCCTGATAAGCTACTTGGCCATTATAAAGTGTATTGTAATGGGCAGTAAGAGCATGGTAAGCGCGTGTGCTTGGTGTGTTCTTCTTTGTAGAGCAGGAGACAAACAAGACAAGAAGCATGATGACACACACCATGCCGCAATACTCTGCCTTTAACCGTTTGTATGTAACTCCGCTTTTGCTCATACCATATTTAATAACGTACGCGCGCAAGGTTTTATTGTCTTCGTTCTCCAACAATAAGGAAAACTTCGTCTTTTATCTCGTCTGGAATGTTGATTTGGCGCAATTGCAGACTTCTAACCCAACCAGCCACTTCGTCGCTTCGCATTGTGTAGAGCACCTCTCGAAACTCCTCTGTTTCTTCTTCGCTGTATGTTGACTTGCCACGAAAGCGGTCGAGTTCCTCGTCGTTGTAGTATACGATGTCTCGGCTGATTGCAGCCAACAGACTTTCTTTCTCGCAGACTTCGTGCTGTCCGCAGCATTCCATCTCAAAAGGATTGACCTGCGGAACATCTTTTTCTTCAGGATGACGCCGCTGATGCCACCATTGTGCGAGTGCTGCCACGCAGCCTAGCACCAGAATTGCCGTTATGACGATGGTTATGAACATGGGAAGTCTTTCCAAAAGTCAGGATAGGATTTACTCACAACATTAGGATTATTAATACGGATGCTGCCCTGAGTCATGCACACAGGAGCGAAAGCCATAGCCATTCGATGGTCTTCATAGGTACAGATGGCTGGCTCTTTCTCTGCCTCACAGCGTTCGCCATCCCAATAGACAATGCTGTTCCCGTCCTCGCGTATGACAATGCCCAACTTGCGAAGTTCCGCCTGAAGGGCTGCCGTACGATTTGTCTCCTTGATTTTTAGGCTGGCAAGCCCGCTGAAACGGAACGTTGTCCCCAACATCGCACAACAGACGATAAGCGTCTGCGCCAAGTCTGGCTGGTTGATAAGGTCAAGCTCAAGATGTTTGCAAGGCTTTCCCGCACGGTTCAATACAACGGCCTCTACACCATTCTCTTGTTGTACGAATGTCGTCGTGACACCTAACGGACGGAAAAACTCCTTGACAAGGCTGTCACCCTGCAGGCTATTCTTGAAAAGTCCAGGTAGTATGACACGTGGCGAGGCATCCTGTGTGAGTGCTACCATCTCGTACCAATAGCTTGCAGCACTCCAATCGCACTCCACAAAGAACGGCTTTGCCTGATAGCCTCCTGCTTCGACATGCAAGGAAGAGCCAGATACCCAAACCGCTTTAGCACCAAAATGTGCCATGGCTGCCAGCGTCATGTCGATGTAGGGACGACTTGCAACATTACCAACAAGGTTCAATGTAAGGCCTTCCGACAGCATTGGACCAATCATGAGCAAGGCGCTGATGTATTGACTGCTGACGTCTGCTGGTAAAGAAAGTGTGCCTCCTGTAAGCGTTTTACCAGTGATGCGAAGTGGAGGGAAACCTTCTTCCTTAACGTATTCCACATCAGCTCCTAACTGTCGAAGTGCATCGACAAGAATACCGATAGGACGGTGTTGCATGCGTTCAGTTCCAGTGATGACATGCGTGCCTGGAGTGACGCTAAGATAAGCCGTGAGGAAACGCATAGCTGTGCCTGCGGCCTTGATGTCAATCACTTCCGGCATGTCGGCAAGAGCTGCCAGCATCACCTCTGTATCATCACAATCAGAGAGGTTACCTATGGCGGCGTGAAGTGCAGTCCTACAAAGGGACTCCGGACGAGTCAGGGCATACGTGATGAGCGCCCTGCCAGAGATGCTCTTGCTGGCAGGCAAAGATATTTCTGCACACAATCTTTTCGGTGGCGTCAGTATCAGGGAAGAAGCGTTATCCATGCGTTTTTCTTCTAATTTTGGCACAAAGTTACGAAAAAGTTTGGTAGGAACAAAAAAAAGTTCTACCTTTGCACCCACAAACTTAAGGAACGGGATGTAGCGCAGTTGGTAGCGCACACGTCTGGGGGGCGCGAGGTCGCAAGTTCGAGTCTTGTCATCCCGACCTTCGAAGGAGCAGCAAGCTTGGCAACAAGATGTCTGCTCTTTCTTTTTGTTTATAGTTCGCTTGCAACAGGTTGGATGTCTGTCATCCAGTCGGAACCCGAGGCTGCAATGTTTCCGTCGGGTGTGACGAGGATGATGTAGGGCAGTTCCCTAATGCCCCACTTCTGCACAAGCGGGCTTGAGAGGCTGAGGAAATCACAATAGCTGGGGAAGTCGATGGAATCGCGTTCCTCGTTTCTGTAAAGTTGTGACTCGTCAGCATCAAGCGAATAGCTGATGAGTTCGATGTCCTTACCCTTCCCTTTCAGCTCACGTCGCAGCCTGCGTGCACGATAGATGGCACCTGCACTGCCTCCTTTCCAGTTTGCCCAAAAAGCAATGAGCAGGAGCTTTCCGTCATAGTCGCCTTTCTTTATGGTTCTTTGCTCAGCGCCGTTGCCTCCATGACCAGGCTTCAAAGTAAGAGAGAAGTCGGGAAGAGGATTGCCGACACGCAACAATCCGAGCGAACGGACGCGTGAAGAGAGTTTCGAGAGGGCAAGATCATCGGGACAAGCACGGCATAAACTGTCGTAAAGCGCAGTCGTTTCCTTGACGGAAGCCTCTTCGTCACAAAGATAATAGCTGGTGAAGAGATATCGGCTCACAGCATGTGTCGGATACTCGAGGATGTAATTGTGAGCAATGTTCTTCGTCTCTTCCGCCGATTTTCCGTTAGTTTCCTGACGAAACTCCGTGTAGAGTTCATTATCTTCCGAGCCGGAGACTTCCACTTCACTGAGGTTCTGGGCATCACCTTTTATGACAATATCATCGCCAGGACCGGCAAAGACGACAAGTTCCGACTGGTTTGGGTAGAGGATGTGAAGTGTTGCAGGCTGAACTGTAGGCAATGTATAGGAGAAGATTCCATCCACAATGCGCAAAGTGTCGAGTCTGTCCAGAGCCTCGTCGGTGCTGTAGATAAGGAATTCGCCCTGCTCCAGGTTCGCGAACTCCCCTTTGAGTCTGGCCTCTTTAGGGTGTCCCGTACAACAGAGCAGGGCGAATGATATTGCTATGTAAGCAAGGTTTTTCACATCTTTCTATTACTGGAGCAGGCTTTTCACTGCGTTTGCATACTTCACGAACTCATAGTCGTTGGCAGCACGCTTAGCGAGGGATGCGTCCTGACGAATGGCACTTGCCAAAGCGCTGGTAACTGTGCTGGCATCGCCAATGCGGGCTGCGAGGATGGCCTGCAGGTAGCTTGTGATGGCGTCAGCGTTCTTGATACTTGCCAGAGTGTTCTTTGCGCTGGTATAGTCCTTTGCAAGAATCTGGGCGAGAGCAGCGCTGTTGCTCTTCACACCAGCCAAATCGGCGGCAGCCTGAGTGTAGTTACCCTTTGCAATGTTGAGGTTGCCCATCACTTCCTTGAAGGTGTCGGAGCCGCTTCCCTTGGCGAGATATCTCTCGGCTGCAGCGATGTCGCCGTCCTTGAGAGCCAGAAGAGCGAGGTTTGTATTGACTTCTGCAGCACTGTTATTGATGCTTGAAGCCTGCTTCAAGTAGCTCTTTGCCTGTTCGCTATTGCCGTTTGCGATTGCTTGCTGTGCCATATTGTTGAGTGCACGATAGTCGCTGGGATATTGCTGAGCGATGGTTTGGTTCCATTGCTGACGTGTAGCGCCATCCGTCACAAGTTTGTTGGCACCGTAAACCAGTTCTTCTACGCTGAGTTTGCTGGGGTCTTCGCTGAACTGAGCAAGGATCTGGTCGTCGCTACGGCCAATGACTTCGTAGTTTACAATGAGTCTTGCACGACGAAGTTCAGGCAGAATGCTCTCCTTGATGTCTGTGAAGACTTCGCTCATGTTACGGATCTGCTGCTCGCGCTCTTCAGGATCTTTGTACATGGACAAGACGCGAAGGATGACTTCCTTGTCCTGGAGGTTGCTCTTGCTGATGAGTTCCTGGAAACCGTCCCAGTCCTCAGCTGTGAACTTGGTGTCCACATCGGCATTCATCTTAATCTTCTTGAGCTCCTTCTTCAGGTAGTCGGCGCTGACGTTCTGACGCTTCTCGGCCAGTTTCTCGTTGAAAGAGAGCTTGCCGTCAGGGCTTGCATAGGCGCTTACCTCGATGTTCTGAAGCGCACGTGTCTCTTCGTTGTCGTTGATTTCGCGAAGGATCTTGCCCAAGTCCTTGATGCTCACGGTGCTGAGCTCGCTGGCACGAAGGTTAGCCTGGTTAATGAGGAACTTGATGTTAGCCTCCTGCTTCTGTTCCATGATGCGCTGGAAAGCGTCTGGAGCAGTTGCGCCATTGATGTTGCAACGGCTGAGAAGATTGCTCGTAGCGAGTACGCCATAGCCGATCTTAACCTCAGGAATGCTGACGGTTTTGTTGCCGAGTTTGGCGTCGAAGCGTGCATAGAGGTCGCTCTTCATCATGGGCTCTTCGTAAGTGAAGCTGCTCTTCATGGCATAAACGCCACCCATCTTGTAGCTTACCGTTGTGCCGTTGCCCTCGACTTTCTCGCCTTGGAAGGTTGCGCTCTGTCCTACAGATTCGCCGCCCTCGTACTTGAGGACAGGAGTTACTGTGACAACAGCCTTCTTCTTCATGTACTTGACGGGGAATGTGCCGTTGATAGTGGCAGGAACTTCGCCGCCAACGAGTTCGAGAGGTGTGGGAATAACGGTAAAGTTTTCGTCTGTGAGCTTGCCGAGCTTGCTGCAAGAGCTCAGAACGAAGGCAGATGCGGCTGCCATGAAAATAAGGAATTTTGTACTTTTCATTGTGTTTTTTATGTTTGAATTTAGTTTTTCGGCCGCAAAGGTACAATAAA
Organism: uncultured Bacteroidales bacterium; assembly: GCA_902779315.1. Lineage (GTDB taxonomy): Bacteria > Bacteroidota > Bacteroidia > Bacteroidales > Bacteroidaceae > Physcousia. The sequence goes on along the minus strand of CACZBC010000012.1, from coordinate 30,758 downwards.
TAAATGGAATAGCGCGCGTGCGAGCCAAAAAACTTTCAACTTTTTCGCAAAAACTTTCCGCTTTAGACGAGAGTCAGGACATCTTGAGGCTTTTCAGCCAAGATTGTGGCGCCATGAGCGACAAGAAAGTCCCTGCTGCGGAAGCCCCAAAGTACAGAAATGCAAGGCAAGCCGGCATTCGAGGCAGTTTGAAGGTCCACATCGGAATCTCCGACATAGATCGCCTCCTCTTTCGAAACGCCGAGTTGACTCAAAGCCGCTTCCACCATATCAGGCTCAGGCTTTCGGGGAATGCCCTGCTGCTCGCCGATTGCGACATCTATTATGCCCTTGAAGAAGGTTCTTGCAAGCTCGTCAACCCCAGTTTGCAACTTGTTGCTGACCACAGCCATACGATACCCTCTGGCGTGCAAAGTCATAAGCAAGGTGGCGATACCTGGATAGAGGCACGTATGGTCTTGACAATGAATGATATAGTGTGCTCTGAAGGCCTCGAAGCACTTCTCCAAAACGGTAGATTGAGTGCCTTCCGGAACCGACCTTTCGATGAGTTTGCGAACACCGTTACCAACGAACTTGCGTACTTCGTCGAGGCTTCGTTCTGGCAAACTGCAGCTACGAAGAGCATGGTTCACACTCAGGAAGAGGTCCTCGAGCGTGTTCGTCAGCGTTCCATCCAGGTCGAATATGATTGCCTTATACTTCATCTTTGTCACTTTCGCGCTGCAAAGGTACGAAAAAATTGTGAAACATTGGTATTATTAGGGCAAAGATTTTGGAAGTCAAAAATTTGACACTTTGTCAAGCGAAATAGCGAAATAGATTACATATTGATTTTTCGCAAATCGAAAATAAGGGCATCGGAAGAGGCAAAACGTCCTGACCCCAAATTTATGCGATTCTCAGGCGATTTCGCAACTGCCTGACAATGTGAGAGATATGTTCCAAACGGCCTGAAATAGGAAGTAAAATCATGTCAAAAAGGACAAAAAACGGGCCATTTCATCGTTATATTTTGGTCATTTTAACGTGTGAAATCGCCTAACGACTGCAGTGACGTTTGCATTTGTATAGTGTGACGTTTGGATTTTACCTTAGCCACGTTTTCAAACATGGCACGTTAAAGCGGCAAATCTGGTGTATTTCGAGCTATTTTGCCTCACTTTACATCTATTCCAGAAATAGCAAAAAGAAAGTGATTTCGCGTTTCTCGTGACATTTTGTCAAACTACACCCTACCCTTTGAAAACAACATTTTCTTAATATTTAAGTCACTTTTTTGCACGATTTTGCTTGTTATATTAAATTATTTTGCTAATTTTGCTCCGTCACTTGCAAAAAAAGAGTAAAAATCGAAGCATGAAAAGAGCTTTTCTACAATATTTGTCGATATATTTCCTGACACTCGTTGGGACCACACAAGCCTTTGCAGACTTGACATTTTCTCAAGTCCAGAATGGTTTCCCCATTGTAGGAAATGGCGGAAACGCCGTGTTCATCGTGGATGCGAACGATGCCGAAGTGGTCACGACGGTCAGCAATTGTGTCATCAAAGACATTAAGACAATAACGGGAAAGCAGCTTGGCATAAGGAATAATGTACGCGAAGGCGACCTCCCAATCATTGCTGGAACTATCGGCCAATCAGCCATCCTGGACAACCTCATTGCCAACGAAAAGGTTGACACTACAGGTCTGACGGGTGTTTGGGAAGCCTATTCGCTTCAGCTGGTACAGAATCCGGCCGAAAACATCAGCCAAGCCCTCGTCATCATGGGTGGGTCACCAAGAGGAACAGCTTACGGACTCTTCGAAATCAGCCGTAGAATCGGCGTTTCACCCTATGTTTGGTGGGCCGATGTGGAACCTGCTCCGATGTCCTGCATCTATGTTTCCGGAGACAGAACCAACGTCGAAAAGCCTTCCGTAAAGTATCGCGGCCTTTTCATCAACGACGAGGATTGGGCACTACTGCCTTGGGCAAAGAAAACGATAGACGCCTCGTACAATAACATCGGACCCAATACTTACGAGAAAGTCATGGAGCTTCTGCTCAGACTTCGTGCCAACTGTCTTTGGCCAGCCAAGCACGGCAGCTCGCGAGCCTTTTGGTCGATGGAGGAGAACAAGCGTTTGGCAAAGGCTTGGGCGATAGTCATGAGCTCTGGCGACAGCATGCTTCGCGACAATCTATGGGAATGGCCACGCTTCAAATCAGGCAATAACAGCAGCAACTTCACGTTTGCCACCAATCCGCAGGGTTGTTACGATTATTGGGCAAAACGGGCTGGCGAGGCTCGTGACTATGAAGGCATCTATGATATAGGTATGAGGGGACTGCAAGACGTTGCCCTACTTGGCTATGAAGGGCAAGCTGCTCAGCTTCAGGGGCTTAGGGATATCATTGCCGCACAACGCGAAATCATTACGGACTCCCTTGGTGGCGACCCGACGAAGGTGCCTCAAATCTATATTCCATATAAGGAAGCGCTCACGCTCTACAATGCAGGACTGAAGATTCCAGACGATGTGACAATGTGTTGGGTTGATGACAACTATGCCTTTATCAGGCAGTTACCCACCGCTCAAGAGCGCAAACGAAGTGGCGGACACGGCATCTACTACCATCTCAGCTACCTGGGGAACCCTTGTTCCTACATTTGGTTGAGCACCATTTCACCCTCCCTCATCAGTTACGAACTGTCGAAAGCCTACGAAAACGGCATGCAAAGGTTCTGGATGGTGAACGTTGGAGACATCAAACCTGCGGAGGTCGAGTTCGAGTTCTGTATGGAGTTGGCCTGGAACGTTAACTCTTGGACTCCAGACAAAGCGTGGCAGTTCTCAAGATGGTGGGCCGAGAAGACCTTCGGAGCTGATTTTGCCGATGAAATGGGCGAAATTCGACTCGAACACTACCGTCTTGCGGCCCAAAGCAAGCCTGAAACTGTCTGGCATCTCAGCTTTACGATTCCAGAGATGGAACAGCGCATCAAGGACTATCAGGCACTCGCCGTTCGTGTCCAAAACCTTGAGGCAAGTATCCCAGAACGCTTGAAAGATGCCTATTTCGAACTCTTCTCCTACCCCATCATCGCGACAGCCGCACAAAACATCAAGGCTTATGGCGCAAAGTTGAGCTTCTGGTATGCAGGTCTTGGCGACCATATTCGAGCCATGAAATACGCCAATTTGGCTCGTACCAGTTACAGCGACATCGTCTATCTCACGAACATATTTAATACCCAGACTGCCGGAGGAAAGTGGAACGGCATGATGGACAAGTCGCCAAACGCGAGTGATACGGGCTCGCAATTCGGTATGCCTTATGCCGCAACTGCAAGTGACGTCAACAATGCTAAGGGAGAGATTCCCGATGAGGGTTATGTCTATGTTCAAAGCGACAGCTATACGAACAGTCGAGGCGATTGGAAAACGCTCGAGAACCTTGGTGTAGGCGACAAAAGCATCACGGTTTGGCCCATCGACTACACAACCTATACGACCACAAACGCTCGCAGCAGAGCGCCTTATGTCGAGTATACTTTACCCATGGAAAAGGGCAAATATCAGATTATCGTACGTTGTCTGCCCACTTTCCCCATTACGACTGCCAACGATCTATGTGTGGGAATGGCTATCGGAGCTGGCACCATCACCTCGAAAAGCATTAAGTGCAGCGCCGAAACGAACATTTGGAGCGACAATGTGATGCACGGCTACTCCGAAGCCCGCTTTTCATATAATGCGACGACGGCAAAGGATGTGAACTTCCGATTCTATGCCATGAACCCGGCAATCGTGATAAGTCAGATTGTCTATCGCAAGACGGATGCGGAAGACCTTACCCTCACCAACCAACTTCTTGTTAATGCCGACTTCGAACTCTACAAGAGCGGCTCTTCCGTACTTACCAATCCGACTGGTCAAATACAGCGAGGCGTGCCTTATGGATGGACTTTGGAGGGCACCATGTCTGGCAATTCCTACGGCATCAGCAATAGTGACGGATCCATAAACTACAACGACGGAGGTTCCATTTGCTGGTTCAAGGCCAAACCTATGCCAGAAAACTTCTGCCTCTACCAAACCATTCCAGCCGACAAGCTTGAGCCTGGCGTCTATGAAGTCGGGTGTTGGCTCTGGAACCAATCAGGCAAACGAGGCCCTTGCCGACTCTTCGCCAACGATCATGTGCAGTATTATGCCCACAAGAGCGACTATGACAAGATTCTCAAGGCTGACGAAGTGAGCACTTTTGCCGGCCATAAAGCAGGCTACGAAACGCATACAATCATGCATCCCATGCGGGTTGTGCTCCAAGTTCACGAGGGAGAAGACCTCAAGGTGGGCATCAAAACCAGTTGTATAGGCAACGACGGCAAGATGACAGACGAGACAGGATGGTTCAAAGTGGACCATTTCACCATTAACAGAATAGGCGATCTGCCACAAGAAAACACGGATTCTCTCACACAAGAACTCATCGTGAACAGCGATTTCGAGTATAAATCGGAGTCAGAACTCGCGAATGGAACGACTGTGAAAGGTGTTCCCTATGGCTGGAACCTTTCTTGTTCTGGCACATACAACACAAGCAATTCTGGCCTTTACGGCAAGGGCGAAGGCATGCACGGCCTGAACTATTGCGCTTTCACACCTGCCGGTTATACTCCGATGCCAAATGATCTCTGCCTTTATCAAACGATTCCTGCCAGCAAACTGCAGCCAGGAACATATCGCGTGAGCTGTCTCTTCTGGAGCGAAGCAGGATTGGAAGGCATGGGACGACTCTTCGCAAACAACGAGGTGCAGTATTACGGCTCGCCTCACGACTATGAGCAGAACCTGACTTGGGGCGAGAACAACTCTTTTGCTTCGTACATCAGCGAAGCCGTCGACGGCAAATCCATGCAGGAACTCAGCGTCGAAGTTACCATTGAAGCAGGTGAAGACCTCACGCTTGGCATCCGTTCCGGCTCCCTCAAGGGCGATGGTACTCAAGTCACAGGCTCCAATCGTACAGGTAAGTTCCGTGTTGATTACTTCCGCATAGAGCGTATCTCGATTGACGACCCTGATGGAATCCAGCCAGTTTACAATTCACAACTTGCAGTTCATAGTTCCGCAGTATATAACCTCAACGGACAAATGATGAATGGCAAAAGGCTAGACAACCTACCGAAAGGCATATATATAAGGAATGGGAAGAAAATCATCATAACACATAACTAAATAACAAACCAAATGAAACGTAAACTTTACTCTATTGTCCTGACATGCATGATGATGCTTGCAGGGCAAACTGCATGGGCAGACCTGCAGCAGAATGAGGATGGCGCGTACCTCATCGGCAGTAAGGCCGACTTGCAAGCCTGGTCGGAGATGGCTGGCTACGAAAGCACAGACGTTGTGCTGACCAATGACATCACAGGCCTCGACTTCATGCTCTGTACGAACTCCGCTTCGTACTCTGGCACTTTCGACGGAGGTGGGCACACCATCACACTCAATTATGACTTCGAAGGAAAACAGACAGGCATGTTCTACAACTTCGCAGGCACTGTGAAGAACCTCATCGTGGGTGGCAGCATTCGCGCTTCCTTCAAGAATTGTGCCGCACTTGCGGCTTGGAACTGGAGCGACAACGCCAAGTTTGAAAACGTTGTCAGCATCGTCAACATCGACGTCGACTACACAGGCAATGCCTCCAACGCAGGCTTCATCGGCTACTCAGCACGCAGTTGTACCTTCAACAACTGTATCTCAGCCATCAAAGTAAGTGGCAATCAAGGCTACAACCACGGCTTTGCAGGATGGGTGACAAGCGGTAAAACGATGAACTACGTCAATTGTATCTCCATTGCAGAAGTTGAAACCATGAACACCTATGCTTGGAGCAACCCACCCGATCGCGTCTCACACACTAACTGCTACTGCCTGCAACAGGACATGGACGGTGCTTCAGCCCCCAGTGGCTGCACCTACATCACCTACGACATGGTGGCAACTGGCGAACTCTGCTTCAAGGCAAATGGAGACCAAAGCAGCATCAACTGGTATCAGAATATAGGTCAAGATGCTTTCCCACTGCCCTTCTCAAATGGTCATGCACAAGTCTATGCCGTTGGCGAAGTTAACTGTGCAGGTGTTGCATTAGGCGACGTAACCTATAGCAACAGCAACGACACACCAACACCTAAACACAATGATGTCAATGGCTGGTGCTCTGTTTGCGGAACGCTTATGCAAGACCACATCACTCCCAATGCTGATGGCTTCTATGAACTGGGCAGCGTGGCAGACGTGGAGTGGTTTGCTGCGATGGTTAACGAGGCTCATCAGGTAACCATCAAGGGCATGCTTACTGCCGATATTGATTATCAGGGAGAAGTTAATGCTCATACACCCATCGGCCTCAACACCACCTTCAAGTACAACGGCACCTTCGACGGACAAGGTCACCGCATTAAGAACATGATTATCGACGGCACAAGCAACTTCCAAGGCTTCTTTGGTGTCATTCGTGGCGCAACAGTTATCCGCAATCTCATCATTGACAGCAGTTGTTCAGTGACTGGTCCTTCGGGTATCGGCGGCATTGCAGGTGCTGCACAGGTTGATGCAGGCTCGCCGCTCGTCATAGAGAATTGTGTGAACGAAGCAACAATTACCGCAACGAGCGGCTCCGCAAGTGGTATCCTTGGCGCAGGACAAAGCGGTTATCCCACACTCCAGATAAAGAATTGCCTCAACACAGGCGAAATCACTGGCGCTCCCGCTACCGCCTTCTGCTCTTGGATAAACAAAGGCGGCAGTTCCTTGACTAACTGTGTCAACTTGGGAACCATCAATGGCGCTGACCTTGCCGGCAACAAGTTTACCTGGTATTGCCAGCTCATACGCTTCGAACCTGGCACATTGACAATGACAAATTGCTATGACTTCACTGACTTTGATGACCAAGGAGCAGGACACCAGGGCACAGACGGCGATTGGCTTACTGATGAGCCTCTCTCGGGTGGCGAACTTTGCTTCACGCTCAATGGCGACCAAAGCACTCTTATATGGAATCAGCGTCTCGGCGAAGACGCTTATCCTGTACCTTATTATATAGAAGGTGGTCAAGTTTATGCAGGAGGACAGCTTAACTGCGACGGCACGCCTCTTGATGTCACTGGCTACAGCAACACACCGAGTGGCGAGATCCCTCCTCACGAATACGAGGACGGCTTTTGTGTCAACTGCGGCAACGGCGATCCCAACTACGCTCCCCTCGTGGATGACTTCTACATGCTGAGCAATGGAAGCCAACTCTACTGGTTTGCACGCATGGTCAACGAGTTCGGCAACTCAGGTTGGAATGCTCGTCTCGCCGAAGACATTGACATGACTGACTATAGTGACCTTTTTGAGCCAATAGGTAACGGAACCAATCCCTATCGCGGACATTTCGATGGTCAGCAGCACCGCATCAGCGAGTTGCATATCAACGCCTCTGCAAACTACGTCGGTTTCATCGGACGTTGTGGCAATGGTGCACTCATCGAGAACCTCTTGCTCGACGAGACCTGCTCCATTAGCGCGCAGGGTGAATGTGTTGCCCTCGTTGGCGGCACATACCAGATGGCAGGCAACGTCACACTTCGCAACCTTGGCAACATGGGCAATGTCTATGCAACGGGCGTGCAGGCAGCAGGCATCTTCGGTGGCAACACAGGCAGCCAGACGACGCTGCTCATCGAGAACTGCTTCAGTACTGGTGCCGTCGAAGGTCGCAGCGATGCAGCTGCCCTCGTTGGATGGGGCGGAAGTGGCGGCAAAGCTACCATCAACAATTGTTGGAGCTGCAGCGAGGTGACGGGCTACAGCGAGAGCAAGGGCCTCTACTTTGCACGCGTCACCGACGGCCACCTCTCAAACAACTACTGCACAAGCGAGGTAGAGCAGCAGGTCGCACTCATCAGCTATGACGAGATTATGGACGGCACACTTTGCTACAAGCTCAATGGCGACCAGAGCGCCATTACATGGTTCCAAAACCTCGATAATGGCAGTGAGGTCGACGACCAACCTTTGCCCTTCTCTAACGGTCATGCACAAGTCTATCCTAAAGGCAAGATGCTTTGCGACGGCACGATTGACCCGTCTGGCATGACCTACTCCAACAACAACGAAGTCGTCATTCCAGACCACCACTTCGAAGATGGTTTCTGTACGGTCTGCGGACAGGAAGACGCAAGCTATACAGGCTTCCTTGCCATCATCAAGAATGCCAACTTCACAAACGACAGCAACTTCTGGACAGGCAACGAGTTTGCCGTCAGCAATGGTGTAGCCGAACAGGCAGGCAAAACCTTTGACACACATCAGGACATCACAGACCTCGAGAACGGTGTTTATAAGCTTCGTTTGCAAGGCTTTAGCCGTGCTGCCGCCCTCGACAGCGAGAGCTACGAGAATTTCGAGGAGGACATGATGCGCAACACTTATTACTATGCAGAGAGTGCAGGCAAACGTCAGGCACGTCGTCTTGTGGACATCACTGCTGACGGCAAGGATGCCAAGATGAACAATGGCGTTGGTGAGACGCAACTTCCTAATGGCGAATACGTTCCCTCGAATACTGCAGCTGCTGCTATTTATATGAGCAAAGGACATTATTGGAATGCTCCGCTTTATTTGGCAGTCACCGACGGCACTTTACGCATCGGCTTGACTAACCAGATCAATGCCTCAGGTGCTTGGAGCGTCATCGACCGCGTACGCATCGAGTATGTAGGCAATGATGCCGAGGCATATGCCCTCATTGCCCAGCAGATTGCAGATGATGCCCAGCATCTGGATGAAGTTTTAGGTCAGGAAACACTCAAGGATGCTTATCAGGACATCCTGGACAATGCCGAGAGTCTGACCGAAATTGACGACATCCTTGATGCTGCCGACCAGGCAAGCCGTCTGCCCGACCAGATCAAGCTTAGTGTGGCTGCCTACGAGAACTATGCTGCAGCTATCCAAGCCATTTACAGTGAATGGGAAAGTCGCGACGACCTCGTTGGCGAAGATGCCGACAAGCTCGAGACTTACTTGACAGAGGAAAATGAACCTTCAGAAGACTTCCCCAACGGTACATATTTATATATAGTGGAAAACCGCCAGCTCGATGCAGAGCAACTCAATGCTGAGATTGCTTTTGCACAACAGTTGCTGCAGACAGCCATCCTGAACAGTGCTTCCGAGGGCTCCGACCTTACCTCTCTCATTGTCAATCCCAAGTTCGACAATGCAGAGGCTTGGAACGGCTGGACCGTTACCCAAGGTCGCACAGAAAGCGGTTATAACTTGGTTCACAATGGTGGCTTCACCGACGTCTTCCCTGTCGCAGCTGCTTACAACCTGACATTTGAAGTCAGCCAGGAGATAACTGGTTTGAGCAACGGCATCTATGCCCTCACAGCACAAGCTTTCCATCGTCCTGGTGCAGGTCGCGAAGGTCTCTTCGACGGCACGGATATCATCCCGGCACAACTCTTCCTTGGCGAATACGCAACTCCCGTGATGAGCGTTTATTCCGACCAAGTAAGCTATGCCGACGCACAGAATGGTGTCAACTGCCGCTACGATGCAACCGAGGACGAGTCGGCTCCTCACAATGGCGAGCAGACAGGTAGCGTCGACATTGATACGGAGGAGGGCTTCATCCCCGATAACATCTATACCGCCAGCTTTGCATTCCATGGCGACCGCTACGAGCAGACAGCATACGGCATTGTCAAGGATGGCAAGCTCACTATAGGTATCCGTAGCGTCGACCAGCCTTGGCGCAACAAGAACCTGACCATTTGGGGCAACTTCCGCCTGACGTTCCTTGGTGAGAGCAGCAATGCCATCAACAACATCCTCGATCAGTATAGCGACCGCATCGAGCTCATTGACCAGCAACGCTACGACCAGGAATACTACATCAGCCAGTCGCATATCGATGCCATTCGCAACAAGGTTGAAGAGGCAAGGAGTGCCGACACCGAGACACAGCTGCGACTCATCGAGGAGATGAACGCCGAGTTCGCTGCAATTCCTGCCAGTGCAAACGCCTACAAGCGCCTGTTCGAGATTGCACAATTCGCCACGGATATGGCAGACGGACTTGAGCCCGGCGAACTCCAGGACCAGATGTCCGAGGTCTATAACGAGCTTGAGGGAATTGTCGTTGACGGTTCTCTGACCGACGAAGAGGTTGAGCAGAAGATTGCGGAACTGATGACGAATCCTATCATTGGTGGCGTTGTCTATGTCCAGGGCGACCTCTACGACGAGAACAGCGAAAATGGCGAATGGAACTACAGCCAGATGTGCTCGCTCTATCCCCTCCAAATGAACGAGGACGGCAAGTTCGTCGGCTCTGTCACCTTGCAGGACCGCAGCCGTCGCATTGGCGGCTATCAGCGCGCAGGCCTCTATTTCCGTCGCATCAACACCGTTTACAAGTGTCCCGATGGCACTCGTAGCTTCATCACTCCCGGTCGTCAGCACTTCGATGTGCAGCAGGGTGGCAGCGACTTCCAGGCTCTGAATGGCACCTACAACGTTGTGCTCGACCTGGAGAACATGACCGTCGACTTCGACCTGCAGGACGAATACAATTGGGACAACGCAGTCTTCGTGACCGGTACGCTCAACAACCGTCAAGGTTCCCTCATGCGTTGGAAGAACGACGAGCAGGTGCCCTTGCAGCACATGGGCGGCGGCAAGTACGTCGGTGTCGTTGACCTCGTTAACGACAACTCCAATCCCTTCTGCTCGTTCGGCATCATGGCTTGTCGCAGCACAGACGAGATGGTGAACTTCAGCCAGACCGGTCGCGGCAGTTGGACAGAGGCCCGATATGGCAGCGAAGAGCAATACCTCGAGATTGGCAGCGGTCAGGAAGTGACCGACCTCGTTCGTGGTCTGGACCGCACATGGCGCATCTCGCCTGCGGGTAAGTACCTCATCGAGTTCGACATGGACAAAGCCAGCATGAAGGCTACCCTGCTCCAGACGAAAGGTAATGGCAGCGAAGCCAACCCCTATCAGATTGCCGACAAGTACGACCTCATGTCCGTTCGCGACCGGCTCATCGACGGCAAGACAGTCTATTTCAAGCTCACATCCGACATCGACATGAAGGGCGAAGGATGGTGGCCCCTGAACAGCACCTTCAATGCCAACAGTTACGAAGACGGCTATGGAAAGGGCATTTCACTGGATGGTAACAAATACATCATCAAGAACCTGACCGTCGCTGCTCACCAGGACAACGGCTTCGAGACGGGCTTCTTCGGAGCCCTCGTGGGTAGCGTCAAGAACCTTGGCTTCTACAATGCAAGTGTCGAAAGCGGCATAGCTCAGAACACAGGCATCTTGGCTGGTCTGCTTGGAACAGACGAAGGGACAGCAGTTGTGGAGAACTGCTACGTCCATGGCAAACTGGCTAATGTGGATGCAGGAAGCACCAGTGCAGCCGGTGCCGTTGCAGGTGTAGCCGTCAATGGCACGATAACCAACGTCTATGCCAATGCCAACATCCATGGCGAAGGCATTCTGGGTGACTTCATCGGAATTGGCAGTCCCTCGCTGACCGTCGTTAACAGCTACTCAGCGGGCAAGGCAAACGGCAGCCAGGCCACTGCAGCCATAGCCGACCAGCAGGGCTGCAGCACCAGCAATTTCCTCTACTTTGGCATCCAGAGCCAGGAGGAGATCAGCGACATCGTTTGGAAGTGGGAAGGCTGGCACCAGGATGGCACTGTCGGACTCGGTTGGCCCTTGCTCCAATGGCAAGTTGAGCGTGGCGACCATATTGCGCTATGTGGTTACAGCAAGCCAGGCGACGTGAACGTCGATGGCGATGTCACAATTGCCGATGGCGTAGCCGTTCTGAATGCCATGGCAGGCCAGGAAGTTCCCGGAGATGCTGACGTTAACGGCGATGGCGAGGTAACCATCGCAGACTTCGTAGCCGTTCTGAACATTATGGCAGGACAATAACAGTCTCGACCACCAATAAAAATCCAAGCCCTCTACGGTCCATTTCCGTAGGGGGCTTGTTATGTTGAAGAACTAGGTTAACTTAATTCGCAAACATCTAGTGTGAAGATTGCAAACATCACACGTGAAGATTGCAAACATCTAGTGTGACGATTGCAAACATCTAGTGTGACGTTTGGCATCGACACTGCAGTCATTTTCAAACGACACTGCAGCCGTTGGAAAACAAGTCAGCCCGCCTGACAAACTGTCAAGCGGGCTGAACTATTCAACTGTCCTCTCCACTAACGGAGGAGAGACTTTTTACCATACTTCGTCCCATAGATTGGTAGTGCCTTTTACAAGAGCTTCATCTTCTTCGGTATATTCGTCGTTCAGCTCTGCTGTGTCACCATCTTTAGTGACATTGAGGGGAGAACCTGCAAGAGGTAAACTCATAGTGAGGCTAACCTGAAGTGCCTCTGGTGTGATATATGACTTTTTCATTACTTCAAAACTTTTTTACCGTTAATAATGTTGATACCCTTCTGCATCTTGCTAAGACGCTGGCCTGCAAGATTGTAGATAGCTCCCTCGTTAGCGTTAACGTTATCGTTAAGGTTGACTATGCCTGTTGGATCGTCTTCAAGGTTGATAGTGAAGGACTTAGCGCCAGAAAGTTCTGCAGAAACCCGAATATATGCACGATTCGTAGCAACCATATTTTTGTTAGCCTTGTAGAAACCAAGGTTATCGTCTTGAGGTTTAGAGAGAACATAGATGTATTTTTGGGTCGTTTCGTCGTAAGACACACGTTCACCTCTGCCACGAACGAAGACATTGTTCTCAACAGCATCCGTCTCACCTGTGCAAACAAGGATGTCTTCCGTGATAGCACCATTTGCACTATAAAGCAGCACACCAGTGCCAGCAGGAACCTTTGTAATCTCATGGAAGGTCAAAGTCGAGCCTTCAACAGTAGGATAGAACGCCTTGATGCTTGAACCCGTAAAGTCAAGAGCTTTGTCGCTAGCATAAGTGCTGTACTTAAGATCACCAACGGAAACAGATTCGTATTCAAGCACATCGGTTGACAACTCCTTATAAAGTGTAACGTTTTGTTGTGTATTGGTGTAGCATGCAAATCGAGGAAATTGCTTATTATACATTATATAGCGATTAGGAAGATAATTGTTGTTAATCTTCAAGACATCTTCCACATAAGAGATTGTCCATTCCGTTCCACTTGCTGATGGGTTATCTGTACTTTGTAAATAGTTGCCATCTGCATTAACATAGAGGCACTTGTCGTTCTCTACTAAGAACCAACTACCTTCACCTGCATCTTGCAGCACAATAGGAGTTGCAGCAAGTGTGGTGTTATCAATCTTATTATCTGAAATGCTTGTTGTTGTAATATGAGCATACATATTAGTATTGTCAACACCATTCATCACCTTACCCATAAGCGAACCGCCTTCCTCATATTCGTAAACAACTAAATAGCGTTTGCCTGCTTCAAGGTCAGAAAGAGAAGTTATCTTTTGATAAACTCCTGAACCTATAACAACATCCACAAAGCCAAAGTCTTTCTCAACTGTAACCACAAGTGTTGCAGTTGCAGGCTTATAATTATCGTTGCCTTCGAAAGTGGCAGTAATGGTAGTTGTGCCTGTTTCACCTCCAAGTACAAGACCATTATTCCAAGAAGCGACACTTTCGTTAGTTGTTGTGAATGTGACTTCCACATTATTAGGATTGTTGAATGTCGGGGCAGTGTATTCGTGGCCTTCTGTAAAGGTCAATGTCTCAACTGAGAATGCTATTTCTGCTTCTTCACGATTATCTATATTCTTTACAATTGTCGCATAAGTAATGCCTACTTGATTACTTGTGCTACTAAATCTAATCTTCACAGCATTTGTGCCTTTTGGAAGATTACTTGCCGTTATAGTAAAATTCGTGGAAGTTACACTTGTTGATGTATATGTTTCTCCACCATCTGTACTATACCACATAGTTATGGTCTGTGTCTTGTCACCCCATTGAGTACAAACAAAAGTAGCAGAGTTAATTGTTGAGCCATCAGTTAACACCAAAGATACATCACCACCTTTGGTTACAGGCTGGTCAGAAATTGCGGAATTAGGTTGTCTGTTAGCAGAAGCAAAGGTAACCATTGCATCAGTATAATTAACTACATGTTCTTGGTAAGTCGTATTCCAGCCACTAAACCCATCTATCTCTGTAAAGTCATAAATTATTTCACTGCTTTCTTCCCATTGAGCATAAAGGTCAATGCTTGAACTAATGTTTGTAATAGTTGCTTCTGGTAAATAGTCTGTGCCCGTACCATCTGCAGAAGTATTCCACTTACTAAATATGTAACCAAATCTTGTAAATGTATTGGTTGCCACAGGAACATTGTCGCCTTGATAGTATGTCTCTATGACGTCACTTCCTGTTCCACCATTAGCTTTATAAGTAACATTGTATTGAGGAGTACTATTTGCAACAGATACAGTGAATGTAGCAGAACCTTCTGCATATGTATCATCTGCTGCTTGGCTAACAGTAATGGTCTGCGCAGAAGGTGTTGCCTTAATAGGAGTAACTGTTATTGCGTTTCCGCTAACACTTGTCCTAACATATTCGCTCTTACTAAACGTCACAGCACCAGTGCTTGAACTTGTAAAATTGATAGTTTGAGGCTCTGCATTATTATAAAGGTCAAAGTTGAGAGCTATGGGAGCATTTGTTAATGCTAAGTCGGATTCAGTAAGAGAAGTGCCATTTTCTTCTTGGTATGTTACACTGATCTTTGACAAATAAAGTCTAGTACTTGAAGTTGTCCCAAAGCAAGCAAATGTTATATAACGTGTAGATATATTACTTACCGTATAATCTGTGTTTGCAGAAAGAGAATAGTTATTAACGTTAAAAGAATTTTTTGCAGGGGTCGTTGAGCCAGGATCTGAGTCTGTCAACTTATACCCTGTTGTTGTTGCCATTGTACTTTGAATTGTTGCACTAATAATGGTATAGCCTTCTGGCACACTGATAACCACATAGCCACCTGTCGTACTACTACTGCCTTGATACAAGCGAATAACACCTGAATTCATTGCAGGATTAGCAGTGCCACCACCTCTGTAAGTAGCATACGTCACTTTGTCACCTACAGTTCCTGAAAGACCAGAAAATGTGGTTTTGGTAACAGTCACAGGATCTGCCCAAGCTGTGCTTGATAGGGCGGTTGTCATCACGGCTACGATCATGCCGACTCGCAGCCATAGTTTGTTTAAAAATTTGTGTTTCATTTTTTTATAAGTATTTAAAATGTTCTGCTTTTTCTAGTTTTTAGCCCCCAAATATACTTTTTTATATAATGTGGACAAAGAAAACATGAATAATTATTTATCATTTGCGAAATATCGCAATAATGATTTGACAAAGATGGGCTGTGACGATGGCAATCGTATAGTGTGACGTTCCCAAACGTATAGTGTGACGATGGCAAACGTATAGTGCGACGATGCCAATCGTAAAATGCGACGCTCGACTAAGTTTGTCGGCGTTCGTCTTGCCACGTGAAGAAGCCTGCCAGCAAGGTGCCGGAGATGCTATGGTAGGCGCACGAGATGGCACAGGGAATGACGGCAAGAGCTGCCATCGGGTTCGTCGCAATCATGGCCGGAGAAGCAAAGAAGTTGCGTGCCAGCACGGTCGCCATGCCTGCATTCTGCATACCGACTTCGATGCTTAAAGTGCGACGCTTGGCTGTGTTGAAGCCGAACGCCTCGCCCACAAAGTAGCCAAGCAGGTAACCTATGCCGTTGTGGAGGGTGACGACGGCAAGTGTGAGGGCTATCAAACGCAACCCGTTTGCCTGGAGTTGCGGATGAACCGTGAAGATGACGCCTCCCACAATGCAAGCCAGACAGAGCACGCTTATGCCTGGCATGATGCCCTGGATCAGTTTGAAGTCTTCTCTCTTGCCCAAGAAATAGTTGAATGCGACTCCAAGCGTCACGGGCAGAAGCGTCACGAGCAAGATGTTCTGGAACATCCCCCAAGCATCCACGTCAATCTCCGCCCCTGCAAGCCAAAGGACGAGAAGTGGCGTCACAATGGGCGAAAGACAGGTGCTGACGGTTGTCATGCCGACACTATAAGCCACATCGCCTTTGCAAAGGAAACTCATGATGTTGCTGCTCACCCCTCCGGGACAGCAGCCTACCAGTATGATGCCTGCCGTCATGAACGTATCGAGGTGGAATATCCGAGCCAATGTCCACGCCACAAGCGGCATGATGGTGTATTGCGCGATGCTTCCTATCAGTATGTCGATGGGTCTGGAAAGCAGGATGCGGAAGTCCTCGGTGGAGAGCGTGCAGCCCATCGTCAGCATGATGAGGCCGAGAATGACGGATGCCCTTTGCCCCTGCTGCACCCAAGCGAATGTCTGAGGAAAGAGGAAACTGACGACTGCAACCAGTATGATGAACAGGCTCGTGTAGCGGGCGAGCCAACGACTTACGGAAAGGAGGATGTTCATAAAGCAATCTCCAGCATTGTAAAGGAGTAAGGCGGCAGTTCCAAGTCAGCCTTGCTCTTTGCCTTGAAGGGTTCCGTGATGGGAGCAACAGGCTGGACCTCGAAGTTGTTCTTGTCTTCTGCCTGTCCGCAGAGCAACGTCTTCGTGCCAGCTTTCAGGCTGCCGAAGCGACTCAGGTTGAGGTGAGCCAGTTTCTTCCCGTTCGTGGCATTGCAGAGTTTCACGTAGAGGCGGCGCGTCTTTGCGTTCAGGACGACCGACTGACCGTAGTGACTGTTCTCGACGGGCTGGACAACACCGGCCTTGTCGCCTTCGAAGCGAACGCAATCGCCATAATAATACTGTCCCGCCGACTGCCCGAACATCTGCTGAACATAGTAGCTGCAGGTCAGGTAGGGGCGTTCGTTGTCGAAATAAATCAGGTCGGGATTCCATGAAGTGTTGTTCTTGCGTGCAAAGAGAGGCGCATAGCTCGTCATGCAAACCACATCGGCATTGCGCTCCACATGCAGCAGATAGAGTCCTTCGGCAAGTGCGTCGATGAGTTTCGAATCTTTGGCAGCATATTCGCCAAGATAGATCTTTGTCTTCTTGCCACGGGGATAGCTGTCGTATTGGCGGTTGTTCAGGAAATAGTCGCGAGGCTCGTAGTAGTGCTCGTCAGCCAAGGGTATGCCCAGCTCGTCGCAAAGTTTCCATCCGTTGTCGTAGTCGCTGTTGCCCGGATGCGAGCCTGGGCCGACAGTTCCCACGATGACTATTTCGGGATGGGCTTTCGTGACACGCTCGTACATGTATTTGAAACGTTCGCAAAATTCGGGAGAAATGCGTTCCTCATTGCCCAAACCGAGATATTTCAGGTGGAACGGCTCGGGATGTCCCTGTTCGGCACGCTTCTTGCCCCACTTTGTGGTGACGTCGCCATTTGCCCATTCGATGAGGTCGAGCGCGTCCTGCGTCCATTCGTCCATCTCCGACATCGGCACCACATCCTGTGCCTGCCCGGGCATACCCCAGCCACCATTTGTCCCCTGGCACGATACGCCGCAAGGAAGGATGGGAACAGGCTCCATTCCGAGGTCTTCACAAAGCTGGAAATATTCGTAGTAACCGAGTCCCATCGACTGATGGTAGCCCCAGGTGTTCTTCAGATGTTTGCGTTCGTGACGCGGTCCGATAGTCGTCTTCCAACGATAGGTTCCCCAGAATCCGTCGCCGCCTCCATGCACGACACAACCGCCAGGAAAGCGCATGAACTTGGGCTTCAGGTCGGCAAGCGCTTGAATCAGGTCCTTGCGAAGTCCGTGTCCCTTGTATGTATCTTGAGGCATGAGCGAAACTTGGTCAATATCGATGGCTCCTTTGCCCAAGACAAGGAGTTGCAGGACGGCAGAGGAGCTGCTCTCCGAAGGCGTGAGCGTCGTCGGGATTTGCTGCCAAGCGTTCAAAGACGCCACGATTGTCTGGTCGGCAAGAACCTTGGCGGGACGTCCTGGCTCAACCAGCACGACACGAACTTCCTTGTTTCCTCCTTCCACATTACGCAGGAAAGCGGAGAAGTCGTACTTCTGTCCAGCCTTCACCGAAATGCCGTCAAAACCGCTGTTCTCCAGGCCGACGCCCGTCCAGCCGTCAAAGTCGGGGTAATGTCCCACGCGTTCGATGTAAACACGCATGTATGTGGGATTGTTCGGATGCAAGGGATTGTCCATGCGAGGCTCTATTCTTCCCAGTGAGTGACCAGGTCGAACAAACCGCCACGATGTGCCAGGTCCCCATCCGTCGCGCTCTGTAGGATTATATTCGAACGAGCCGTTCTGCACGAGTTCGGCAAAGATGCCGCCGTCGGCAGCATAGCTGATGTCCTCGAAGAAGATGCCAAGTAGTTCGTCACTGATCGGTTTGCCGCCTTTCGGAGCTTTCATCGGCTGTGCGGATTCGATGTTAAGGGAGGCAGCCAAGGCAATGACTGCAAAAGTCAAAATGCGTTTCATGATTTCAAATGTTTTGTTATTTCGCCCACAAAGATACGAAATAATTCTCAATTCTTCTTTCTTAATTCTCAATTTCTTTGTATCTTTGCAGAGCATATTCCACATAATAACAAATAAAGGAAGGAAAAGAATGATGATGAAGAGCATTATACGAATGACATTGGCGCTTGTCGTCTGCTTCATCGCGACGAGTTGCGACGAAAAGAAAGTAGAGACGAAGCCCGTCCTGGGCACTATCGAAGGGGCTTTCGGACTGGAGTCGGCTTCGCAGGAAGTGCGTGATGCGATGGCTTCCGTCACGCTCGACGACCGCTATGAGAACACGTTTGAAGACCAGACGCATGGCATCGCAGTCTGGAGTCTGATGCGTCTTGGCGAGCAGCAGTCCTCGGAAGGCATGGGCATTGTGGTTGTGAAGGATGGCAAGACAACTGCTTTTCCCGATATCCGTCACGGCAACAGGCCTTCCGCCAGATACGATGCCGAGAGCCAGATGTTGTGGCTCGCTTGCGGAGAAATGGAGGGAACCGGCATCTATGTGGAGCGTCTCTACCAATTGCAGATTAATGACGACGGCTCTGCCAACATTGTACAAAGCATCGACCCATACGACATGCAACAGGCTTTGCTTCAGCGACTTGGCTACACCATCGACGGGCAAAGCATCACCTTCTACGACGAGAACCGTCCGCTCTGCTGCGTCACAGATACTGTCAGCGATATGGGAGGCTTCGACGAAGAGCCCGTCTGGATTGGCGAACAGTTAAGCTACGACCTTTCCGGCGAGCCTATCCGCGTGCTTTGCATGCCTGGCTTGAAGTACGTCACAGGTCTTGTCCTCAACTATGACGTGATGCCGACCATCGAGGCCGATGTGGAAATGAGCCAAGAGTCGTCGTTCACAATCAGTAACCTTAAAATAAAAGAATAAGGAATATGGCACAAGAAGCGCTGACTCCGATGATGAAACAGTTCTACGACCTCAAGGCGAAGCATCCTGAGGCGCTCCTGCTGTTCCGTTGCGGCGACTTCTACGAGACATATGCCGACGATGCAGTGATTGCTGCGGAGATTCTCGGCATCACGCTTACGCATCGAAACAACGGCAAATCGGGAGTCACGCAAAGCATCGCGATGGCCGGCTTCCCCTATCATGCCCTCGATACTTATCTGCCGAAACTCGTCAGGGCAGGCAAAAGGGTTGCCATTTGCGACCAACTGGAAGACCCGAAACTGACGAAAACACTCGTCAAGCGAGGCATCACAGAACTGGTCACGCCTGGCGTAACGATGGCGGATACGGTGCTCAACCACAAGGAAAACAACTTCCTTTGCGCAATACATTTCGGCAAACAGGCTTGCGGAATGTCCCTTTTGGACATCAGTACGGGCGAGTTTCTCGTGACAGAAGGCACGACGGACTACGTCGATAAACTCATGGCATCGTTTGCTCCGAAGGAAGTTCTCTACGAACGAGGCAAAAAGATGATGTTCGAGGGAAGTTTCGGCTCACGCTACGTCACTTTCGAACTCGATGATTGGGCCTTCACAGAACAGTCGGCAAAGGAAAAGTTGCTGCGCCATTTCGAGGTGAAGAACCTGAAAGGCTTTGGCGTGGAGCACTTGAAGAGTGGCGTCATCGCAGCCGGCGTTATCCTGCAATACATGGAGATGACGCAGCACCAACTGCTTGGACACATCACGGCCCTGCGTCGTATCGAGGAGGATAGGTTTGTGCGTCTCGACAAGTTCACGGTAAGGAACCTCGAGTTGGTGGGCAGCATGAACGAAGGCGGCATTTCGCTCCTCGACGTCATCGACAAGACCGTCACTCCGATGGGAGCCCGCATGTTGCATCGATGGATGCTCTTCCCCTTGAAAGACCCTGCTCAGATCAGTAAAAGACAAGATGTCGTGGAGAGTTTCTTCCGCAATCCCGACACGAGAGAGGCTGTCTTGGAACCTTTGCAAACAGTAGGCGACCTGGAGCGCATCATTTCGAAAGTGAGTGTTCGGCGTGTTTCACCTCGCGATGTTGTGCAGTTAAGAGTGGCTTTGCAGGCAGTTGAATCGATAAAGTTAACGTGCCAGAATGCCGAAGACGGCACGTTAAGAGAGATAGCTCAGCAGCTTGATCTTTGTGCCGAGATACGCGACCGAATTGCTCGCGAAGTGCGTCCCGACTGCCCTTTGCTGGTTGCGAATGGCGGTGTCATCATGGATGGCGTGAATGCGGAACTCGACGAGTTGCGAAAGATTGCGTTCCAAGGTAAGGGCTATTTGCTGGAGATGCAGCAAAGAGAGATTGAGGCGACAGGTATCCAAAGCTTGAAAATCGGCTACAACAACGTGTTTGGCTACTACCTCGAGGTGCGAAATACGTACAAGGATCAAGTGCCTTCCGACTGGATTCGCAAGCAGACCTTGACTCAGGCAGAACGTTACATCACCCAGGAGCTCAAGGAATACGAGGACAAGATAATGGGTGCGGAGGAACGCATCCTCAGTCTCGAAGCCCAACTCTTCGACAGTCTCATCACGGCTTTGGCAGCCTATGTCGCTCCCATACAGAAGGACGCTTCCCTGCTTGCCCAACTCGATTGCCTGCTTTCCTTCGCCCAAAGTGCTCAGGAGAATCGTTACATCCGTCCTATCGTCGATGATAGCGATGTGATAGACATACATGGAGGTCGTCATCCGGTTATTGAAAAGCAGCTCCCCGTCGGGGAACGTTACATCGCGAACGATGTTTTCCTCGACACCCAGACACAGCAAATCATCATCATTACAGGTCCGAATATGGCTGGTAAGAGTGCTTTGCTTCGTCAAACCGCACTCATCACACTTCTCGCTCAAATGGGAAGTTTCGTGCCGGCCGAAAGTGCGCGAATCGGTTATGTTGACAAGATTTTCACTCGAGTAGGGGCAAGCGACAACATCAGTATAGGCGAGAGCACCTTCATGGTTGAGATGAACGAGGCTGCAGGCATCCTGAACAACCTGTCGGAACGCAGTCTGGTGCTCTTCGACGAACTTGGCAGAGGCACGAGCACCTACGATGGCATCTCGATTGCATGGGCTATAGTCGAGTACATACACGAGAATAATCGCGGTCATGCCCGCACACTCTTTGCCACGCACTATCACGAGTTGAACGAGATGGAACGCTCCTTCTCGCGCATCAAAAACTTTAATGTGAGCGTGAAGGAAGTCGACGGAAAGGTCATCTTCCTTCGCAAGCTCGAACGAGGCGGGTCGGAACACAGCTTTGGCATCCATGTGGCAAAACTCGCAGGCATGCCCAGAGCCATTGTTGCAAGGGCAAATGTCATCCTGAAGGAGCTCGAGGGAGCCGTCAACCACCAGCAACTGGGTGGAAAGATCAAGACGGATCAAGGCGCAGATAGTGGCGTGCAGATGAACTTCTTCCAGCTCGACGACCCGGTTCTCTGCCAGATTCGCGACGAGATACTCGGTTTGGACATCAACAACCTGACCCCCTTCGAGGCGCTCAGCAAGTTGAACGACATAAAGAAACTGGTTAAGGGAAGCAACTAGGCACGTTACGTTTGCAATCGTATAGTGTTACGTTGCCAATCGTATAGTGCGACGTTTGCAATCGTCACGTTTGACGTTCGCCATCGTCACGTTTGATGTTTACCGATGACACACGTGTAATTTATCAACATAACTATGGAAAAGAATTTAGAAGATCGCATACAAAGGGCTGTAGAGCTGTTCATGCAGGGTTATGGATGCTGCCAAAGCGTAGTTTGTGCCTTTTCGGATCTCTATGGATTGGACGAGGAGATGGCGCTCAGGATTAGTGCCGGCTTCGGTGGAGGCGTGGGAAGGATGCGATTGATGTGTGGAACGTGCTCCGCTTTGGTGATTCTGGCGGGCTTGGAGAAAGGCCAGACTCGTGGCGAAGACCGTGAAGGAAAGGCTGCTTGCTATCAGCTCGTCCGCCAACTTCTCGAGACGTTCCGACAGAGGAACGGCAGCATCAATTGTGCCGAATTGTTACAGATGAGCGGCCTTAAAGCGGAGACAAACACCTCGCAGCCCGACGAACGGAATGCCGAATACTATCGCGTTCGCCCTTGTGCCCGCAAGGTCGAGAGCGCAGCCCGTGTCTTTGCAGAGTATTTGGCCAGTTCCGAAGCCTCACAGAAAGAGGGAAAATAGTAGTTGTGCCAAATCGTTACATAAAAAGAGCAGTTATTTGCTCCTTATTATAGTAAAAAACGCTTTCTTTGTCCTCGAATAGAAAATAAAAACTAAACAAGCAATAATTATGAACAACTCATTGAAGTTTCTGAAAGTCTCCCTTTTCGGAGGCATGATGTGGGCAGCTTTGGCCTGCAATGCACAACAGACAGTCGGCAAACTCGTCGAGTATCATTTGGGCAAGCCGTGGAACGAATCGGTTTGGATAAGCGCCAAGGATGCGCAGGTTGTCACGGGAAAAGTCGTCGATGGCACTCGTGCGGCCGACGGCGCAAGCTGGTTCGTCAGCAATCCTCGCAATGCGAAGAAGGTGAAGAGGGCCATCTGGAAGACCACCGCCCTTGGCACCTACGATCTTTACATCAATGGTCAGCTGGTCGGCGACGAGGTCTTGAAGCCCGGCTTCACGCACTTCGAGAAGACGAAGTACAGCTTTACTTACGACATCACAAAGGCCTTCAACAAAGGCGCAGGGCAGGAAAACAACCTCGCCGTGCAGGTGGTTCCGGGTTGGTGGGCTGATAAGATTATCACTCCAGGCGGTCACGACGGTATGATTGGCAAGAAGGTAGCCTTCCGAGGTGTGCTTATGTTGATCTATACAGACGGCAGCGAGGAGTATTTCCCCACGAACCTGAAGGACTGGAAGGCAGGTGTGGCAGGTCCTGTGACGCATGCCGCCATCTTCGACGGTGAGGATTATGATGCCCGTCAGCCGCAAGGTTGGACGAACGCAGCAAGTTTCTCGACCCCGGAAATCAATGAGGAATTCCTCGGTAAGGTGTGGGGGACTGACGGCGCAGAGATTTATCATCGTTGGGACCTCGCTTTGTCTCCCGTCAAGGCCTACACTTGGAAAGGTACGACAGGCGCAACCGACGACCAGTTCGGCAAGGTCAACATCGTCGAGGAGTTTGCTCCGGGAAAGCCTATGACAGTTCGTCCGGGCGAGACACTCGTGGTCGATTTCGGTCAGAACGCTTCCGCAGTACCCGCCTTCGAGTTTAAGGCAAAAGCCGGCACCGTGCTGACTTGCCTGCCGAGCGAGCTTCTGAACGACGGCAACGGCGCAAAGAGTCGCGGCATGGACGGTCCGGAAGGTAGCTGCCATCGCTTGAACTTGCGTATTCCCGACACCGGTATGCTGCTTCACTACACGTTTGCAGACAATAAAGGCTTCGTGAACTTCACTCCTCGAAGCACCTTCTACGGCTATCGCTTCGTGTCGGTAACCGCCACAGACGAGGTCACAATCCGCAGCATAAAGTCCGTCCCCGTCTCTTCCATCACGAAAGAACTCGAGACAGGCACTATCGTGACGGGCAGCGAGGACATCAACAAACTCATCTCCAACACGGTTTGGGGCCAGCGCTCCAACTATCTCTCGGTCACGACGGACTGCCCGCAGCGCAACGAACGCCTGGGTTGGACAGCCGACACACAGGTCTTCACAGAGACTGGAACGTTCTTCGCCAACACAGACCGCTTCTTCCATAAGTGGATGAGGGACATGAGGGACACGCAGTCGCCTACCGGCGCTTTCCCGGGCGTCGCACCTCTCGCACAATATGGGGCAGGTGACGGCAAAGGCAACGGCGACATGATGCGCCTCGGTTGGGCAGATGCCGGCATCATTGTGCCTTGGACGGTGTGGAAGCAGTTTGGCGACAAAGACATTGTCGACGAGAACTGGGAGGCAATGGACCTCTTTATGGATCACATTTACGAGACCAAGTACGAGCATACCGTCATGACGGGAGAGAACGGCAACTACCAGTGGGCGGACTGGTTGAGCTATGAACCCCTGGAAAGTTGCAGTGGTCGCAGCCACGAGAACGGGCAACCGAAACCCGACGCCATTGTCTATTGGAACTATCTCAGCGCGTCGTACTGGGCAATAGATGCAGGCATGATGGGCGACATGGCACGTGCTACCGGTCGCAACGCCGCGTTGTACGACAAGATGCAGGCCGAGGCGAAGGACTATATCCGACAAAACTTCCTTAATGCCGACGGTACGTTCAAGCTCGAAATCCTCAACACGATGCAGACGCCGGCACTTTTCGCCCTCAAGAACAATCTGCTCGAAGGCCAGGCAAAGGCAAACATGATTGCCCGCCTCCGCAAGAACTTCGAGGAACACGACAACTGTCTGCAGACAGGTTTCCTCGGTACATCCATCCTCATGCAGACCCTCACCGAGAACGGCATGCAGGACATCGCCTACGAACTCCTCTTCCAGCACAAAAACCCGTCGTGGCTCTACTCCGTCGATAACGGCGCAACCACCATCTGGGAGCGTTGGAACTCGTACACCGTGGATAAGGGCATGGGTCCTCGCGGCATGAACAGCTTCAACCATTACGCTTACGGATGTGTCTGCGAATGGCTTTGGGAGACTGCAGCCGGCATTGCTGCCGACCCGAAGGAGCCTGGCTTCAAGCACATCATTATGAAGCCCGTGCCCGACAAGCGCCTGGGACATCTCAAGGCAGAATATAAGTCGGCAGCCGGCCTCATCAAGAGCGAATGGCGGTATAATGGTAGCCGCTGGACATGGACCTTCACCATCCCGAAAGGCGCCACAGCCACCGTGACTCTCCCAGGCGAGACAACTTCGAAGGAATACACGGCCGGCACTTACACCATAAAGCGCGGTGGAATCGCTATCTGACCTTTGCCGCGTTCTTATTATTATATAATGTAAAGATATGCGCCTGCCTCTGTTCCTCTTTTTCATGCTTCTTGCGTCTTCCTTATCTGCGCAAAAGTATGATTGGGACGACTTCGTAGAGGAATACACGAGCGATGTGGAGCGGGCAGAAGAAGAGGACTTGCAGTTGCATTTGCAAGAACTTAGGGAACTTTCGGAACATCCGATTAACATCAATACGGCAACTGTAGACGACTTTCTGCAGTTGCCGTTTCTGTCGGAGGAACAGATAGAGCAGATTCACGCCTACATTTACCTGCACGGACAAATGCAGACGCTTGCTGAATTGCGTCTTGTACCGCTCATTGACGACGCGACTCGCAGGCGACTTTCGCTTTTCGTCTATGCCGAGCCAGAGAAGAAAGAGGAGGACAAACGGCTGTTCAGTTACCTGCGGAACGATTTCTCATCGCGCCTAGACATTCCTCTTTATTATAGACTTGGGCAGCAACAAGAGAACGGTTATCGTGGCGACGCACTCTATCATCGCATTCGTTATACCTTGGGCAACAGCAAGCATTTCCAAGCGGGATTGCGTGTGGAAAAAGATGCTGGCGAGCGTTACTATGACAGTTACGGGGGTTATGTCATGATGCGGGATGTCGGTATCCTCAACAAGGCCATTGTCGGCGACTATCGTATCGGATTTGGCGAGGGTTTGGTGCTGGGTGGAAACATTTGGAACAGCAAGAATACGCCATCACTTAAGATGCAAGGCGGCATCCGTCCTATGACGGGAATGGACGAGGTGAACTTTTTGCGAGGCGCTGCCATCACGTTGTCTTTGAGCAAACACATCAGCCTGAGTGCTTTCGGCTCATATCGAAAGCGTGACGCCACGCTGACAAACAGTGGAGAAGTACAAACCTTACTTGCTACAGGCTATCATCGGACGGAATCCGAATGGGAGCGAAAGAGGAACGTGGAAAGTGCTGTCCTAGGCGGTAACATTGAATGGCTCTGTAAAGGTTTTCACCTTGGAGCGACAGGTTATTGGCAGAAGTTCAGTCGAACGCTTAATCCTGGCACACAACAATATCGCGCTATCTATCCGAAGGGAAGTTCCTTTGGCGTGATTGGACTGAACTATGGCTATACTCGCTACCGCCTTTCCTTTGGCGGAGAGGCTGCCTACAGTACTGCTGGGAATGGCTTCTCAACCATCAATCGAGCATCGTGGAACATAGGCAGGAACTACATTCTCTCTGCCGTACAACGCTTTTATGCCTATCAATACTACTCGTTTTATGCCAGCTCGCTTGCCGAAAACAGAAATGCGCAAAACGAAAGCGGTGTGCTCTTGCATTTGCAAGCGGAACCCTTGGCAGGTTTGCAGCTAATCGCATATGCTGACTTCTTCCACCATCCTTGGCCACGTTATCGAATGTCGCACAGCAGTACAGGTCAGGAGTTCTCTTTGCAAGGGATTTATGTCCTTTCGAAGCAACACTCTTTGCTGGCTCGTTATCAGTTGAAAAGGAAGGAAAATGCCGATGTCATGGAGCCACATCATCGTGTCAAACTGCAGTGGACATGCGAGCCGACAGACAAGTGGCGCTTGCAGACAACAGGCTCTTTCCACAATGTCCTTGGCAAAAACGGCTTTCTCGTCAGCCAAAATGCACGGTATATGCTTGCAAAGCCGAACTTGACACTTAATGGTCAGCTTGGTTACTTCAATACCGACGACTATTTGAGCCGCATCTACCTCCACTCACCAGCGCTTTACAGCAGCATTTCTTCTGCTTCTTATTCAGGCAAAGGCATGTTGGGAGTCCTCACTTGCCGTTGGAAAAGCAAGAACGAAAAGTTGTGGCTTGAAGGACGTTACAGCCTGCTTCGCTACTTTGACCGCGACGAACAAGGTACAGGACTGCAGCGAATCCTCAGTCCTTGGAAGCACGATTTGTCTTTCCAGCTGCGTTTGAAGATTTAATCATGCAGTAAAGACCGAGCACGACAAAGGGTATGGAGAGCAACTGCCCCATGTTCAGGAGCATCCCTTCCTCGAAGGCTTCCTGGTTTTCCTTCGTGTATTCGATGAATATTCTGCTTGTAAAGATGAGGAACAGGCAGAGACCAAAGAAGAAACCGCTGCCCACTTTCTGCGGGTAACGACGGTAGAAGAACCAATGAATGCCGAAGAAAACGGCATAGCAGATTGCCTCGTATAGTTGCCCTGGATGGCGAGGCAGGCTGTCGACGCGTTCGAAGATGAAAGCCCAAGGCAGGTCTGTTGGCCTTCCTATTATTTCGGAATTCATCAGATTGCCCAACCTGATGGCACACGCACAAATAGGTGTGACGATGGCAACATTGTCCAGGACGTGCAAGAAGCGCAGTTTCACATGCTTTGCATACAGCCAGAGTGCTATCATGAGGCCAAGCGTACCGCCATGACTGGCGAGCCCTTCGTAGCCGGTAAACGTCCATCCTTGCCCTGGGACATTGCGTATGGGCAGCAACATCTCGATGGGATGCGAGAGGTAATAGCCAGGCTCGTAGAACAGGCAATGCCCCAATCTCGCTCCAATAAGGATGCCAAGGAAGCAATACATGAACATCGGGTCGAACTTCTCCTCGCTTATCTTTTGCTGACGATAGAGTTTGTGCATCAACAGATAAACGCCTATGAGACCAATTGCCCAAAAGAGCGAGTACCATCGTATCACGATGAAGCCCAAGTCGAGGGCAACAATGTCTGGGTTCCAGGTTATGAATAGTTCATAGTTCATAGTTCATAGTTCATAATTCATAGTTGGAGTATGAAGTTCTCCCCTTAAAGGGGGAGTTAGAGGGGGTCTTTTACACGTTGAATCTAAAATGCATGATGTCTCCGTCCTGCACCACATAGTCCTTGCCTTCCACACTCATCTTGCCGGCTTCGCGAACGGCGGCTTCCGAACCGTACTTGATATAGTCCTCATATTTAATGACTTCCGCACGAATGAAGCCCTTCTCGAAGTCCGTGTGGATGACGCCGGCACATTGTGGAGCCTTCCAACCGCGGCGGAAAGTCCAAGCCTTCACTTCCATCTCGCCAGCCGTGATGAAGGTCTGCAGGGTGAGCAGGTGGTAGATGGCTTTGATGAGGCGATTGCAGCCACTTTCCGAGAGCCCCAGATCCTCCAGGAACATCTGCTTCTCCTCGTAGGTTTCGAGTTCTGCAATGTCCGCTTCCGTTTGAGCTGAGATGATGAGCATCTCGGCATCTTCGCCCTCGATGGCTTTCTGGACGGCTTCCGTATAAACATTTCCTGTAGCTGCCGAAGCGTCATCTACGTTGCAGACATACAGGACGGGCTTTGTCGTAAGCAGGAAGAGTCCGTTCGAAGCCGCTATTTCATCCTCCGTGTCGAAGGTTACGGTTCTTGCGCTCAAACCCTTGTTGAGGGCGTCTTGGTATTTGAGCAGGACATCGAGCTCAACCTTTGCTTGCTTGTCGCCACCCACGCGGGCCTGCTTCTCCACTTTCTTGATGCGGTTCTCGATGGTTTCGAGGTCCTTTATCTGCAGTTCAGCGTCGATGATTTCCTTGTCGCGAACGGGGTCGACGCTGCCGTCAACATGCACGATACCGTCGTTGTCGAAGCAACGGAGCACGTGGATGATGGCGTCGCATTCGCGGATATTGGCGAGGAACTGATTGCCCAAACCCTCACCCTTGCTGGCACCTTTCACGAGGCCTGCAATGTCGACGATGTCGCAAACTGCAGGAACGATGCGACCCGGATGCACAAGTTCTGCGAGTTTGGTCAGTCGTTCGTCAGGAACGGTGACTTGTCCCAGCTGTGCATCGATGGTGCAGAAGGGGAAATTCGCAGCCTGAGCTTTCGCGCTCGAGAGGCAGTTGAAAAGGGTTGATTTGCCTACATTGGGCAATCCTACTATGCCGGCTTTCATAATATCTTTTTATATGGAGTTAAAGTGGGAGTTAAAATGGAAGTTAAACCAGCGTTGCTGGCTGGAAGTTAAGCGCTTCGCGCTGGACGATAGCTTGGGATGCCAAGTGCATAAAGGTATTGTCCTTTTTAACTTCCCTTTTAACTTCCATGAGCGTAGCGAATTTACTTCCACTTTAACTTCTATTATATATTTTATTCATTAGTTATTCCTTTGTTTTGACTTATGGCCTCGGCGTAGCCGTTGAGTTTCCAACTGGTTCCGCTGAGGATGTATTCTAGTCTGTCGTGAGTCGCTTTGTCGATATATTCGATGTCGTACGAGCGTGTTTGGTATTGTCCTTTTTTACTCCCTTTTTTACTTCCACGAGCGTAGCGAGTTAACTTCCATTTTAACTTCCAGCTAAAAGTCATTAAAGTGACTATTAGCGGCAGCTTGAATCGCCATACATTCCATCTCGATGAGCCAGGTCGGACGGCAAACTGGAGCGAGGGTGAAGACTGTGGGAATGTGAGGGAACTTCTTCTTGAACATCTGGCTGACTACTTCATAATCAGCTCCATCTCGCAGATACACAATCAGATGCGCTGCGTCGCTCATCGTCATTCCGGCTTCTGCAAGAAGCGTCTCAACGTTCTCCCACATCCGTTTTGTCTGCATTTCCACATCGCCCACATGTTCCACTTCGCCCTTGTTGTTGATGCTCGCGGTTCCCGAGATGATGGCGTGATTGCGGTCGCCGAACCTGAGGAGCGTCCCCCTCTCGAAGGTGACGCCGTACTCACTCGTGCGATTGAGGTGACTTGTGGCGTAGAGATACTGTTGCTGCTCAGCCTCAAAACCCTTCAAGGCATAGCTTCCGAGCTGGATGATGGCCTTCGGATCGGACGGGTTTCCACCGATTCCAGTCGAGGCAATGTAGTGTGTTTCGGGCGTTAAGCCATGCTGGGCGAAGTTCTCCCAACGCGAAAGGACGAGGCCCTTATACTGCGTATCGACATCCCTGACGAAGAACCAGGTACGGATACAGTTGTCCTCGAGCGTCATCTGGTGTTCCTCGAGGAGTTCCTCATAGTCCTCCAGGAGCGTTTGTGTCTGGCTGTAGCTGCTGCCTTCGCCTATCATCAACCCCATCGTCCAGAGGTGTTCGTAGCCGTTGTGGCGGACTGCGGTAGAGCCCAATCTGTCGGCATTCGGGATGATTTCCGTTCCTCGTTGCAGATAGATCCAAGCCGCGACTTTGCTTCCATCGAGGGGCGGTTGCTGAATGTACGAGACGGTGCACGAATCGTCCTGCTTCATGAAGGGCCTTTGGTTGGTAGCATCCGAGAGGAAGTACCTTTTGAAGACA
>CACZBC010000011.1 GCA_902779315.1 uncultured Bacteroidales bacterium | reverse complement strand
TGCCAAGATGGCTCACAAGCATGGTGTGCCCCTCATCGTGGACAACACCTTCGCCACACCCATCAATTGCCGTCCTTTCGAATGGGGTTGCGACATCGTCACGCACTCCACCACAAAGTATATGGACGGTCACGCAACTCAAGTTGGTGGCGTAGTGGTCGATAGCGGCAACTTCGATTGGGACAAGTACGCTGAGAAGTTCCCAGGCCTTTGCACACCCGACGAGTCCTATCACGGATTGACCTATACGAAGGCTTTCGGCAAGATGGCTTACACCACCAAACTCGTCGCCCAACTGATGCGCGACCTGGGTAGCATTCCCGCTCCGCAGAACTCCTTCCTTCTCAACCTCGGACTCGAAACGCTCCACCTCCGCATGCCCCGCCATTGCGAGAATGCGCAGAAAGTGGCCGAGTGGCTCGAGAAGAATCCCAAGGTGGGATGGGTGAACTATGCAGGTCTGCCCTCGAACAAGTACTATGCTTTGGCACAGAAATACATGCCGAAGGGAACTTGCGGCGTGATTGCTTTCGGACTGAAAGGCACGAAGGAAGAGGCCATCCGCTTCATGGACAACCTCGATTTCATCAGCATCGTGACGCATGTGGCCGATGCCCGTACCTGCGTTCTGCATCCTGCAAGCCATACTCACAGACAACTCAGCGACGAACAACTCAGGGAAGCCGGCATTGCTCCCGACTTGGTTCGACTGAGCGTTGGCATCGAAAATGTCGAAGACATCATTGCCGACTTGGAGCAAGCTATGTCGAAGATGTAAATAACACCATAAAGCCCTCCCCAAAACGGGGAGGCTTTTTTATATTAAGTTAATTAGTCTTAATTGTTATTGCCATTTGCAGAAGATTGTATATCTTTGTCAAACCAAACGAGCAAAATAGGTAATGAACAAGCTCTACTGTCTGCTTTTGTCGACTTTGCTGGCGTTAGTATCCTGCAAAAGCCAATACATGGTAAGGGGGTCCTCGAATGTGGACGACCTCGAAGGGCAAGTGCTGACGCTCAAGGTCTATGTGGATGGCGAGATGAAAAGCATAGACTCGACAAGAGTCGTGCATGGTCGCTTCGATTTTGGCGGCAGCATGGATTCCACAATGCTGGCAAACGTCTTCCTTGGCGACTTGAGCGTAATGCCTATCGTGCTCGAAGAAGGCGAGGTAAGGCTCAGTATCGGCGAATCCCAGCAAACGGCTACAGGCACTCCCCTCAACGATACGCTGTCGGGCTTCATTCAAAGGAAGACCCAACTTGACGCTCGCATGGCCGAACTGCCGCACTTGCAATCACAGATGATTATGGACGGAACGGACTATGACGAAGTCATGTACGAGCTTGGCAAGCAGTCGAAGGAATTGGCCGATGAGAACGACCAGCTCATTACCCGCTTCATACGCGCGAATTATAATAATGTACTGGGGCCAGGCATTTTCATGATTCTGACCAGCAGTCTGCCCTACCCCGTCCTCACACCACAACTGGAGGAAATCATTACGAACGCCCCACCATATTTCTTGGGACACCCTTATGTAAAGGAGTACATCAAGAAAGCGAAAGAATACCAAGAGAAAACAAAGGGGTACTGATACCATGAAGATTCTTTACAGACTTTATCAACTCCTTATTGCCCTGCCAATCATCATCCTGACGACTGCTTTGACGGCTATTGTCACGATTCTCGGATGCACTTTCTGCAAGGCGAGAACCTGGGGGTACTATCCTGCTATGGTTTGGAGCAGGTTGATGTGTTGGGTGATGCTCTTGCCTGTCAAAGTGGAAGGGCGTGAGTTGCTGGACAAGAAGCAGTCCTATGTCTTTGTCGCTAACCACCAAGGCCCCTACGACATCTTCCTCATTTATGGCTTCCTGGGACGCAGTTTCCGCTGGATGATGAAGAAATCTCTTCGCAATATGCCGCTCGTGGGAAAGGCTTGCGAGAGTGCCGGCCATATCTTTGTCGACAAGAGTGGGCCGAAAGCCATTCACAAAACGTACGAGCAAGGGCGTAAAGTCCTGCAGAACGGCGTTTCGCTAGTGGTCTTCCCCGAGGGAGCACGAACCTTTACAGGGCATATGGGGAAGTTCCGCAGAGGTGCTTTCGGGCTGGCTGATGAACTGCAATTGCCCGTCGTTCCCATAACGATTGACGGCAGTTTCGACGTCCTACCCCGTCAAAAAGGCATCAACTTCGTCACTTGGCACAGGCTTCGTCTCGTCATTCATGCTCCTATCGAACCTTCCAGTCAAGGTCCGGAAGATATTCAGCGCATCCTTGAGCAGAGCTACGAAACCATTATGCGCGACCTTCCTGCAAAGTATCAAGGCTTTGTTGAAAACCCAGACCAATGAGATTCTTCGCCTTCGTCCTATTCCTCTGCGCTTTTACCTTAAGCACAAAGGCACAGAGCAGCGTACAAAACGGCAAGTCCTTGCAGGTGGAAAGATGGATAACATCACAATTCGGCAAGGGGAAAACGCCGCCCTTCTCGTTCGAATATGATGGGCAACCTTCATCAAAAATCCTAAGCAAATGCCGACATTCCCTGACTCGACTTCCCGATACTGAGGACAACCAAGTGCGATACCTTGCCACCTATACCGACAAAAAAGGTTTGAAGGTGGAATGCGAGGTGACGGGCTGGACGGACTTCGGCACGATTGAATGGGTGTTGCGCTTCGAGAACACAGGTTCCGGCATTACGCCTCCCATCAGTCATGTTCAGACGGCCGACATCATATTCCGTCACCCTGCCTTTGTCCCCAATCTTTATTATGCTGAGGGCAGTAACGCCAGTCGAGCTGACTTCGCCCCACACGAACGCTCTCTTCAGGCTGGCGACACGCTGAAAATGGAACCTCGAGGTGGACGCTCTTCCGACGGCGCCTTTCCCTTCTTCAATCTGCAAACATCTAAAGACGAAGGAGTTATGGTTGCTATCGGTTGGACGGGCACTTGGGAAAGCATGCTAACCTCCCTCGATAACCAACGACTCCTGCTGAAAGCAGGCTTGAAGCACCTCAACGCAGGTCTTTTGCCTGGTGAACGCATTCGAACTGCAAGTGTCTGTCTGCTCTTTTGGAAAGGTGATCGTATGGTCGGGCACAACCGATTCCGTCGTTTCCTGCTGGCACATCACTCTCGGAAAATCGAGGGTCTGCCCGTCTGGTACCCCATGTTTGGAGGTTTCAACTGGGGCGACCCTGCTCCTTGCAACGAATATACCTGCATGACTACAGAATACGCCATCGCCCTCGTACAACGCACAAAGATGTTCGGCTTGAAACCCGAGGCTTTTTGGCTCGATGCAGGTTGGTACGAAGAAGCAGCCGATCACGCTTTAGGCAAGAATTGGTACAATACCGTAGGCAATTGGAAGCCTGACCAAGAAAGGTTTCCAGGCGGATTTAAGCCGATCTCCGACTATATCCACAAGCAAGCCGATGCCAAATTCATGGTTTGGTTCGAGCCTGAACGCGTCTATAAAGGAAGTCTTTGGGAACGCCAACACCCTGAATGGATGCTGGCTGCAGGTGGGGACAACCGCCTCTTTAACCTCGGCACACCTGAAGCCTGCAAATGGTTAAGCAAGACAATAGGCGACCTCCTCGAAGAGAACGGAATCGACCACTACAGGCAGGACTTCAACATAGCCCCGGAAAGTATTTGGCTAAACAACGATACAGAAGGGCGTAAAGGAATGACTGAGGTGAAGTACATCATGGGGCTTTACGACTTCTGGGACTATCTGCTCACCCGTTTCCCTCGCCTCCTCATCGACAATTGCGCAAGTGGAGGGCGTCGCATCGACTACGAAACCATGCTTCGAAGCGCTCCTATGTGGCGAACGGATTACAGTTATGGCGAACCCGTTGGCTATCAATGCCATACATATGGCTTGGAGTTCTATCTGCCTCAACATGCGACAGGCAGTTATCATGTTGATTCCTTCGATTCACGTTCCTCGCTGGGAAGTGCAGTTGTCTTCAATTGGAAACTCACCCAGCAAGGCGAGTCGTTCACAGATATGGCGCGAACCATGCAAGAGTTCGAGGAGGTGCGACCTTATTTCTACGAAGATTTCTATCCCCTTTCTGGCATTGGAGACCTGACTGGCGACGATATTTGGCTGGCGTATCAACTCTATCGACCCTCGGACGAGACGGGTTATATTGTGGCTTTCCGTCGTGCTCTATGCGAAACGCCCACCTACGAAGTCCGTCTTTCCGGCCTCAACCCCTCCACCACCTATCGCATCTTCAATAAGGACAACGGCGAAACGGAGGAGTATTCTGGCCGTCAACTGATGGATGGATTGAAGTTGACTCTCCCCCAACCCCGCTCCAGTCTTTTGCTTAAAATGGAGAGGGTGAAATGATCACACGTGATGTTTGCCAACGACACACGTGATGTTTGCAATTTAACAACGCCTCGTTTACCAACTACCTTGCAGGCCTTCCCAATCGCAGGATTTCGTTAGCGGACAATCAACTTCTTTGTGTTTCCGTCTTCGTCCACAATAATGTTCAAGCCACGCTGTAAAGCCTGAAGGCGCATACCTGTTGGGCTGTAAATTCCCTTGGGTTGGCGTCTGATTCCTTTAGGCATCCCTATCTCCGTCACAACAGAAAGATTGCGCAGACGACACTCTGCCAAAAGGAACTCGTGCATGCCTCCCGATGAAGTTTTGTCGAGGAATTGGATGACATAATTGCCTGCATCCTCCACCTCAAAATTCAAAGTGTAACGGACTGCAGTCGAGATGTCGCCAGCACTATTGCCGTTGATATTGGGTTTGGCTGTCAATTGTGTTGAAGTTTTTATGGCAGAACCATTAGCTTTGATAATCTTAGCCTGATAGACAGGTGTTCCCTTCCATGCAGCCATAGCGAAGATGAGCGAATACTCGCCAGGTTCCAATGTGAGCGGATAGTCCGACAAACGCCCATATTCAGCGCTGGTATTGCGCCAATAAAGCGCTTTGCCCTGATAACCAGTCAGGCCGACAAAGGTGCGAGGCCCGCTACCATTCTGGGAAGGATAGTTGCGGACATCTGTTCCGTCAGTCGTACGCCACCCTTCAGGCAGCGCACCATTTGCCACATTTGTGAAGTCGAGCTCATAAGAGGCTGCCAAGTCGTAGAATACCGGCTGGATGGTTACATTCTCATCTGGCATAACAAACGAAACTTTGCTGGCGTTTTCATCAAAAGGTATGGTCTTGTCTTGTGTGAAGAACACTGAGTTGACCACACGCAAAACCTTCAAGGCATAACCGTCTTCAGGCAGGACAGTCAACTGGACCGTGTCGCCAGCCGCGACTGAATCGGCATCTGCCACAACCTGACCAAAGTCAGCATTTCGCATGGTCACCTTGAACTTCTCTTTCTGATAGCCTTCTGGTTCATATGTAATCTGGTCGATTGTCATCTTGATGGCACCCATATTCTGAAGCACGAAATCGTTTTTCCCTGCCTTCAACGTGACATCGATGGCAACCTCACGCCAATCGTTCTTGCCAACCTTCTCGAACGATACGTTCTGCGTCCTGCCGTTAATGGTTGCCCTCATCTTTCCAATCTTGTTACTATTGCAGTAACGTACGAGTATTCGATAGTTTCCACCCTCGGAGAGTTGCAACTGATGGCGCAAAGCACACGTTGTACTGCCTTGTGTCTCTACAAATCCCATACCTGCGAAATCATTATAATCCTGTGCCCACCAGCCTGAATGTGTCAACCTGCGGTCTGCCGACTTCAAATCCATATTCTCGGCCTCGATGATAATGGGGCCTTGATAGGGTTGGGGCTGAAGAGGTTGCTCCAATGTCCTGTCAGGCAGGAAGTCGGTCTGTCGTTCTGTTCCTGAACCTGAGCAATCAATACGCAGAATTGCAGGCCCCAAGTGCTTGACACTAAGGGCAAAGGTCTGATCTTCCACATTATATAATTTAGACGAAAGGCTCGCACTATGGCTGGGCGCTCCTGTAGATGGAGTCTGAAGTGTGGCTGTCGGTTCGGCAGTAACACCAGTAATGATAATCTCGTCTGTCTGCAAGGTGGTGGTATCGTTGCGGTAATTGTTGAGATAGAAGTCAATATGGTCGGCATATTCTCGAATGGCGCCACCAGAAAGTTTACCATAATGGAGCTTCAGCGTGTCACAGGTGTTATACATCAAGGGAATACTGGCTGAGGCCGTTTGCTTCCCATTCAAATAAGTGTAAGGTGTATAGGTCACTAATTGATTGCGATAGCGGTTCACGTAAAGGTCGCCCTTCGACACTTCTGGATATTGCCTGTTGAAGTCGGTTTGTTTCCTCGTTTGTGTTGACCATCGGGTTGTATAGTTCGACTTTTTCACTTGCAGGGGAATGGCTTTGGCGGCATTGTCATAAAGTCCTGTCACGATAGGAATCGCACCATACCGGCCTGTCGACTTGAAGTAACACAGATTGTTTTGCCATTGCCCGTAGTTCCACGCGCTCTCCTTTCTCTGGTTGCCAGGATCGGTTTGCAGATAAAGGCCATTATAGAGGTCGTCCCACGAAGTATAATCATCCGTCTTGTCATTGACGACGACAATCTTGGTCTTAGCCACCACCTCCTCGCGCGATGGGATATACATGGTGCCATCGATAATCCTGCGCCACATGTCCAGCCAAATGCCTTTGAAGTTGGGGAAAGTGCCCCAGTTGCGACGGGTATAGCCATCTACTTGAGTGTCGCTTTGGTTCTGGAAGCACTCTCCGCTCCAGATCAGTTCAGGACCATCCCAGACGGCTCCTCCATTCACGCAACATTGCTCCATCACCGTTCCGATGCCGGCACTACCTGGATAAGAGCATTTGCTTTCACCCACAAGTTTCGAGGTCATATCGTTCCATCCGCAATTGTCGTAACGCACCCCATAGTTCTTGGTCAAGCCCGATACAAACGGTCCCCAACAAACACTCTCGTTGTTGTAGAAGCTACTGCAATGTGTGTATTTATATAGGAAGAGTATCGCTTCTGGGTATTTTCTGCAAGCCGTAAGGAAATTGGGGTCGAGTTTCAGCTCCGCAATGGGGTTCGTGTTCATATGATAAACGCCACCACACCAGCTGACAGTCAAGAAACCACCATACTTGTGGGACATCTCGACCAGATTGGCAAAGAGTGCCCAACGACTGGCTGCCGTCATCGAACTCTTGTCTCCAGCATCACCAAAAGCCCAGAACTGCTCAGCATAGTTCCAACCCAAGAAGTTGGGATAGGTCTTGAAGAAGTATTCAAAGGTCTCGAGGTCGTTGTCCTGAATATGGGTATGGCCTCCAGATGCCGGCTGACACGAGAACCACATGCCATTCTGCTGACAAACTGAAGCCCACGACTTGTAAGTGCGTACGGCATTACGTGGCATTCGATACATGCTCGTGTTCGTATCGAACTGACACGAAAGCGAAAGATTCATGCATACAAACGGGCGTATGTCCTCTGGAATCAAGTCAATGATTTTCTGCGGATCAGCCGAGTTCCATACATCAATGTGAATCATCCACATAGGATGCTCGTTATCGATGGGTCGTCGCTGCTGTCCCCATGCAAAGGAGAAAGAGCAAATGGCAATTAGCAAACAAAGGAACTGTCGTTTCATAACGCAAAACTTAAAAGCGTACATTATTTAATTTATGTCCCACAAAGGTAGTATTATTTGCCATTTTCTCAAATGATTTGAGGGAAAAATTGCTTATTTGTCAGTTTCAACTTGATGTAAATGCAAGGCAAAGGCACAACTCGTCGACTTGCGGCACGTTAGGTTTGTAATCGTGGCACGTTACGATTGCAATCATAACACTATACGTTTGCGATTTAACAACGTTAAGTTTGCGATTTAACAACGCCATGTTTGAACATTCTCCAAGCCAAATGTTTGGCAGTATCAGAAATTATTCGTAACTTTGGCGCGATAAAACGGCCTGAACGACTATGACGCTGAAAGATACCTCCTTTGTTGACTTGATGCTCAACCGCGTTTACAACGTGCTTCTCATCGCCAATCCATACGATGCCTTCATGCTTGAGGACGACGGTCGAGTGGATGAGAAGATTTTCTCGGAATACGCAAAACTGGGACTTCGCTTCCCACCTCGCTTCATTCAAGTTCATAACGGCGACGAAGCAAAAGAGCAAATGGCCGGGGGACAAATTAACCTCGTCATTGTCATGCCTGCTGCGGAAGACAACTCAGTGTTCGATATTGCACGAGACATCAAGCAGCACTACCCCACAACCCCCATTGTCGTGCTGACTCCCTTCAGTCACGGCATCACGAAACGCATGCAAAACGAGGACTTGAGCGTCTTCGAGTATGTCTTCTGTTGGCTGGGAAATACGGAATTGCTGCTCTCCATCATCAAACTGATGGAAGACCGCATGAACCTCGAACACGACATCCGTTCGGCAGGAGTGCAGATGCTTCTTGTCGTCGAGGACAGTATCCGTTTCTATTCAAGCATTCTGCCCACGCTTTATAAGTTCGTCCTTCAGCAAAGCCTCGAGTTCGCTACGGAAGCCCTGAACACGAGCCTCGAAATGTTGCGAATGCGTGGCCGGCCAAAGATTGTGTTGGCTCGTAACTACGAAGAAGCATGGCTCTTGTACAATCGTTTTGCTGACAATACGCTTGGCGTCATCAGCGATTGCCGTTTCCCCCTTACGCCTGGAGGGAAGAAGGACGAAAAAGCTGGTTTCAAACTGCTTAGTGCCATTCGTGCTCGCGATCCATATGTGCCCCTCATCCTCGATTCGAGCGAAACTGAAAATGCAAAACTCGCCAAGGAATGTCATGCAAGTTTCATCGACAAGAACTCGAAAAAGATTGATGTGGACCTTCGCGACCACCTTCGCGACTACTTCGGGTTCGGCGATTTCATCTTCAGAGACCCAGATACGATGGAGGAAGTGGCGCGATTGCACAACCTGAAGGACCTGCAGAACAACATCATGACACTTCCCACACGAAGTCTCCTCTACCATATTTCCCACAATAACGTGAGTCGTTGGCTTGCCTCTCGAGCACTCTTCCCCATTTCTGAATTCCTGAAAGGCATTACGTGGGAAAGTCTGCAGGACGTCGATGCACATCGTGCAATCATACTAGATGCCATTGTTGCCTATCGAAGGATGAAGAATCAGGGTGTTGTGGCAGTCTTCCAACGTGAACGTTTCGACCAGTACAGCAATTTTGCCCGTATCGGAGAAGGCAGTTTGGGAGGCAAAGGACGCGGCCTCGCTTTCATAGACCACTTGCTTGGTCGCCATACAGACCTTAACGAAAAGGAAGGCGTGACTGTCTGCATTCCCAAAACTGTCGTGCTTTGTACGGACATCTTCGACGAGTTTATGGACACCAACGACCTTTATCAGTTGGCACTCAGCGACATACCCGATGAGGAAATCCTGCAACACTTCCTTCGTGCAAGACTTCCAATGAGGCTTGTTGGCGATATGGAAGCCTTCCTCGACGTTGTGGCCGGACCTATCGCTATACGTTCTTCAAGTCTCCTCGAAGACTCTCATTACCAACCTTTTGCAGGCGTTTACAGCACTTACATGGTTCCTGCAGCTCACGATCGCTACGAGCGTTTGTCTATGCTCTCAGAATCGATTAAAGCCGTATATGCCAGCGTCTTCTATCGTAGCAGCAAAGACTATATGACTGCTACGAGCAATGTCATCGACCAAGAAAAGATGGCCGTTATCATGCAAGAGGTTGTGGGAGAGGAACATAACGGTCGCTTCTACCCAGTCATTAGTGGTGTGGCGCGAAGTATCAACTATTATCCAATCGGCGACGAGAAGGCCGAAGAGGGGACCGTCTCGCTTGCAATGGGCCTTGGCAAGTACATTGTGGATGGCGGAACAAGCCTTCGCGTCTGTCCTGCCCACCCGCATCAGGTCTTGCAGATGAGCGAAATGGAGATTGCTCTGCGCGACACCCAAACCTATTTCCTCGCTTTGAGAGCACAAAGTTCTAAGGAAGCTGGTGAAATAAGCGTGAATGATGGCTTCAATCTCATCAAGGTACCTGTGCGAGAGGCTGAAGGCGACGGCACACTTCAATGGATTTGTTCCACCTACGACCCTGTCGACCAATGCATCTATGATGGTTTCTACGAGGGTCGCAACCGCAAGATCATCTCTTTTGCCGGTGTCTTGCAAAGTGATGTCTTTCCTTTGCCCGAACTGATGAGCAAAGTGCTGAAGTACGGTCAGGACGAGATGAAACGCCCCGTCGAGATAGAGTTTGCCGTCAATCTCCATGCCGACCGAACAGGCGAGTTCTGCCTCTTGCAAATCAGACCTATGGTGGACAACCGAATGGAACTTGACGAAGACCTCACCGCAATTGCCGACGAGGACTGTCTCTTGCGCTCTCATTCGGCAATAGGACACGGCATCTACAGCGACATACAGGACATCGTATACGTCAAAACTGAGGGGTACACACCATCTAACAATCCTGCGATTGCCGAAGAGATTGAGAAAATTAACAGGAAGTTCTTGGAGAATCCCAACTCTTCCTATCTCCTCATCGGTCCTGGCAGATGGGGAAGCAGCGACCCTTGGCTGGGAATTCCCGTGAAATGGAGTCATATCAGTGCCGCTCAGGTTATTGTGGAGGCAGGTCTTGACAGCTTCCAAGTTGACCCAAGCCAAGGTACGCACTTCTTCCAGAACCTCACCTCGCTTGGCGTATGCTACCTGACTATCAATGCCTTCCGAGGTGATGGCATCTATCGGCAGGAAGAACTCGACAAGTTGCCTGCCGTACAAGAGACAAAACACGTTCGACATATTCACCTGGAAAACCCCTTGACCATCAAAGTGGATGGCTGCAAGAAGGAAGCAGTGGTGATGAGTTCATAATTCACAGAAATGATTTGACATGAATAGCATTTTGAATCTTGAATTTATAAGGTTTGATCTAATCACCTCAATAAGCGATTGGCTTTGGACCTACATCGTCATCACAATGCTGGTGGGCTGTGCACTCTATTTCACATGGAACCTGCGTGCAGTTCAGTTCACTATGTTGCCCACGATGTTGAGGAATCTGTTCAGACCTAGCGACCAGCCCCTCGAAAGCATTGGCAAGCGCAAGATTTCCTCCTTCCAAGCCTTTGCCATCAGTCTTTCATCGAGAGTGGGAACAGGCAACTTGGCTGGTGTGGCGAGCGCCATCTTTGTGGGAGGACCTGGAGCCGTATTCTGGATGTGGGTGATGGCTTTGTTGGGAGCCTCCACAGCCTTTATGGAAGCCACACTTGCCCAGCTCTTCAAGCGAAAGGGAAAGGAGTGTTTCTACGGCGGACCTGCATTTTACATGAAGTACGGCCTGAAGCAGCCTTGGATGGGCGTTCTCTTTGCACTGCTCATCATCTATGGCTTCGGACTTTCGAACCAGATTGTGCAGAGCAACACACTTTGTGACGCCATTTCTGACACATTCCAGATTCCTATGAAATATGTGGCTGGCGGACTGACTTTGCTGACCCTCGCCATCATCTTCGGCGGCATTCAGCGTATTGCTCGCTTCTGTGCAATGATTGTTCCCTTTATGGCAATAGGTTACATTCTGTTGGCGCTCTACGTTCTTATCGTCAATTTCACGCAGATTCCTGCTATGCTGAGCCTCATCGTCCGTAGTGCTTTCGGATGGGAACAGGCTGCAGGAGGAGCCGTAGGAATAGCCGTGATGCAAGGTGTGAAGCGCGGACTCTTCTCTAACGAAGCAGGTGAAGGTAGCGCCCCCAATGCCGCTGCCACAGCCACCATATCGCATCCCGTCTATCAAGGCCTGCTGCAGAGTTTGGGAGTCTTCACCGATACCCTCGTCATTTGCACTTGTACCGCCTTCATCATTCTGCTGAGCGGACTTTATACAGACGGCAGCGACGGCATCATCCTGACTGGTCATGCGATGGAGCACCATTTGGGACACTTCGGCGGATGGTTTCTGATGGCGGCTATCTTCCTGTTTGCCTACAGTACCATCATTGCCAACTATTTCTACGGAGAGACGAATGTCCGCTACATTACAGAAAAAACATGGGCCATTACGCTGTTTCGATTATTGAGTGGCGTTGTGGTGCTGATGGGTGGCTTCATGACGCTTCAGCAAGCATGGTGCATCGTGGACCTGGCAATGGCTTTGATGACCATCACAAACCTCATTGCAGTCCTATTGTTGAGCCGTTATGCCTTCCGTCTTTTGAAGGACTTCCGCGAGCAAAAGAAGAAGGGAAAGGAACCCGTTTTCAATCCTGACCTCTTCCCTGAAGCTGACCTCGAGGGCTGGAGACAAGAGGGTAATGTTAAAGACCAAGCCTCTTAGAAGAAAAACGAGTCATCAAAGCTGGGCATTTCAGTTATTTCAATTTCAGTTAGAAAAACAAGGAACACTACCCCTTTCTAAAGACTACTTAACTAATTAATATATATATAGTTATATAGTATATTAAGAGAAAGTGGGTATCCGAAATTTCAACTGAAATAACTGAAATTGAAATACTCAGTCAGGTCAATATTCATCTAATAGGCAGAAATACAATAAGATACGATACCAGTAAGGCTCCTGCTCCAAAGATGCAGAACCACAGATAAGGGGGCAAAATGTATCAAAATCCTG
The DNA here is from genome assembly GCA_902779315.1 of uncultured Bacteroidales bacterium. Lineage (GTDB taxonomy): Bacteria > Bacteroidota > Bacteroidia > Bacteroidales > Bacteroidaceae > Physcousia. The sequence goes on along the minus strand of CACZBC010000011.1, from coordinate 35,651 downwards.
CTGAAAATGCCTCATAAACCATTCAAAAAACTCTCGTTTTGATACTTTCCCCCGTTCTTTACGCGCCTTTTAGTGGTTCAAAAAATCAGTACACAGCCCACATTTTAAAGGGATTTGAAGCAAAATGGTTGGCGTAACACGTGATGTTTGCAATCATAACACGTTAAAATGGCCAACATAACACGTTACGTTTGCAATTTAACCACGTTACGTTTTAGGGCAAAATGTATCAAGATTCGTTATTTCGATTAAGTTATTTTGTTTCTTTACCTTTTTTTTGTAAATTTGCAAAGCAAATTGTAAATCGTAAAAGAACAAAATGGTAAATTGTATCGATTGCTTCATCCCTTGGCAGAGCGACGAACAGGTCAGGGAAACGCTGGAGAGCCTGAAGGCTGACGAGAATGTGCAGAGCGTGAACTTCCTGCGGGAAGAGGGTCCTGGCAACACCAAGACCATACGTTTTATTGCAGAAACGGCAACGGCACCTTACACATTATTATATTGTAAGTACGACACCTTGCAACTCGGCTATCACGCCCTCACCCGATTCCTCACTATCGCTGAGGACAGTCAAGCCTTGATGCTCTATGCAGACCACTACACGCTTACACCAAATGGAGAGCGGCAAGCGATGCCCCTTATTGACTACCAACTCGGTTCTGTTCGCGATGATTTCCAACTCGGCTCTGTGCTGCTCTTCCGTACTGAAGTGCTGAAGGAATATGTCGCTCAGGAAAACTTGCACAATTATCAGTTTGCGGCTCTCTACGACCTCAGACTTTTCATCAGCCGTAAGCAGTTGCCCCTGCATGTGGATGAGTTCCTCTATACCGAGGTGGAGCACGATACGAGACTGAGCGGACAGAAGCAGTTCGATTATGTCGACCCTCGCAATCGCAGTCGTCAAGTAGAGATGGAACGGGCTTGCACGCGTCATCTGAGGGCCCTGAACGCTTATCTGCATGGCGACGAGTATGACGAGGTGAACTTCAGCGAGGGCGAGTTTGCTGTGGAGGCTTCTGTCGTCATTCCTGTCCGCAATCGTGAGCGCACCATTCGCGATGCCATTCGCTCTGTGCTGGAGCAGGAAACTACGTTCCCCTTCAATCTCATCGTGGTAGACAACGGCTCTACTGACGGCACAACGGAAGCCATAGATGAGTTCACGAGTGACGAACGCGTCATCCACATCATCCCGGAACGCACGGACTTGGGCATCGGCGGTTGTTGGAACACAGCCGTGCATCATCCTTTAGTAGGGCGGTTCGTGGTACAGCTCGACAGCGACGACCTCTACTCTTCACCCCAGACTTTGCAACGGATGGTGGATGCTTTCTATGCTGAGGGAGCTGCAATGGTGATTGGTTCCTATCGCATGTGCGACTTCCAACTGAACACACTTCCCCCAGGCCTCATCGACCATCGTGAATGGACTCTCCAGAATGGCCGCAACAATGCCCTGCGCATCAACGGTCTGGGCGCGCCTCGTGCCTTCTTCACGCCTGTCCTTCGTGAGCTTCAGATACCAAACACCAGCTATGGAGAAGATTATGCACTTGGCCTCATGATAAGCCGCAGGTATCGCATCGGTCGTATCTATGACGAGGTATATCTCTGCCGTCGTTGGGAAGGCAATAGTGATGCTGCCCTCAGCCAAGACAAAATCAACAAGAACAATACCTACAAGGACCACCTTCGCTCCCTCGAAATCAAGGCTCGGCAACAACTCAACCTGCTTTGGCAGCATAAAGTGACAGCCGAAGAGATAGAGGAGTTCTTCCAAAAGGAGCTGCAGGAATGGCACGAAGCAGCCGAAAGATATAAGGCACTAAACGAAGGGGTGAAGACGAAAGAGCTTGCCTTTGGCGAAATGACGCTTGCGGCACAATGGAATCCTGCCCGAATCGTTTCTACAGGCGCTTCTGTCGACAAGAAAACCATCAGCGAACGTCCGTGCTTCCTTTGCGACAATAACCGTCCGAAAGAGCAGCACAAACTGATGACGGAGAAGCACTACCAGATACTCGTCAATCCATATCCCATCCTGCCTCAGCACTTCACCATTCCCATGCGACGTCATACGCCACAAAGCATCTACAGCTCGTTCGGCACGCTTCGTCGGATGGCTTGGGATATGCCCAAACATATTGTCTTCTACAACGGCCCTCTTTGTGGCGCATCATGTCCTGACCATATGCATCTGCAAGCAGGAAGTCGTGGCGTTGTGCCTCTCGAACGCGATTGGACGATGTACGAGAAAGGCCTTCGCAAACTCTATCCTCTGACGGGCGAGCAGATGGCTTCGATGGAGGAAGCAGGCAATGTGGGTAGCAGACCTGGTCTATATCTCTTGGAAGGTTATGCTTGTCCTGTTTTCGTCATTCGCAGTTTGCCAACCGAAAGCGACAGCCTCCTCTGCCAACGCGTTTATAAGGCTCTTCCTGTCGAGGGAGACGAGTCTGAGCCTCGCTTGAATATCGTTTGTTGGCGACAAGAGGGGACTGCAAGTCGACCTGATGAAATCGTCACCCTCATCTTCCCTCGCAGCAAACATCGCCCTGATTGTTACTATGCCGAAGCAGAGGAACAGCTCCTGATAAGCCCTGGAGCACTCGATATGTGCGGCCTCTTCATCACGCCAAGAGAGCAAGATTTCAAGGCTTTGACAGCAGAAAAAGCCGTTTCCATCCTGCAAGAAGTGACACTCAGCCAAGAAGCTCTGAAACCCATCATAGCACAACTGACTGACAAACCAGAGGAATCCGTTACGGAAGAAGACAAGAAGGACGATATGCCAGCCATCAATCAGGAAGTTTCTGTCGGCATAATGAAGGACACAACCATCCGTTTCTGCATGAACACACCTTATCATGCAAAAGGAAATGAGGTGGTGGGAGAGCAAACGGCAGAATATACAGAAGGTGGCATTCGATGGCGCGACAATGTTTATCAGGAACTGACCTTCAGAGGCGAGGGTTCGTTCACCCTTCATGGCGTCACTATCGGTCAGAGTTTTCACTGGGAACGGCAGGAATCGCAGACCTTCAGCGGCATCCTCAAACTTGTAGTTGACGAGGACAAGATTGTGGCAATCAACATCTTGCCCGTAGAGGACTACTTGACAAGCGTGATTAGTAGCGAGATGAAGAGCAGTTGTTCGCTCGAGTTTTTGAAGGCTGCGGCAGTCATTTCACGCAGTTGGCTTTATGCTCAGATGCAACGTCGTCAGGAAAGGGCAGACGGACCGGCTCCGTTCTTCTCCTTTGTCAAGGGCGAGGGCGAAAGCATACGTTGGTACGACAGGGAAGACCACACCATCTTTGATGTGTGTGCCGACGACCATTGCCAACGTTATCAAGGCATTACGAGGGCAAGCAATCCGCAGGTTGCAGAAGCCGTGAATGCCACTCGAGGGCAGGTCTTGATGTTCGACGGAAAGATTTGCGACACTCGCTTCGGCAAGTGTTGTGGCGGGCAGACCAACGAATATCAGTATTGTTGGGAAAACATCGAGGTTCCTTATCTGCGTTCCGTCAAGGATCCTTTCTGCAATACGAACGACAAGAAGATACTCAGACAAGTCCTCAACGACTATGACCTCGAGACGCACGATTTCTATGAATGGACGGAAGAGCTCTCGCAAGAAGAGATTCACGAACGCATTTGCAAGCATTTGAAGATGGAGTTGGGACCGATTCTCAACATGGAAATCGTGGAGAAAGGACCTGGCGGACACATCAGCAAACTGCGTATTGTGGGCAAGGAAAAGGAGTTTGTTGTCGGCAAGGAACTTGAGATTCGCCGAATGCTCAGCACGTCGACCCTGAAGAGCAGCGCCTTTACCGTTGAGACGAAGAATGTCCGAAGTGGTGTCCCACAGCGATTTGTCCTTCACGGACGTGGTTGGGGACACGGTGTAGGACTTTGCCAGATAGGTGCTGCCGTGATGGGAGAGCAGGGTTACAGTTACAAGCAAATCCTCAAACACTACTATACGAACGTACAAATCAAGTGTCTCTCCTAAACTATGACGCTCTACATCTTCAACCCAGAGAACGATATGGCCCTTGCTGACGGGCATCCGGGCTATACGGCTCCTGCTCAGATTCAGCAGATGCGGCGTGAACTTTGGTGGCTTCCGCAGTGGTGGGCTGAAGAGGAGGATATCGTTTGGAATGGAGAAGAGCATCTGGTTTTGCCTCCAGACACGCATATTGAGCCTTGGGGATGGAGTCCTGCACTTTGTCACCAACTCGAGCTGGCAGGCGTTCAGGCGTCGCTTTTGCCCACTCAAGACAAGATTGAGCAAATCAGGCAACTTTCCCACAGACAGACTGCCGTTTCCCTCTTGCAGGAACTTCGAGACGAATTGCCCCTCGACGGACACCTTGCAGGCCAATCCGCCATTTGCCAGAGCATCGAGGAGGCAGAGGAAACTGTAAACCAATATGGCGAGGCTTTGCTGAAATCACCTTGGAGTAGTAGTGGAAGGGGCTTGATGAAGACAGACAATCCACAATGGAAGGCTTGGGCAAAGCGCATTCTGAAGGCTCAGGGAAGTATTGTTGTGGAACAGTTCCTGCATAAAGTGACCGACTTTGCCCTTGAGTTCTGGCTCGATGGAAAGGGCGGAGTTGAATACAGAGGACTTTCGCTCTTCTACACCAACGAGCGAGGGGCGTACCTGGGGAATTGGGTGGCTCCAGAAGAACAGAAGCTCGCTTGGCTGGCTCAGTATATTCCCTTGCAGTATCTCCAAGAGATACGGGCTTGGTGGACTGCGCGCCTGAGCCGTTTCGACTACGCTGGTCCAGTCGGAATCGACATGATGTTGGCCCAGGAAGGCATCTGTCCCTGCATAGAGGTCAATTGGCGTTGGACGATGGGACTCGTCTCCTGCCTCGTTGCAGAACAGGGTCGCTACGGCCGCATGGTAGTGGAATACATCTACGGACACTACTCGGCAGAAGTCGAAGCATTTGGTTAGAGGAAACATGGCTGGTGAAGTTGCCAAACGTCACACTAGTAAATCGCAAACGTCACACTAGTAAATCGCCAACGTCACACTAGTAAATCGCAATCGTCACACTAGTTATTTTGCAACTAGGCACGTTAAGCCAAATATTTCCTCTTTCTTCTTCCTTCATTCTCCTTTTTTTCGTACCTTTGCACACACATATAAATAAGCTTATGAACAGAAGAGAATTCCTTCAGCGCTCTGGTGTTCTTGCCGGAGCAGCCTATCTGGGTTCGCCTGCACTTGCTGAGACGTTGGCGACCTTGGGCAATCCCAATCTCGTCATCGGCATTGTGAGCGACATCCATCTGCGTGGTGCAGATACGGCTGGGACGTTCATCCACACCTTGGAATACTTCCGTAGTCTGAAGGTGGACGGCGTCATCATTGCCGGAGATATGGCCGACCAAGGACTTCTTCCCCAGCTACAAGTCGTGGCAGACGCTTGGTTCCAAGTCTTTCCGAACAACAAAGGTCTGGACGGAAAAGAGACGGCCCAACTCTTCATCTACGGCAACCACGATGTGGAGGGCTACACCTGGGGCGGCACCATCAGTAGTGTCGGGGCAGAAACGGCGCAAGCGCAAGGTATCGGCAGACAGGCTGCCGCTGCTTGGAAACAATGTTTCAAGGAAGACTACCAGCCCATCTGGATGAAGACCATCAAGGGCTACCACTTCATTGGCGCGCATTGGGAGAACCAGAACCACATCTCAGGACTCGCCGACTTCCTCGAAGAGCACAACTCCGAACTGACGGCCGACGGGAAACCCTTCTTCTACATCCAGCACCCACACCCCAAAGACACCTGCAACTGCGCTTGGGCTTGGGGCAGAGACGACGGGACGGTCACAAAGTTGCTTAGCAACTATCCCAATGCCGTCGCTTTCTCCGGGCACTCACACTCACCTCTCGACGACGACAGAGACCTTTGGCAAGGCAGTTTCACTAGCATTGGAACCTCCTCGCTCAAGTATCTCTACCCAATGCCGGCTCGCGAAAATACCTATCAAGACGACTGGTCGGCCAAACCGCCTTCGCAGATGCAGAAGATGGACCCATCTGATGGGCGTCAGGGAATGGTGATGCGCGTCTACGATTCGGCTATCACGTTCGAAAAGAGGGAGTTTGTCTATGACGAGCCTATCGGCGAGGCCTGGTATCTTCCCTGGCCCATCTCTGCAACCCAACCGCTTTCCTTCGAGAATCGCGTCAAGTCGGCTCCCATTCCGCAATTCCCTGCAGGCACAAAAGTAACCGTCACAGGTGGCTCAGGTTCAGACCGTTATGGCACCTCGCAGAAGCAGGTAACGGTTCACTTCCCAACTGTCTTGAAGAAGAATGCTGGTGTTCGTGCCTTCGATTACGAGGTTCAGGTGGAATACGACTGGCTCGATGTTCGTCACGTTTCTGCCACAAAGCGCGTCTTCTCGCCTAAGTGCTACCTCGGCGAGAACAAGGAAGAGGGCGAAGTCGTCTGCGTCTTTGGCGAGAGCGAACTGCCCAAAGATTTTGCCTACCGCTTTGCCATTCGTCCCTGCAACTGCTTTGGCGGAAAAGGCAACCCCATCTATTCCGACTGGGTGGACAGTACCATCGCCTCCTACATCTCGACTCTTTCGCTCGACAAGCAGTTCTACAAGGTGAACGAAAGCATTCAGGCAACCTTCAGCGGTGTTCCCGTCGGCACAGAAGCCTGGCTCGGCATCTACGCCAAAGGCAAGAAACCCGGCTCGAGCGACACATCAGCAGCCTATAAATATACAGAGGTTGCGGCAGGCACAATAAGCCTCAGCGTTTCGACTGTCGGGGAATACTTTGCAGTCCTCTTCCAAGACGGAGGCTACACAGAGTGCTCGCCTCGCATTCCTTTCTTTGTAACCAATCGAACTTACGACCCCACAACCTTCTCCATGCAACCCGACAAACGTGCCTATAACGTTGGAGATGCAGTCGTGGTGACGTTTGCGAACGCTCCCAACATCAGCAAAGACTGGGTGGGCATCTATCAGGCCGGACTCGTGCCAAAGGACGTGAAGTGCCCTACTTGGCTTTACAATACGAAGGTAAACGGTTCGCTCACACTCAATGTTAGTGGGACAAAGAACTGGACTGCACCCCTGCCAGAAGGCATCTACTTCGTGGGTTACTTCATGGCCGACGACTACTCAGAGCCCTTCGAACGCCAGTTCTTCACTATCGGAAAGCCAGCACGACTCCGCTCAGACAAGTCGGAGTATAAGACAAGCGACGAAATCGTCATGCACTTCAGCAACCTCCATTCAGCTTTGGCAGCCAAACTTTGCATCAAGCAAGATGGCGTTTGGCAGGATGTAATGCCTCTCGATACGGAAGAAGGAAACATCACACTCACAGGCCTTGCAGCCGGACAGCATGAGTACGCTATTTGCGTGGAAGGGACACCCATCTCGCAATCGCTCGTCCTATCAATCATTGACGACGAAACCGGGTTCTCCCCTTTGGGAAAGCAAGAGAGGGGCCACATCATCTACCGTCTCGACGGCACTCGCACCGCAAGTATGCAAGAGCCGGGACTCTACATAAAGGACGGCAAGAAAATCCTAGTTAACACATAATACAAGATAAGACATGAACAACGTTGAATCAATCTTTGCAGCCAAGCTGCTGGGCGTAAAAGCCATCAAGTTACAGCCAAGCAATCCTTTCACATGGGCAAGCGGCTGGAAAAGTCCCTTCTATTGCGACAACCGCAAGACGCTCTCCTTCCCCGACCTGCGTAGTTTCGTCAAGGTGGAGCTCACGCGACTCGTTATGGAACAGTTCCCCGAGGCAGAAGGTGTGGCAGGCGTTGCCACAGGAGCCATCGCGCAAGGTGCTTTGGTGGCTGACGCGCTCTCTCTTCCCTTTGCTTATGTCCGCAGCAAGCCAAAGGATCACGGAATGGAGAACCTCATCGAAGGCGAACTCAAGCCGGGCATGAAGGTCGTGGTGGTCGAGGACCTCATCAGCACAGGCGGCAGCAGCCTCAAAGCTGTCGAGGCGCTCAGGAAAGCAGGCTGTGAAGTGGTGGGCATGGTCGCATCTTACACTTACGGTTTCCCCGTTGCAGAAGAAGCTTTCAAGGCAGCCAATGTCAAACTCCTCACACTCACCAACTACGAAGCCGTCGTAGCAGAAGCCCTCAAGACAGGTTACATCAAAGAGGAAGACGTTGCCACTCTCCACGAATGGCGCAAGGACCCAGCAAACTGGAACAAATAGTAAATACAAGATGACTGAATACAAAAGCGAAGTTAAGAAGATATACGCTCCTATTGGACGCGTCTATGAACGATTGGCAGACCTCAACAACTTGGCTGTCATTCAGCAAGGACTCGACAACCCTGAAGCAATGGAGCGCATCAAGCAGCAGGCAGGCGATAAGGTTTCGCCTGAGCAATTGGAGCAAGTTGTCGAGAAGCTGCGCTCGTTGCAGTTCGACACAGACTCCGTCTCGGGTCAGACCCCTATTGGAACTGCCACTCTGCGCATCATAGAACGCGAGCCGGACAAGACCATCAAGTTTGCTGCCGAAGGAATGCCTGTTGCTGCAAACATGTGGATTCAACTGCTTCCACAAGGCGAGAACGAGTGTGCCATGCGACTAACTGTCAAGGCCGACTTGAACTTCTTCATCCGCCAAATGGTGGGCAAGAAACTCGAGCAAGGCGTTGATGGCCTCGCACAAATGTTAGCAAGTTTACCATATTAATACTCTCACAATGGCAAAGCTTTGGGACAAAGGATATGAGGTGACAGCGGAGATAGAGCGCTTCACCGTTGGTCGCGACCGCGAGATGGATATGTATTTGGCTGAAGCCGACGTACTTGGCTCGATGGCACACATCACAATGCTTGAGAGCATAGGACTTCTCGAGAAAGACGAACTGCAGGCATTGCTTGCAGAACTTCGGAGCATTCTCGCCGAAATTCGTGCTGGTAAGTTTGTCATCGAGGAAGGCATAGAGGACGTTCACTCGCAAGTCGAGCTAATGCTCACTCGTCGATTGGGTGATGTCGGTAAGAAGATACATTCAGGTCGCAGCCGCAACGACCAGGTATTGGTCGACCTCAAGCTCTTCATCCGCAAGCAATTGCGCCTTGTGGCAGAGGATGTCAAGAGTCTCTTTGGCGAACTACAGCAGCAAAGCGAGCGTTACAAAGACGTCTTAATGCCTGGCTACACGCATTTGCAAGTAGCGATGCCCAGTAGTTTCGGCCTTTGGTTGGGTGCCTATGCAGAGAGCCTAGCAGATGACCTCGTCTTCCTGCAAGCAGCATATCGCATCACAAACCGCAATCCTCTCGGTTCTGCCGCCGGTTATGGCTCGTCGTTCCCTTTGAATAGAACGATGACAACAGAGCTGCTGGGCTTCGATTCCCTTGATTATAACGTCGTTTATGCTCAGATGGGACGCGGCAAGACTGAGCGCAACGTGGCTTTCGCCTTGGCAGGAATAGCAGGAACCGTCAGCAAACTTGCTTTCGACGCCTGCCTCTTCAACAGCCAGAACTTCGGTTTCATCAAGCTTCCGAAGGAGTGCACGACTGGCTCCAGCATCATGCCGCACAAGAAGAACCCTGATGTCTTCGAACTGACGCGCGCCAAATGCAACAAGCTTCAGGCTCTGCCTCAGCAGGTTACGCTCATCATGAACAACCTGCCGAGCGGCTATTTCCGCGACCTGCAAATCATAAAGGAAGTCTTCTTGCCTGCTTTCCAGGAGCTGAGAGAGTGCTTGCAGATGGCCACCTACATCATAGCCAGACTTGAAGTAAACGAACACATCCTCGACGACCCACGCTACGACCTGATGTTCTCCGTCGAAGAAGTGAACCGTTTGGCTGCAGAAGGAATGCCTTTCCGCGACGCATACAAGAAGGTTGGGCTTGACATCGAGGCCGGAAAGTTTGTGCCGAAAAAAGAAGTCCATCACACCCACGAGGGCAGCATCGGCAATCTTTGCACAAAGGAAATCGCCGCACTCTTCAAGCAAACATGGAACAACTTCCACTTCGAAAAAGCAGAAGAAGCGGAAAAAAGACTGGCAAAATAAGAAATGAAGATACGTACCCTCATATTATTTACTATCTGTTGTCTATTGCTTGCCGCTTGCAAAGACGGCGAGGTGAACAACAAGTACTGCAACTTGCCTGCAAGACTGAACATCGAAAACGTCTTGCAAGCACCCATACTTTATACTTGCTGTGAGAGCATGGGCGAGTTCTGCTCCATAACAAGCGACGGACAGCGTTTCCTCTTTACCGATGCCTCAAACCACACCTCTGCCATCAACATCGTTGGGCTGATTGGTTATAGTGGTTATACACTCGGGTTAAGTGGTTTCATTGTAGGTCGTCTCACCATTCCCGAAATAGGAGAGGACGTTACTCGCGTCGTCTGCTACGACCGAGCCTGCAGCAACTGCTACCAGAACTACAACATCACAAAGCCTTTAGTATTGAAGACTGGCGGCTACGCCAAGTGCAACAGTTGCGGACGAACATACAATCTGAACGACATCGGCAACGTTTCAGACGGTCCACAAGGCCGACCTCTCTATCGATACCGCATCAGCTACCTCGGGCAAACACTACTCATTTACAACGGATAGCTAGTCCGCATAATATCAAACAGTTAGCCTGACTGGCAAACGTGGCACGTGATGATGCTCAACGAGGCACGTGACGATTGCAATTTACACACGTGACGTTTGCAATTTACACACGTGACGTTTCACAATTACACACGTGACGTTTGAAAAGACTCCATAACAAGAAACAAAACATGAAGAAAGTTATCCTAATCCTACTGACTTTGCCCCTGCTGCTTCCCCTGTGGGGAGAAGAGCGTGTGTGGTGTCTCATTACCGACAACGGCGAGAGTGTGGCGATGAGCGACGTGCTTTGCCTGGCTGCAGCCGACGACGACTCCACTTTTGCCGTAGTACTGACAAATGGCGTCACAATAGGCGGCGTGCGTCGTGCCCACTTCGACATAGAGATTCCGACAGGCGTAACGAGGCCCGGCATCGTGGTTGCAAGGGACATTCTGCACTTGACGAATGCTCCCGCAGGCAGCAATGTCAGCATCTACAGCATTGACGGCAAACTCATGCGGCAGGCAAAATCCGACGAAGAGATTGACGTCAGCACGCTTCCCGCCCATACATATTATATTATTAAATTAGGAGAAACCACCTTCAAGTTCCGCAAACCTTGAGGAATTAGCGTTAAAAAGTTTAAGGTATGAAGAGAAAAATCTATTTGTCCGCCGCCTGTTGTCTGTTGTCCGTGCTCTTTGCATCGGCGCAGAAAAAGACGTTTGCCGTGCACTACAACACGATGGTGGGCACGAGCACCGACGAAATACGCTTCTCCCAGAACGGCGACAACGATGAATGGGCCCCGGGAGACATCTACTATCCGAACAAAGACCTTTCGCAGATACAGTACATCAGTCGCTATTTCCCCTGCCGCGACTTCACCTTCTCTCTGCCCGACCTCGTGATGAAACCAGGCGAGAAAGCCGTCGTCGACATCGATTTCCAACCGGAAGAGAGCGTAGTACGCTATGTTGACAAGTTCATCTACTCGTCGAACAGCAACGTCGCCAAAGCTGTCAGACTTGGCGGAGCGCAATTCGAGGTGACCGCCGTCTCAGCAGGCTACTGCACGCTCACGGCCACGCACAATGAGGCAGGACAGCGCACCATATCCGTTCTCGTCAAGTCCGACGAAGCATATGTTGACCGAATGGTCGATTCGCTGCTCAACTTGATGACCGACGACGAGAAACTCTCCATGGTGGGCGGCACAAACTGGTACCATACAAAGAGCGTCGACCGACTTGACATCCCCGGAATGGAAATGTGTGACGGCCCGCAAGGGGTAGGTTCGGACAACATCGCAACAGCCTATCCGCCCAACCAAGCTCTGGCTGCCACTTGGAATCGCGACATGGCGCAGCGCTACGGACGCTCCATCGCCCGCGACTGCAAAGCGCGAGGCATCAACATCATCCTCGGTCCGGGAGTCAACATCTATCGCTCCCCCCTCTGCGGACGCAACTTCGAATACATGGGCGAAGACCCCTACTTGGCTGGGCAGACTGCCGCCAACTACATTATAGGAGCACAACGCGAAGGCATCTCTACTACCGTCAAGCACTTCCTCGGCAACAATTCCGACTACGACCGCAACCGCATCAGCAACGACATGGATGAAAGGACACTCCACGAGATATACCTGCCCGCCTTCAAAGCCGCAGTGCAAGAGGGCAAGACGGGTTGCTTGATGACAAGCTACAACCTCGTGAACGGTATATACACAACGCATAGTCGGGAACTGCTCACCGACATACTGCGCGACAAATGGGGTTACAAAGGCATCGTTATGAGCGACTGGGGCTCCACGCACGACTGCTTGGGAGCAGCTTGGGGCGGGCTCGACCTCGAAATGGCCAGCGCAGACCATATGACGCCCGATAGCCTGCGCATGTATATCGCTCAAGGCAGACTCTCGATGACCGACATTGAAACGAAGGTTCGGCACATCCTGCACACCATGATCAGCATGGGCTTCCACGATGAAGGGCAGCGAGACAGCACCATACCACTCTTTGATCCGGAAAGCGACAGCACCGCCCTTGCCGCTTACAGCGAGGCTGTCACACTACTGCGCAACGAGAACAACCTGCTCCCCATTGACACCTCCAGCGTGAAACACATTGTCGTAACGGGCAAGAACGCTACAGGATATGTGAGCGGAGGTGGCAGTGGCAACGTCAATCCCTGGCACTACGTCAGCACATTCGATGGCACACGAGCACTTGGCGACAGTCTGGGAATAGAGGTAGAATGCAAGGACAAGCTCGACCTGCTGCCCACCATCATCTTCGCCGACGAAGAACTCACTCTACCAGGCCTTAAGACCGAATACTTTTCCACAAGCGACTTAAGCGGTTCGCCAGTCCTTACAAGGACAGAAACCAAGATAAATCACATCTGGAGCGCTGGCGGACCAGACGTGGAAGGCATCGGCAAAAAGAACTATTCCGTGCGCTGGAGTGGCTTCATCAGCGTGCCTGCCTCTGCCTACTACACCTTCACGGCCGGTGGCGACGACGGTTTCCGCCTTCTCATCGACGGCACTTCGTTGCTCGACGACTGGACTGCATCGGCCTATCACAGCAAAACCGCCTCGAAATACTTCTCCAAAGGAAAGGTTTACGCCATTACCTTCGAGTATTATCAGCTGGAAGGCGATGCGATGGTGGATTTGATGTGGCAAAAGCGAGGCGATAACAAGGACTACTTAGCCGAGTACCTGAAGGATGCTGACCTCGTTGTGGCATGCATCGGCATGAACTCCAGCATTGAAGGCGAAGGGCATGACCGTAGCTTCGACCTGCCGAACGAAGACAAAGAAGTACTGGCTTCCATAGCAAAGGCGGCACGTCCGACGGTTGTCATCGTCAATGGCGGAGGCGCTGTCGAAATGCAATCATGGCAACAGCAGGCTGATGCAATCCTATGGGCCTACTATGGCGGACAGCAAGGAGGCACTGCCATTGCAGACATTCTTTTTGGTCGCACCAACCCGAGCGGGCATCTGCCCATCACTATCGAACGTGCTTGGAGCGAGAACCCGACCTATAATTCCTATCATGATCCCGATGGAGACAAGCACGTCAGATATAGTGAGGGCATCTTTATGGGCTATCGCGGCTACGATAAAATAGGGCGACAAGTGCTCTATCCCTTCGGTCACGGATTGTCGTACACCACGTTCAGCATAGACAATCTCAGCGTTGGAGAGCAACAAGAGGACGGCAGCATCAACGTGAACTGCACGCTGACCAATACTGGCAACCGCGATGGAGCACAAGTTGTCCAACTTTATGTCGGACGCGAAGGCGAGTGCCCCGTAGAACGTCCGCTGAAGGAACTGCGTGACTTCGCCAAGGTCTATCTTCGTGCTGGCGAGTCGCAACAAGTGACGTTCAACTTGAAACCTGATGCTTTTACCTATTACGATGTCAATCAGCACGACTTTATCTATGACGCAGGCCAGTATAACATCATGCTCGGCTTCTCGTCGCGAGGCATCCAACAGGCTTGTTCCACCACTTTAAACCCACTGCCATGAAGAAGACCCTCCTCATTCCCTTTCTAACCATATTCACTGCAAGTGCAATTGAAACCAACGTCGAGGGCACTTACCTCATATCTTCTGCAGAGGATTTATGCGAGTTCTCTGCACTCGTGAACGGTGGTAAACGCGACCTGAACGCTTTGCTGACGAACGACATCAGCATGGCGGGACATGACTTCACACCTATCGGGACGAGTTCGTTGGGCTATTGCGGCACCTTCGACGGGCAGGGTTTCACCATTGATAGCCTCACCATCTCACTCACCTCGAACGATGGCGTCGGCATCTTCGGCTACATAGACAGGGCACACATCCTGAACTTGACTGCCGGCACGGCTAACAACATCAAGGGAAAGGCCTTCGTAGGAGGCTTCGTGGGCGACAAAATAGGCAGCGGAACGGCTCGTATAGAATGTTGCGGACACGAGGGTAAGGTGACGGGCAGCGCTCAGAATGCAGCCGCCTTCGTGGGTTGCGTTCACAGTGGCAACCTTGTTCTCAGCCATTGTTACAACAGCGGACGAGTGACAGGAGGTCGCGAGTCGGCCATCTTCTGCGGGTGGATGAGCGGCAGCAACTCAACCATTTCCTATTGCTACAACTCCGGCACTCTGTCGGCTGGAGTGGAGGGCAGCAACTATCTGTACCGTGCATCGCCTACTGTCACTAGCGTCTATGACAGTTCAGGAAGGCAAAGTACGACGCGATTCACTGCCACGCAACGCAAGAACGGAGCCCTCGCCTGGATGCTCAACGGCAATTCGCCAGACGGTCCCTTCCGTCAGAACCTTGACAACGAGCAGGACGCCGACGACCATCCTGTCCTATCGCCCCAGCACGGCACCGTTTATGCTTCTGGCACACTGAAATGCGACGGCACACCTGCCTCAGTAACTCCCGTCTATTCCAACACCGACAATGCCACCTACCTGCCCCACGACTTCACGCACGGCCTGTGTAGTGTCTGTTCGTTGGTCGATATGGAGTACATGTACACCGACTACGAAGGCTACTACGAAATAGCAACACCAGAGGCGCTACGCTGGTTCGCCTACATGGTTAACACCATTCCTGGTCATACAACAGACTTCTGCCGCATCACCGCGGACATCGACATGACGGGCTACAGTTTCCCTGGCATTGGCACGAACGATGCGCCTTTCTGCGGAGAGATTGACGGCCGAAGGAACATCATCTCGGGACTCACGATGAAACGGACGGGAGAAACAGGCGTCGGACTAGTGAACGTCGGGACTGACGGGCTGGAGATTCACGACCTCACCCTTGCGGCATCATGCACCTTTACGGGTTATCGCTACGTGGGTGGCTTTGCCGGAAAGGTGTCGGGCGAGAAAGGAGGACACGTCTATTTCAGCAATCTCGGCTTCGAAGGGACAGTCAATGTCAACGACAACGGCGGCGGCATCGTCGGTTGCATCCCCAACAACGACTTCACGGCGCACTTCACAAATTGCTATACAGTGGGCACTATTAATGGCGTCAGCGACAATGGAGCCCTCTCAGGCTGGTCCACAGGAGCCCGCATCCGCAACTGCTACGTCCTCGTCAAAGGCAAAGGATGGGAAAGTGGGCATGACATCTGCCGAGGCTTCACGCCCCACTTCACCAACAGTTTCGCTTGCGGAGCCGCACAGACAGGTTCCGGCCTCAGCACTTTCACCCAGACTGAGATGAGGGACGGCACGCTGCTGAACAAATTATGGCCCGATGCTTTCCACCAAGAGATAGGCACTGACCCGCATCCGTTGCTTTCGCATACCATAGTTTCCAACACGACACCAGAAGACCTGCCAAATTCCATCCGCTCGCTTAATGGCAAATGGATTGACGGCAACTGGTTCGACCTGAGCGGAAGAGCATTGAATGGCAGAATGCTAAATGGTACGCGCATTATCATCCGAGACGGCAAGAAGGTCCAAATGAAGTAAGGAAAAACAGCACGCGCCAATCCGTTGTAAAGCACACACTTAGCGAGGTAAGCAAACGTGGCACGTGATGATGCTCAACGAGGCACGTGACGATTGCAAATTACACACGTGATGTTTGCCAACGACACACGTGACGTTTGCGATTTAGGCACGCCTAATTTTTCAACGCAGCATTCATTTATTGTAAAGTCAACTTGGCAAACCGCAGCATGAGGACTTTTGTGCCTGCATTCTCAAACAATACAGTCGCTTTTGCATCAATGCCCGAACCCTCGAGAGCCTGAACCACACCTCTGCCGAAACGCTCGTGAACGACGGCAGAGCCCACTTTCAATTCACTGGAAACAGACGGTTGAACACTCGTCGTCGGTCTGTTTGGCGGTGAAAAAGGCCTGGTTGGAGGAACGAAACCGCCTCCAACATTCTGAGGGCGAAGAGGTTTCATCCGCTGCTCTATGCGAGGCTGAGAGGTACCGGAAGCAGATTGAGAAGCTTTGTAAAACTCCTGCGGAATCTCACGAATGAACCTGCTCGGACGCGAGAACTCCATCCTACCATTGCGGAAACGCGACTTTGCATAAGTGAGGACTACTTGACGCTCAGCTCTGGTCAAGGCAACATAAAAGAGGCGACGCTCTTCCTCGAGTTCACGCGGCACTTCGGCACTCATTTCGCTAGGAAACAAACCTTCCTCCAATCCTGCGATGAAGACAACAGGAAACTCTAGACCTTTGGCGGAATGAATGGTCATCATATTCACCTGATCGGCATCTTTCTCGGCAGTATTGCGGTCAAAATCGGTGGCGAGACTGGCCATTTGCAAGTAATCGCTAATGGAAATCCCAAGCCCTTGCTCTTGGCTGTCTTGCACAAAAACTGCGATTCCATCGATCATTTCCTGCATATTCTCTTGTTTTGACACATCATCAGGTTCGTGTCCGCTGAATACATAATCCTGCAATCCACTCTCCTTGGCAACACGTAAAGCTAAGGTGTGGGCATCATCGGTCTTGGAGCACTCGTGGAAGGATGCAATCATGTCGGAGAACGCTTTCAGACGAGCGATGGTTCCTGCATTCAACCCAGGACAAGCACCTGCTTTGAGCATTTCCCATACAGACGTCCCTGCTTCTCTTGCCGACAAGAAAAGTTTGCCGACAGTAGTATTGCCAATGCCTCGGGCTGGCTTGTTGATGATACGTCGCAAAGACTCTTCATCATAAGGATTAACAGAAAGTCGAAGATAACAAAGCATGTCCTTGATTTCCTCGCGCTGATAGAACGAAGTGCCAGCATAAATATGATAAGGGACACGACCTTGAAGGAAACTGTCCTCTATCTTATGGCTCTGGGCATTGGTTCGATAAAGCACGGCGATGCCTTTGTATGGGATGCCTGCACGATGGGCTTTCAGAACCTCTCGAAGAATAATGTTGGCTTCATCAGTGTCGCTATAGGCAGGGAAGAGGGCAATAGGATTACCTACCTCCTTCTCGCTGAAGACGCTCTTCGAGATTTGCTCCCGATTGTTGCGAATCAAACTTCCGGCTGCATTCACAATGGTCTGAGTAGAACGATAGTTACGCTCCAATTTAAAAAGGCGGGCCTCTGGATAAGCCTCGCGGAAGTGCAGGATATTGTCGATGTCGGCTCCTCGGAAACTGTAAATGCTTTGGGCATCATCGCCGACGACACAAACGCGTTGCCTTTGGTCGGTAAGGAGCTTAATTATCTGATGCTGAGCGAAATTGGTGTCTTGATACTCATCGACGAGAACAAAATGGAAACGCTCCTGCCAATGAGCCGCAACCTCCGGATTATGCTTGAAGATAAGCCAGGTGTTGAGCAGCAAATCATCAAAATCCATAGCGTCAGACTGCTTCAAGCGCTCTTGATAGCGATTGTAGACCTCTGGCATCATGGAGCGATGAAAATAGGCATCGCTCTCGCGAAACTCACGAACAGAAGCATAGCCGGAAGGCAGGATTAGTCGATTCTTAGCAGCAGAGATACGGCTTTGGACTGCATTAGGTTTATAAACCTTGTCGTCAAGGTTCATCTCTTTGATGATGAGTTTGATGAGACTCTGGCTGTCGGTAGTATCATAGATGGTGTAGTTCTGGTCATAACCCAACCTATTCCCCTCTACACGAAGTATCTTGGCAAATATACTATGGAAAGTTCCCATCCAGAGCGATGTAGCTTTCTCTGGCGAAACAAGGGTGGCGATGCGCTCACGCATCTCTCGAGCAGCCTTATTTGTAAAGGTCAACGCAAGGATGTTCCACGGCTGCATCCCTTGCTCCAAAAGGTATGCAATCTTGTAGGTAAGGACACGCGTTTTGCCACTTCCTGCTCCTGCTATGACGAGAGATGGAGCATCGATGCAGAGCACTGCTTCACGCTGACTAGGATTAAGGTCGTCGAGATTCATGATATCATATATTGAATGCATTGCCAGCAAAATGAAACAATGATGGCGAAGGGGATTGCAAGCGGATGCTTTCGGATACCATGGGTGAGCATCTGAGGCCAAGGCTCACGTTTGTTGTGCCCATAGCTAAGGCAAAACACGATAAACGAGAACCAACCAAGAAAGAGCAAGCCATCAAGCAAAGGGCTGCCTGCAAGACCACCTGTGACACTTAGCAAAGGACTGCTGGGAGCAATAGCAGCAAACAGAATGGTAAGAAAAACAACAGAATAGATGGCAAGGTAACGCAAAAAGCGTGGATCGCGAAAAGCACGTCCTAGTGGAAGTATTCCACTTTGTTTTATCACACCTTGCATCATCAGACAGCAAAGCGCGAACATCACCAATCGACTGTGAAGGCAGTCGCTCACATGCCGGAAAAGCCATCGAAGGCCGTCGTCATCGAGAATACTTCTACATGGCACTCCCAAAGCAGACAACACCCACGAGAGGAAAGGCAGCGACGCCGCCAACGCCAATAGGATGGTAAAGTTGCGCTCGTTATTGTTCATCAGCAACTAAATTATCGGGGTCGATGATATGTAACTGTATGGCTCTAACCACAAGTCGTACGGCATTCACACCACTTCTCTCACGCTCAGGAAAGAGTCGGTTGGTGAGGTCAACTTGTCGCTTCTCAAGGCTCTTCGTACTGAAAGGCATCTGTCGAAGACCAGCTATCATGTCTTTCGTGTAGCCAAGTGCAAGATGGCGCAGGAAACGTTCGTCATACTCATCTATCTCGTACTCCACGAAAGCATCGACGGAAGCCTGTTCCTTGCAAACAACCTTGCGGAAACGCGCCATCACTTTCTCGAGGAAAGGCTCGTTGAAAACAAGATGACGGCCATGCATCACTTGTACGATATCATCTCTCTGCAAAAGATTACCCGTCTTGAGGATAATGCCGTCTGCTCCTGCTGTAAGCACCTCAACCCAAAGGCGTTCATTAAGAATTTCGCCAGTAAAGATAAGGATTTTCATGTCGGAATAGCGTGTCCTGAGCTGTCGGCAGATATCTACGCCAACGGTTGTGCTACCACCCAGTCCAAGGTCGAGCAGAACGAGGTCTGGCTGGCCTTCTCGCATCAGCTTCCAAAAATCGGCTTCGCCTGTTGCTGTGCCAATAATCTCTGCCTCAGGCACTTCGGTTTGCAAGATCTGCTGAGTACCCTTAAGTTCCAGTTTGTCGTCCTCGACAATGATTACTTTGAATTTATCCATATCGTGTAATTTTATGAGTTCATAGGTTTATGAGTTGTCAGTAGGGAAAAACTTATCTTGTAACCCGACTTTGTGTTTTCTGCCACAAGTCGAAGTCCTGGATGACCACACGCAGCATCATGCTCACGAAGTATCTGACGTATAACAAGATACTCTATTCGTTCTGTCTGCGGAGAGAAGAGATCGGAGAGTTGTTCAGGCGTAAGTGATTGACCTAATACATTACATATTATATAGGTCATGTTTTCACGCTCTTCAACAGAAATTGTACTGTCTTCTGGCACTACTGAGAACAATTGGTCAAAAAGCAGATGCAAAAGTGTTTCGTCGCCCTTTACATAAGCCTTCATTGAGTGAGTTTCAACATTACAAACTTCAGAGGCGTACGTAATAAGGTCACTCACAGCAACAGGTTGCAAGCGTAATACACTTTGGTCGGTCTGACGCTGAGCCTGTTCATAAAGCAACATATAAATGTTGCGATAATATGTTACGAGGTCGAGAAGAGTGCGATGTGTATCTGGATCGATGCCATTCTGCTGCATATCATCAGCAATTTGTTTAATGCGAGAGGGGAAATACATCGTCTCGTGCTTGATGGTGCTCAGCGAGTTATCGAGTATCTGATTCATCACATACAAACGGTCGTGTTCGAAGCGTTGCTTCTGTGCTTTTTCCTCAAATCCTTCGATAAAACCACTATTTCCGTGCAACTTATCCAAAGCAGAGGAGAACTTATGGTGTAACTCATGGACGGACTGACGAAGCTGCGGCTGGTCGAGATTGTGGGAAATATCCTGCAACTCATCTGCCAAGGTTTCTGCATTCTTGGGGAAAGAACGAAGAACGGAGGAAAGTCGCTGATAAAGGTCGTCGAGCGAAGCACGGTGACGGAGACGATGACGCAGCACAATCATATAGAACAAAGCAAGGGAGGCGATGAGCAACAAGACAATCAAGACATAAAGAACGTGAGAGTCTTCATTCATCTTCTCAAGCCGCTGACAATCGGAAGCAAGCGAACGGTCGGTACTGAAAAGGCGATGCAAACGAACACATTCCGCATTACTCAGTCTATACGCATCCCAATCTCCAAGAGCCTGAGCCGCGATGGCCTGCTCATTATAAAGTGATACTAGCAATGATGTGTCAATCGGCGCTTCTACTAGTTTAATGGCACTATCAGCATAAAGCCATGCATCAGCATATCTTCCCAGAAGATTAGCGTTATAGGTGGAATCAAAAAACTCGTAGCAACGTTGTGGCATTGCATGAGCAAAGAGAGTAAATATAAAGAAGAGCAAAGACAACACTTTGGGCAAACGGAACCAGAAACGACTTCCCTTCCCTTCTTGGCTCTCAACACCAAAGTCGCAGACATTGAAAAGCGATGAAAGCTTCTTATAACTATTGATAATGCCTTTGCAATTCATGATACCGAAACCGAAACCTTTGCTTGCATTCTTCGTGCCAATGCGATTAGGATCATAAACTTTGCTGCTGTTAAGAACTTGCACATCTTCCTGAGGGAGGCCAATACCTGTGTCACAGACACTGATTTCAACATAATCGTCGATGGAATCGGCCAATATTGTCACCTTTCCACCTGCAGGCGTGAACTTACGGGCATTGTCGACAAGAGTGTTAACCATGAAGAGTGTCAGAGCCTTGTCTGCTTTTACCCATATATCTGACTCAGGGATTTCGAGCGTGAGTTGTTGCTGAGCAAATGCATGCTGCTGCATGGAAATAACACTGAAGACTTCGTTGAGTGGGAAGCGAGACACTTGAAGACCGAGTTTTCCCTGTTGCATCTGAATCCATGAAGTCAGTCGGTCATTGATGGTCATCATGCCAGAACACAATTCTTGGATATAAGAAAGATGTTTTGGCACATTTTCACCCATTTCATCGAGTTTTTTAACTTCTGCAATAACCCTGTCCAAGTACGGAATAATGGCATAAACTACAGATAACTTTGTACGTTGAAGGATGTGCCGTTTCTGTTCATTAAGGATGCGTTGACGCATGACTTCGCATTCCTCCCTACTCTCTTCTAAGTGCTCCTCACTCTCTTGTAAAAGTTTCTGAAGCTGGTGTTTTGCCTGCTTATAATCGTCACTGGAACCAATCTCACGAACTTGCTTCTCGAAAGAAAGCGAGCGTCGTTTGAGCTGCCTATAATATATTATGGAAAGGACAACAACTAATATTACAAGCGACAACAAGAAGAAGAACTGAACTCGTTCGCCCTTGGCTTCTTGTTTCAGCAATGCTTTTCGGCTGTCTAACTCTTTGTTCTGGCGAGATTCATCAAGCAAGTCAAGATAGATATTACGATGATTGTCCGCACTCAACTTATCACCGAGGGCACTATAAGTAAGGCTGAGGTTCTCGTGAATGCCTGCCAACCAAGGAGTTACCTGGTAAGGCGACCGTCTGTAGTCAGAAGCAAGATGAAGAGCCTTACGGAAACTTTTGAGCGCCTCATCATAATGTTCGGCTGTGAAGTAAACCTCACCTAAAGTTCTCATTGCACAAGCCGTCTGGAAAAGGTCGCGATACTGCTGGAACAGGGCAATGGAGTGATGCGACAAAGCAGCTGCAAACTGGTATCGAAGGGAAAGTGTACTATCCTTTTGCCACTGCAGATGTTCTCCATAAAGGTAACTATACGCGTCAATACGTTGTTGCTTAACCCAACTTGCGCGAACTGAATCAGCGACCATAGCCGAAAGCGATTGCAAAGCATTTGCCTCAAAATAGGTGAAATGATTGGCTTTGGCAAGTGTATAGACGCGGAAAAGATGGTTAAACTCCGTGACAGTCACCTCCTCGGGATTGCCATCAATAAGTCCACCGCTACCCATCATATAATGGTAGTAAAGCCATTGCGTCGTATCAGTCTCAAGGTTCACGTATTGAGCAGCTTCCTGAATCTCGCTTCGAGCTGCGCTGTCCTGACCGAGATAATAATAATAGGTAGAAGCCACGATGTGGAGCTCAGTCAAAGCATAATGGAGACGATGCTTCTGGCGCTCAGTAAGGGTGCTCTCTTCGGAGAGGATACGGCTGAGACGTTTCTGGGCACGAAGACGAGCATCGAAGAACGACTTGCCTCGCCCGATACGTTGCATCACCTTCATTGACAGCACATCAGCACAAAGCAGCTCAAGTTGGTTTCGACTGAAACGATATACATGTTGCAAGAGATGAAGCGTCTGGTCGTAGCGCATCTGTTGATAAGAGACGTACGCCATGTTGTTAAGGGCTTCTGCTTTGCCGTCAGGATCTCCAGAAGAACATGAGTAAGCTTTCTTCGCAGCCTGCAAGGATGCCGAAATGTCTGTATAGCGCAGACGATAAGCCAAGTCGTTGTTCTCCGATACAACCATTGCATTCCTTTCATCGACCGTGGAACAAGCGATGAAAAGGGCAATAGTGAGGAGAAGGGTGGCTTTGACTTTCATCTGAATTATCTTGAATGGATGGATGCTTTAACCTTAAATGAGGCTGAATGACTTCTTTGGAATCCAGCCTTGTTTGCCGTCAGCAATGCTCACTTCGCACCATTCCTTGAGGCTGCTATCGAGGATTTCGACCTTACTTCCCTCGTGAAGAACGAAGAGATCGTTACCGTTGTCGGCTGGTGTACTCTTGACTGTAACGGCTGGAGAAATGATGATTCCGCTAGTATGAACCTGCTTGAAGTTCTTTTGTTGCAGGGCACAAACGTTGGCAAGTATGGAGATGAGCAAAAGCAAAATTGCCGATGAAAAGGCAAGTTTCCGCACAAATATGCTGTCGGAAGCCCAGAAAAGAAGCAAGGTAACGAGCATGAGGACAAAGGACACCAAGCCGATAATGATCCAGGTACGAAGGCTGAACCAGTTCGTCATGCTGCGAAAATAGGTGAACAGAATGAATTCATGCTGCGGAATAATCTTGTCGATGGTCTTCGTGCGAGCCAGTTCGAGGTTGAAGAGAACGTCCTTGTTGCTCGGATCGAGTTTCAAAGCACGTTCGAACCAAAGGACACCATGCGCAATATCGTCAAGACGATAGTAGGCACAACCAAGGTTATAGAAGACCTCAGCATTCGGACTTTGCTCAGCCAATTTGCCATAAAGCTTGACGGCCTTCTCGTAATCACCTTGTACATAAGCAGTGTCGGCCAAAGTCTTCGTTTCGGCAGGACTGGCAGCAAACATCGAGAGAGAGGAAAGCGCCAGGAAAATTGCAAAAATATACGGTTTCATCGTGATTTTCTTATATTTTGTGTGACTTGAGCGAGGCATTCATCCGCGTAATTACATCTGATGCCTGCTGGTAAATCTTCTCTTTTGCAAGGTTCGTATCGGCAGTCGGAGCATATCGAGCGAACTCACAATCGCTCAGGACTGCAATGAAGGAATCTACAACTTCCTGTTCCACACCTCTCGATGTAAGACCAGATATGACATTCTCCTTGTTGAGTTCGTTAGTCGGGAGGGACAGTTTGTCGCCTGCATAACCAAGCAAAGCGCGCATTACTTCGTCGTAGAAAGCGGCATCGTCCTTGGTGTGCAAGAGTTTCGAAGCCTTTTTCAGTCGTCGAGAAGCCACTTTGCCTGCCTTCTTACCCTTCACGCTCCACGAATTCGGATTGAGTTTCTGTTGGTGTCTCAACCATAGGAAAGCTGCGACGAAGGCAAGGAAGAGCAACAGATAAGTGAGCCAATATGAGGAAGTTCCGAAGAAATCATCCTCGTCTTCGCTAGTGTACTCGCCCAACTTGATGAAGCGAATGTCGTTACTTAGCACGTTAAGATCCTCTTGTTCGCGAGAGTAAGCGACTGGTTGGCCTTTTGCTTTGGCAACTGCGAGGTGGAAGGAGTCGGTCCGAACCGTGTTATAACGCTCCTGTTCAGGGTCGAAATAACAGAATTCCACTGGTGGAATCGAGAATTTTCCGCCGTGACGAGGAACGACAACATAGTCGTAAATGATGTTTCCCTTAGCCCCCGTTGCCGTATTTGTCGTCTTGTTATTCTCCTTAGGATCATAGACTTCGAAGTCCTGAGGGAATCGAACCGTCGGAGCTTTCATGAGTTTCATATTGCCCTGACCTGAGACGACGAGTCGAAGGGTTGCGGCATCGTTGGCATTCACCTGGTCTGGAGTGAGAGTGGCAGACACAGAGAACTTTCCTACAGCACCTGAGAAGTTTTCAGGCTTTGGCGTTGGGAGGGGCATCACGTCAATCTCAACGGCTGGTGCAACGATTTGTTTACGAACCATTTGCGAGAGACTTCCGCCGCCAAAGAATATGTCGAAGGGATCCATCGAATGGTTCTGCACCTCGACTTGCGTGTCGAAAGTGATGCTGGGAATCTTTATCTTGCCCGTTTTCTGAGGGAAGACGACATATTGTTTCCAGACGGCTGTACCGTAGTTCCTGCCGTTAACGCGTTCGTACTTGAGCGTCATTTGTGCAGATCGGTCAAGTTCTTGGACGTGACAACCGTCTATCTGGGGCATTTCGCCAGAGATTTGCTGGATATTCACAAGTGTGTAGAGCTTGTAAGTCAGCATCACAGCTTCTTGTTCGTAGATTTTCTTTCGGTTTGCAGTAACGGTCATATAGAGGTCGCTACCGCTGATCTGACCTGAGCTGGAAGCATTTTGCTGCTGACGTTGCTGGCGAGGATTGCTTCCTTGTTGCTGATTCTGAGGTTGTTGGCTCTGTTGCTGACTTGCAGGCAACACTTCGATGCTGGAGGTTCCACTCTTTATGGCTTTTCCGTTAACTTTGATTGTTGCTGCAGGCACCTTGACTGTTCCCTCGGAAGTGGGTACGACGGTATAGGTAAAGGTTGTAGAACTGCTTTGAGTTGTGCGGCCGTTCACCATCGAGAAATTGCTCGAGCGACTGGTGCTAGGACCATAAAGGACGTTGAAGCCCTCGAAGTCCCCCACCTGGAAGTCTTCGATGTCCTGCGTGTTGGCGACATAACTGATGCGGATTCTCTGCCCGACTTCGGCTTGATTGGGCGCCTGAACCTTGAGCGTAACTTGCGGAAAGACAGGACTTAACGCAAGGAACAAGAGTGTGAATATCGTGTAAAGTCTTTTCATCTTGTGGTATCTCTTTCAACGTATAGTGTTATGATGGCAAACGTATAGTGTGACGATGGCAATTTACTAGTGTGACGATGGCAATCGTCACGTTTGATGTTTGGCAACGACACTAGTGTTGTTTTTGATCATCCTATTTTACCATTGTTTCTGCAGCTGTTTTTGCTGGCGTTTTTGCTGAGCCTGCTGAATCTTTTCCTGTGTGGCTTTCTCGTCTTGCATAGCTGCATTCAGCATCTGCTCGGCATTCTCGCGACTCATCTGGTCTTGCTGAGGTTGCGGTTGCTGCTGCTCGTCTTTTTTATCTTGTTGCTTTTGTTGTTCTTGTTGCTTTTCCTGTTTCTCGTCCTGACCCTTGTCGTCTTTCTGCTGATCCTGATTGTCCTGACCGCCCTGATTCTTCTTGAGTTGGAAGAGACTCAAGGCATAGTTGTATCGCGTCTCATCGTTCGTGGGGTCGTTTCGCAGGGAATTCCGATAACAGGCGACTGCCTTGTCGAACTGCTTGGCAGCCTGCAAGACCACACCCATATTGTGATAAATCTGGGCGAGGCGACCTTTGTCCTTCTCCAATCGAGCCGCCGTCTCGTACTCCTTCATGGCATCTTCGGCTTTGTTCTGATAGAGAAGCGCATTTCCGAGGTTGAAGTGCGAGATGGGATTCGTGTTGTCCTTCTCAATAGCCTTCTGATACTGAACTTGAGCCTTATCGTAAACACTGTCTCGCATTAAGCGATTGCCGCGACGAATGAAGTCTCTATCCGTTTGAGCCGTTACCGACAGGCTGAAAATCAACAGGATAAGCATCGCTGCAGGACGTCCTCGACGGAAAAGATTGCTGAGCCAGGTCGATTTGCTCTCCCTTTCAAGCAGGAAGACATCGAGGAGCAAAAGCACCAGTCCGATGAGGATGAAGCCCTGGAACTGCTCGTCATATTCGCTGTAAATCTGGCTCTCCATCTTGGCTTTGGCCAGTCTGTCAACCTGCTCCGAAAGCTTCTTCTGAGCCGAACTGCTGTTGTCGACGTAAATGTAGGAACCGTTTCCAGCCGTAGCTATCTCGCGACACATCTCCTCGCTCAACTTCGAAATGACCGTATTGCCCTCATCATCAATGATATACTGGCCTGTTCCAGGAATGGGAATGGGTGCTCCACCAGGATTTCCGATACCCAAAACATAGACGCGAACACCTTTCGAAGCGGCCTGTTTCGCAGCCTCAACACCCCTAGCCTCGTTGTCCTCGCCATCCGTTATCACGAAGATGGCTCTGGAAACATCTTCCTGTTGAGTGAAGCTGCGCATCGAAAGGTTGATAGCTTCTGCAACATCCGTGCCTTGAACGCTCATCATCGAAGGCGAGATGGTCTCGAGGAACATCTTGGCACTCACGTAGTCGCTTGTGATAGGCAATTGCACGAAAGCCTGGCCAGCAAAGACAATCAGGCCGATCTTATCGTCCTTCATGCCGTCCACCATGTTGCTCACCATCATCTTCGCCTTTTCCAAACGATTGGGCTTCACGTCTTCAGCCAACATCGAATTGCTGACGTCAAGCGCGATAATTGCCTCTATGCCAACGCGTTCGCGGGTATCGAGGCGAGTGCCGAACTGCGGACGAGCCAAGGCAACAATAAAAGATGCCAAAGCTGCCATTGCAAGCCAGAACTTCAGTTCAGGCCTCCAACGCGACACACCAAGGAAGAGTTGCTTGGTCAGCTCTGGGTCGCCAAAGCGTTTAACCTGCCTTTTCTTCTTGTATATAATATAATAATGTATAGCTGCCAGTGCTACGAGCACTAACAACAAATATAAGTATTGTGGACTTGCAAAGCGAAACATCGTGTATATCTGCGATTTAACGATTTACTATTTACGGGATTCTCTTCAATACAGTATTCCTCAACAGGATTTCCAGCAAGAGACAAAGGACGCTGATGAGCAGGAACATTCCATAGGCTTCGTAGCGCTTGGAGTACTGCCGGACATTCATCTTGGTCTTCTCCAACTTGTCGATTTCCTGATAGACTTCGTGCAACTTCTGATTATTCGTGGCGCGATAGAACTCGCCATCAGTCTTGCGGGCAATCGTGGCAAGCGTCTTCGTGTCAATCTCCACAGGTACATTTTGGTATTCTATGCGTCCGCCAACGAGCCAAGGATAGGGGGCCGTGCCGTTTGTGCCGACGCCGATGGTATAGACGCGTATGCCGAAGCTCTTTGCGATGTCGGCTGCCGTATTGGGACTGATCTGTCCGCAGTTGTTTGAGCCGTCAGTGAGCAGGATGATGACCTTGCTCTTCGCCTTGCTGTCCTTGAGTCGCGACAAAGCATTCGCCATGCCCATGCCTATCGCAGTACCGTCTTCGATGAGACCGCGCTGTGCCATATCGACCTTTGTGCCGTTCAGCAAGTTCAGCAGAACCGCATGGTCAACGGTCATGGGACATTGTGTGTAGGCCTCTCCGGCAAAGAGCGTGAGGCCGATATTATCGTCTGGGCGTCCACTAATAAACTCGAGGGCAACATTCTTCGCTGCCTCGATGCGGTTGGGCTTCAGGTCTTCGGCGAGCATACTGGTGCTGACGTCCATACAAAGCATGATGTCTATGCCTTCAGTATGCTTGCTGCTCCAGCTATTCGAGGTTTGTGGTCTTGCCAAAGCAATAACGGCAAACGTGTAGCAGGCAAGCCTTAAGAGGAGCGGCAAATGCAACAATCTCTGCCTCAGACTCTTGGGGGCTTTGAACATAGCCTCTGTGCTGCTGACTCGGATGGAAGGTGTCGAAGCTTTATGCTTGAACCAATACCATATTATATAAGGTATTGCCAGCAGCAACAAAAGCAGATATAGCGGGTTTTCAAATGTCATGATGTTCAATGGTCAATGTTCAATGTTCAATGACTTTACATTAAAAGGTCTGCCGAACGCCAGATTATCCAAGCCAGCAAAGCAACAGAGAGAACAGCAAGTACACCTATTGCAACACGCATCATCTTGACTTGCGTGAGTCGTTTTTGGTCTGTCTCCTTGATGATTTCAGGTTCGGGCTTGGCATTCGGATCAACTTCTATCTTTGTCTGATTGACGTATTCTACTGCAGCGACAAGGTTTGCGTCGTTTTCGTTGATGAGCGTACTCCACTTCGCGAACTTGACGAGGTCGGCTGTGCGGAATATCTCGCGCAGCTCGTCGAGTGCCTCTTCGTTGTTCTCAGAAATAAGTCGTTCAATGATTTCGTTCGACGTCATCTCCATCGCATTGAATCCGTAGCGGTCGCGAATGTAGTTGCGAAGGGTATCGGTCAACAGGGTGTAGTATTCCTTGCTGTCCTCCTCTGCCCATTTCCGCTCGCTCTTGATGCGCTCTATCTCTGTCATCGCGACTTGATGGGGTGGCAGTTTCTTCTTTCTACGAATGAAGCGAACGATGGGTTTGCCGTGCTTGACGTGATACCAAAGGTATGCAATGCAAGCCAGCATCAACAGGAACAAGAAGCTTCCAAGCGCTACCATTCGCCACTCTTCCCACAGGAAGGGCAACTCCATGATGTCATTTGGCGGGAAGAACTGGTCGAGGTGGAGTGTATCGACGTCGACCGTATAGACTTTCAGCGCAAGGCTCTTCGATTCATATCGTGTGGTATCAACCATCACCTCCATTGGTGGAAGGTAATAAAACGCAGAATCCCAAGCCGTTATGGTGTAGGCTTGGCTGATTGTCATACGTTTGCCGTCGTTGAGGATAGCAGTATCGAGTTTTCCGACCTCAACGACCTCAACGTCCGGAATGAGTTCCTGTCCTTTCTTGATATCGGGCATCCGGAGCTTCTGCTTTGCATCGAGAGTGACAGAAAGCGTGAGGCCTGTCTGTTGACCGATGTAGAGTTCTAAGGAATCTATCTTCACATCGACCTGGACCTGCGCCTTGACGCTGGCAGATAATACACAAAATGCTATGATTAATAATTGTCGTTTCACGCTCATAACTACTTACGATTTGCAAAAAGACCTCTTAACACACTCACATAATCTTGGTCGGTTCGCACGCTGACGGCATCGACCTGACTGCGACTGAAGGTGTCCTTGAGTCGCATCGACTGTTCCTTCCACCACTTTGCCTGCGCATTCCTGACAGCACTACTACTTGTGTCAATCACCTGCTCCTGTCCCGTCTCAGCATCATGCACCTTCAAGAGTCCAATGTTCGGCAGCTCTGCAACACGTTTATCATAAACCTGAATGGCAACAACGTCATGTTTGTGAGCAGCGATGGACAGCGGCTGCAGGAAGGGATGCTGGTCGAGGAAGTCGCTCAACACGAAGGCAATGCAACGTCGCTTGATGGCTCTCGTCATGTATTCAAGGGCGTAGGCGATGTTCGTCTGCTGACTCTCGGGCTTGTAGTCAAGGAGTTCGCGAATGATATAAAGGATATGTTTGCGACCTTTCTTGGGTGGGATGAACTTCTCTATCTTGTCGGAGAAGAAGATGACGCCTATCTTGTCGTTGTTCTGAATGGCAGAGAAAGCAAGCGTGGCAGCAATCTCAGTCACCATATCACGCTTAAACTGCTTGACGGAACCGAAGTCGAGGCTTCCGCTGACGTCAACCAGCAGCATAACTGTCAGTTCACGCTCCTCCTCGAAGACTTTGACGTACGGCTTTCCGAAACGAGCCGTCACATTCCACTCGATGTCGCGAATGTCGTCACCGTACTGGTACTCGCGCACTTCGGAGAAAGTCATGCCGCGCCCCTTGAAGGCAGAATGATACTCGCCTGCAAAGATATTGCTGCTCAGACCTCGAGTCTTAATCTCAATCTGCCTGACCTTCTTTAGAATCTCACTTGTTTCCAATTCTCGCTCTTGATTATGAATTATGAATTGAGAATTATGAATTGCTTTAGGGCACTTCAACCTTATTGACAATCTTGCTGATGATTTCCTCACTGACAACGTTGTTCGCCTCAGCTTCATAAGTGAGACCAATGCGGTGACGGAGCACATCGTGAGCCACGCTGCGAACGTCCTCGGGAATGACATAGCCTCGCCTCTTGATGAATGCAAAGGCACGGGCTGCCAAAGCCAAGTTGATGCTGGCACGAGGTGAACCGCCGAACTCGATGTAGTCCTTGATTTCCTTCAGGCCATACTTCTCGGGATAACGCGTGCAGAACACGATATCAGCGATATACTGTTCAATCTTCTCGTCGAGATAAACTTCGCGGACAATCTCACGAGCCTTCATTATCTCGTCAGTTCCCATCACGGGCTTCACTTCCTGAGCGTCGCCCTTAATCTGCTGACGGATGATGAGTTTCTCCTCTTCGAGTTTCGGATAGTCAATGACCACCTTGAGCATGAAACGATCGACTTGAGCCTCGGGCAGAGGATAAGTGCCTTCTTGTTCGATGGGGTTCTGTGTGGCGAGCACAAGGAAAGGTTTCGGCAACTTGAAAGTGTTTTTGCCGATAGTGACCTGACGCTCCTGCATAGCCTCGAGCAGAGCACTCTGCACCTTTGCCGGAGCACGGTTTATCTCGTCGGCCAGCACAAAGTTGGCGAAGACGGGGCCTTGCTCTACGAGGAACTTCTCGTCCTTCTGACTGTAAATCATCGTGCCGATAACGTCGGCGGGAAGCAAGTCGGGCGTAAACTGGATGCGGCTGAACTTGGAGTCAACCAACTGGGCCAGCGTCTTGATAGCCATTGTCTTAGCCAGACCAGGCACACCTTCCAACAGGATATGTCCGTCACTGAGAAGACCGATGAGGAGCGATTCGATGAGATGCTTCTGCCCAACAATCACTTGATTCATGCCCGTCACTAGATTCGTGACGAAGCCACTTTGTCTTTCTATTCGTTCGTTTAATTCGCGAATGTCAATTGATTCTGCCATAATAATTAATAATGTATATTTTTATTTCGGGCACAAAATTACTGCTTACTCTTTTATCTGCCAAGCGAGAAATGATAAATAAAGTTATAGCTGTGTTTAATTCTGTTAAAATTACCTTGTTTATAAGATTATCACTCTATCCTCTCAAGTTCGGGGAGTTTTATTTCCATATCGACAGGAATGTTGTCAGGGTCGGGGAAGTCGTTGTGGACGATGATATACTTGGCATACTCCTTGTCGCCATACTCCTCTCGCGCAATCTTGGCGAGATAGTCACCAGGTTTCATGACATGTGTCTTGCGAGTTCCGACAATTTTATACTCTCCACCTGGAACCTGAGCGTACTCAATCTCGGGAGCAGATGCTTCTTCAACTGGAGCTTCCACTTGCGGCTCCACTACTGCCGGCTCCGCGTTTGCAGGCTTTTGTGTCAAGGAACGAGCTATGAAATAAGCAATCACGCAAAGAAGCAGAAGGCCTAAAATCCATGCCATTGTCTTCTTCCAATTGAACTTTTTACCCTTGCATTCGTCCGTTGACTTAGGCTCAGCCTTTGGTTCAGACACAGGAATGGACGTTGGCTCTGGTGTTGGCATGGATTCCGACTTCGGTTCTTCTTTCTGCTCTGGAACTGGAGTAAATGCTTGGACTGGCTCGGGGACAGGTTCTGGTTCATTATCCTCCTCTTTTGAGGTGGAGTCGGAGGGAGTCCACTCCATTTCTTCGACGCTTGTACCCTCGTTGAGGACAACTGCCTGAAAATCGGCAAAAGGCTTATTGATGAGGTCCTTCAGAGCATTTTCGGGGGCAAATGAGAGTTTTGTATGTCCAGGAATAACAATGCGCTCGCCAGTATTTATGTTGACGCTCTCGCGGTCGAGAACTTCGATGAGTTTGAATGTTCCCAATCCTTTAACCTTCACAAGTTTATCAGTGGTTACATTCTGAATGATGGAGTCGAAGAACTCTTTGAGGAACGTTTCAGCATCCCGCTGAGGGATGTCCTTCTTCTGTGCCAATATCTTGGCAAGTTGCTGGAGGTTTATCTTAGCTGCCATAGTCTTATTTCACTTTTGATTTCAACGAAGTATTGGGTTTGAAGTTCACCGTCATCTTCGGTGGAATGAGCATACGCTGCTTGGTAGTTGGATTAACCAATACGCGTTCCAACTTCTTCTTGACCTCAAAGGAACCGAAACCCGGAATGGCAATTGTGTTCTCCTCCGCTAATTCACCAATAATGGCAGAAACGGTAGCGTTCACAAGAGAACCGACCTCCCTGCTGCCCAACTTGGTGCGATTTGCCAAGTCGGCAATAAATTCTTTGTTGTTCATAGTATAATGTCTTAATTTGATGATTCTATAACTTGTCCAAAAAGGTCGAATTCATCGGCACTTTCCATCTTTACCTTAACGAACTGGCCTGGACGGAGATTGAAAGTTGGGCTTCTCTTAATGAGAACCTCCGGGTCAACCTCTGGCGAGTCAAACTCTGTCCGACCTATAAAGTAATCACCTTCCTCGCGGTCAATGATGACTTTCAGCGTATGTCCTACCTTATTCTCCTGAACATCGGCGCTTATCTGCTGTTGAACACGCATCAACTTGCTGAGACGCGCCTGTTTTACCTCTTCTGGAACATCGTCCTTGTAATGTTCTGCAGCATAGGTTCCTTCCTCTTCACTGTAGGCGAAGGCACCCATTCGTTCGAACTTGGCCCACTTGACGAAGTCGATGAGTTCTTGGAAGTCCTCGTCGGTCTCGCCTGGGAAACCTACCATAAGTGTTGTACGAAGATGAATGCCTGGCACTTCCTTTCGGATTTTCTCGATGAAATCGTAGGTTTCTTGCTTTGTGATGTGCCTCCGCATAGCCGAAAGTTGGTTGTCGGAAATGTGTTGGAGAGCAATATCGAGGTACTTGCAGACGTTATCGTGTCGCTTCATCACCTCCAAGAGTTCCCAAGGGAAACGGGCAGGATAGCCGTAATGAAGCCTTATCCATTCCACGCCAGGCACCTCGGCTATGCGGTCGATGAGCGGGGCTATCATTTGCTTGCCATAGAGGTCAGTTCCATAACCTGTCAACTCTTGGGCAATCACCTGAAACTCCTTGACGCCCTTCGCCACCAAACTATCCACTTCAGCTACGATTTCCTCGATGGAATGGGACTTTTGCTTACCTGTGATGATGGGTATTGCACAATAAGCACAATGCCGATTACAGCCTTCGCTTATCTTCAAATAGGCATAATGCGAAGGTGTCGTGAGACGTCGTTCGTTGGAGGCTTCCTTGTGATAGGTTCCGTTCAGGTCTGTGATGATTCGTTCCCAATCGAACTTCCCATAGAAGCGGTCCACTTCAGGCAACTCCTGCTTGAGTTCCTCGAAGTAGCGCTGAGAAAGGCATCCCATCACGATTAGCTGCTTTAACTTGCCCTGCTCTTTTCGCCTGGCAAGTTCCAGTATCATGTTGATGCTTTCTTCCTTTGCATCGCCGATGAAACCGCAGGTATTTACAATCGCAATCTCCCCCTTAGGTTCATCCGCGTCGTGCGTCACATTGAAGCCGTTCAGTTCTAACTGACGGATGAGCTTCTCGCTGTCAACAAGGTTTTTGCTGCATCCAAGCGTTATTATGTCTATCGTGCGAGACTTCATTTCTTGAAGAGTGAATCAACAAACTCTCTACGATTGAATGGTTGCAAGTCTTCTGCCCGTTCACCTAAGCCGATGTAGCGAACAGGTATCTTGAACTGGTCACTAATGCCGATGACTACGCCACCTTTGGCACTTCCGTCAAGCTTGGTGATGGCCATGCTCGTCACTTCAGTTGCGGAAGTGAATTGTTTGGCCTGCTCGAAAGCGTTCTGTCCGGTACTGCCATCAAGCACAAGCATCACATCGTGAGGTGCATCAGGCATAAGTTTCTGCATGACACGCTTTATCTTTGAAAGCTCGTCCATCAAGCCTTTCTTGTTGTGAAGACGGCCTGCAGTATCGATGAGGACGACATCTGCGCCGTTTGCAATTGCGCTGTTCAACGTATCGAAAGCCACGCTGGCAGGGTCGCTTCCCATCTTTTGCTTGATGACTGGAACGCCGATCCTTTCGCCCCAAATACTTATCTGCTCCAATAGGCGAGTTTGCCTATAGTTGTGGTCTTGCCCACACCATTCACACCCACGACAAGGACAACATAGGGCCTTTTGTCGGCAGGGATTTGAAAGCCTTCAGTGTCGTCTGTGTTGTTTTCCGTGAGCAATTGTGCGATTTCATCGCGAAGAATGTTGTTGAGTTCGTCAGTCGTGACGTACTTGTCGCGCTCCACTCGAGCCTCGATTCGTTTGATGATGTTGAGGGTTGTATCCACGCCTACGTCGCTTGTAACAAGGACTTCCTCCAGGTTGTCGAGCACCTCGTCATCCACCTTCGACTTGCCTGCAACGGCACGCGTCAGTTTGCCGAAGAAACTTTCCTTCGTCTTCTCGAGGCCCTGGTCGAGCGTTTCCTTCTTCTCTTTGGTAAAGAAATTAAAGAATCCCATATCTTCCTTTGCTTAGTTATTTCGCGTGCAAATATAGCAAAAAAAGCCCAATCCATCGCAAATAATACCGAATTTTTAGTATTAATTAAGGAATAGGAAACAACAAAAAACTCCTTCGTTTCGCAACGAAGGAGCTGTATGGCGTCAAATTATTAACTTCTAAAAACTATAAGCATTGTTATTGGGGGCTATTCCCTTCCTGACGCGCGCTGAGCCGGAACTGGATGGGCAGGTTGAAGCGGCT
>CACZBC010000010.1 GCA_902779315.1 uncultured Bacteroidales bacterium | reverse complement strand
TTGCACTCGGCTTGCACTGTCCTTGTACTGTCAATCCGGATGACACACGCGACAATCGCAATCGTCACACTAGACAAATGCAAACGTCAAACGTGACAAACGCAATCGTCACACTAGAGAGAATGAACGACAACAGTCAACGGACCTCCGCTAAGCGCCTGAGCACCAATTGGAGCGCACCAAGGCGCGATTTTAGTCGCGGAGCAGGCGGCAAATCCGGAGTCCTTTCGCTCGGAAATACTCAAAAAAATTTGGTATTTCGCTCGCTTATTCGTAACTTTGTGCTCGTATATTTGATTTCTGATGGAAAGAAGCAGGGAAATATGCAGGGTGACTTTGTGGGGCGGAGTGATGAACGCGCTGCTGCTGGTCTTCAAGTTCGTGGCGGGCATCTTGGGACACAGTGCCGCTATGGTGGCCGATGCGGTCCATTCGCTCTCGGACTTCGTGACGGACATCATCGTGCTGGCTTTCGTCCGTATCAGCGCCAAACCCAAGGACCGCTCGCACGACTACGGGCACGGCAAGTACGAGACGCTGGCCCTGACCGTCATCGGCTTCATGCTGCTGGCTGTGGCCCTGGGCATCGTATATGGGGGCTCGATGAAGATTTTCGCATGGCTGAAGGGCGAGCCGTTGGAGGCTCCGGGCTGGTTGGCGCTCATGGCCGCTCTGCTCTCCATCTTTATAAAGGAAGCCACTTTCCGCTACTCGATCAAGAAGGCGAAGCAGTTGGATTCGCAGGCCCTGGAGGCGAACGCGTGGCACCATCGCAGCGACGCGCTGTCCTCAATCGGTACGGCTCTGGGCATTGGCGGCGCCATCTTCCTGGGGCGGAAATGGGCGGTGCTCGACCCCTTGGCCTCGGTGGTGGTGGGCATCTTCATCGCGAAGGTGTCGCTCGACTTGCTGCGAGGCGGGATAGGGGACTTGACGGAGCAGTCGCTCCCGGACGAGGTGGAGCAGGAGATTCTGCAGCTGGCCGCATCGGTGGAGGGGGTGGAGGAGCCTCACGACCTGAGGACTCGCAGAATAGGCAACCACTATGCCATCGAGCTGCACATCTTGATGGACGGGAATGTCCCGCTCCTCGTGGCGCACGACAAGGCCACGGCGATAGAGGACTTGCTAAGGCAACAATATGGCGAACAGACGCACGTGGTCGTGCATGTGGAACCGATTAGCTAGCTTATGAGCTTATAAGCTTACGGCTTAAAAGTGGGCTCGAAAACCTAGTAAGCGGTAAGCAGTAAGCAGTAAGCTAAACTTCCATCCAATTAACCCACTCTTTGCTTTGGTTGGAAGCTACCATCGTCTCGATGAACTGCAGGCCGCGGACGCCGTCGTAGACGTTCGGGAAGTCCAGACTCTCGGGCGAAGGCGTCTCCCCCTTCGCTTTGGCGCGAACGGTCTTGGCGAAGTTGCGGTAGATGTTCGCGAAGGCCTCGATGTAGCCCTCGGGATGCCCGCCAGGAGTTCGTGTGTTCCACTTTGCCAGGTCGCCCATATACCCGTTGCCCGTTCGAATCAGTTCCGTGGGACGGTCGGCCCAGCGCGCTATCAGCGTGTTGGGTTCCATCTGGTGCCACTCCAGGCCGCCCCGCTCGCCATAGACGCGAATGACTATCCGGTTCTCCTCGCCGGCTGCAATCTGTGTGGCATGAAGCACGCCTTTGACGCCGTTCGTGTAGTGCAGGAAAGCCGCTGCGTCGTCATCGATGGGGCGTCCCTGGACAAACGTGTTGAGTTCGGCACAAAGCTCTGTCACCCTCTCGCCCGTGACGTATTCCGAGAGGTGCCATGCATGGGTTCCGATGTCACCGATGCAGCCTCCCTTGCCCGACTGGCTGGGGTCGGTCCGCCAACCCGCATTGTTGCCGCCTTCCAGCTCGATGCGCTGTGAGAGCCAGCCCTGCGTGTACTCGACATAGACACGGCGCAACTTGCCCAGCTGACCTTGGGCTATGCGCGTCTTCATCTCCTTGACGGCGGGATAGCCCGAATAGGTGTGGGTGAGGGCAAGCGTCAGGCCTGTCCGCTCCACTTTCTCTTGGAGTTTCAAGGCCTCTTCCAGCGAGAAGGTCATCGGTTTGTCCAGCACGACATCGAAGCCCATGTCGAGCGCCAGAGCGGCTTGCTCGTAGTGCACCTTGTTGGGCGTGACGATGGCCACGAAGTCCATGCGCTCCCCGCGGGGAAGGGCGGCCTCTTTCTCCATCATCTCCTTGTAGTCGTGGTAGATGCGCTCCTCGGGAACATGCCAAGCCAGTCCCGTAGAGAGCGAGGTCTGGTAGTTGCGGCTGAAGCAACCGCAAACCAGTTCGATATCGTTCTCCATCAATGCTGCGCGCAGATGGATGGGGCCTATCATGGCGTTTCCTCCGCCACCGATCATGCCCATTCTGAGTTTTCTTTCTGTCATGATGATATGAAAATTTATAAAATTTTGTCCGTTGTCCGTTGTCTCCTCTATGATTTGATTGCTGAGTCGAACTTGATGTCGGAGGGTTTGAAGTCTATCTTGCGGACAAACTCCAGGGCCTCGCGCGCACCATATTCTCTGTCCATTCCCGAATCTTCCCATTCCACGGAGAGCGGGCCCTCGTAGTTGTAGGCATTCAGCACGCGGATGATTTCTTCGAAATTGACATCGCCATGACCCAGGGAACGGAAGTTCCAGCCCCGACGCATGTCACCAAAGTCGATATGCGAGCAGAGAAGGCCGTTGCGCCCGTTCAGCGTCACGGCACAGTCTTTCATGTGAACATGATAGACGCGGTGGATGAAGTCCTCCAGGAAGAGGTGAGGCGAGATGCCCTGCCATTGAAGGTGGCTCGGGTCGAAGTTCAGCCCGAACTCGGGCCAGTCCTGGAACTTCTGGAGCAAGCGCTTTGTGGTGTAGTAGTCGAAGGCAATCTCGGCGGGATGCACCTCGAGGCAGTACTTGATGCCATACTGGCGGAAGACCTCCAGGATGGGGCACCACAGGTCGTATATCTCCTGGAATCCACGCTCTATCATCTCTTCTGTGGTCTGAGGGAACGAGTACATGTACTTCCAGATGGGCGAACCCACGAAGCCCGTCACGCAATAGGCGCCCAGCTTGGCGGCAGCAATGGCTGTCGCTTTCATCGTTCGGATGGCCCAAGCCCTTATGCCATCAGGGTTGTCAGCTAGTTCGGCAGGGGCGAAGTTGTTCAGGCGCGGGTCGTTGTAGTCGCCTACGCATTGGCTGGGGACATGCGAGCAAAGCGCTTTCACCACAAGGCCGTGTCGCTGGAAAATGGCCTTTATCTCCTCCACATAGGCATCGTCCTGGGCTGCCCGAATGGGGTCCAGATGGTTGCCCCAAGTGGCGAGTTCGATGCCGTCGTAGCCCATCTGGGCGGCCTTACTGCACAAAGTGTCCAGGTCCATGTCTGCCCATTGACAGCTCATGAGTGTGACTAATCTGGGTTTTCTCATGATTTATAGATGTATAATAGGGTTGATAATAGTTCTTTTGTTGTCATTCCTGGTGCAAATATACGATTATGTGAGCGATATTCAAAGAAGAGCCCGTTTTTTCCCTCATACTTAACAGAATTATTAGTATCTTTGCATGCAGAAAACGCACGAAACGCGCATAGTCCGTCAAAAACTATAATAAAACATGAGCCATTTGCGACATTTGTTTCTGGTCAGCGTCTTTTTGATTCCATTTCTGGGACAAACCGAGGAATGGAAAGGGCAGTACCTGACCTTGGAGCATCACCAGAGCCGCCCCAACACGTGGATGCTTTGGCGCAAGAAAGCAAACGTCGAGAAAGTGCCGGCATCGGTAAAGGCAAAAATAGCCACGGACTCGAAATACTGGCTCTACATCAACGAGCGGCTGGTAGTCTTCGAGGGCGGACTGAAACGCGGTCCGGCTCCCAACAGCAGCTATTACGACGAGGTGGAGATAGCTCCCTACTTGAAGCCCGGCGAGAACCTGATAGCCGTGCAGACCTGGTACTTCGGGCTGAATGGTTTCAGTCATGTCAACAGCGGAACGGCTGGCTTGCTGTTCGATGCCCGGGCAGAGGGCGTGGACATTTGTTCCGACAAATCGTGGCGCGGGGCCGTTTATGGTGCCTATGGCGAGACCGGCGAGCCCAAACCCAACTACCGCATCTCCGAGAGCAATATCCGGTTCGATGCCCGGAGGGAGGAACAGGGGTGGTACAAAAACAGCTACACATACGGTCTGGAGGAAGTGCTGCCCGTCGATGTGGAGAATTGCGCGTTGGGAAAACTGGTGAAGAGACCTATTCCACAATGGAAAGACCATGGGCTACGGGAATACGCAAGCAAGGAGCAACGGGGCGACACCCTGGTTTGCCGTCTGCCCTACAACTGCCAATGCACCCCTTATATGCGGCTGAAATCGTCCGACGATGGCCTGCTCGTCAAGATCCAGACAGACGTCCACATGATAGGCGGCTCGGCCACTCCCCGATGCGAGTACATTACCCGCAAAGGCGAGCAGGAGTACGAGAATTTCGGATGGTTCAACGGGCACGAGGTTTGGTACATCCTGCCCAAGGGCGTGGAGATGGAAGAGGTGAAATTCCGCGAGACGGGTTATGGATGCGACTTTGTGGAACCCTTCCGTTGCGACGACCCGTTCTTCAACGAATTGTGGCTTCGTGCCCAACGCACCCTCTACATCACGATGAGGGACAACTTCATGGACTGTCCCGACCGCGAGCGAGGACAATGGTGGGGCGATGCTGTGAACGAGTTGGGCGAGGCTTATTACGCGCTCAGTCCCGAGGGCGCACAGATGGGCTTCAAGGGACTGAACGAACTGTTCAACTGGCAGCGGGCAGATGGTGTCATGTACTCGCCCGTTCCGGCTGGAAACTGGAACAAGGAACTGCCCTCGCAGATTCTGGCCACTTGCGGCTGGTACGGCATCTATACCCAATGCTTCTATGCAGGCGACTTCTCGCTTGCCAGGACACATTATGCTCGTCTGCATCGTTATCTGCATGATGTCTGGCAGACAGATGCCGACGGACTTGCCATCCTGCGCCATGGCGACTGGTTCTGGGGCGATTGGGGCGAGAACATCGACCAACTCCTACTGCAGAACTGCTGGTATTATCTGGCTCTGAAGGGTGAACTTGAACTCGCCAAAATCCTTGAAAAAGCGAGTGATGTAGCTCAGATAAGCGGCATGTTGAAAAGGATGGCAGACAACTTCGACAAGCGGTTTTGGAAGGATGGCGCGTACCGTTCGCCCGACTATACTGGCGAGACCGATGACCGTGGAAATGCCCTTGCTGTCGTGTCGGGATTGGCATCGGAAGACAAATACAAAGCTCTGACCGAATGCTTGACAAAGGAATACCACGCCAGTCCCTATATGGAGAAATATGTGCTGGAAGCCTTGTTCCAGATGAATGCCGCCAACCAGGGATTGGACCGCATTCGCAAGCGCTACAAGCCCATGCTGGATTTCCCCGGACTGACTACATTACCAGAAAACTGGATGCCCGAAGGAACAAAGCCCAAGCCGGGTGAACCGATGGTCAACTCTTGCTGGGGAACGTACAATCACGGGTGGAGTGGCGGCCCCTTGACAATCTTGAGCCAGAAGGTTTGTGGCATTGAGCCGACTTCGCCCGGGTTCAAGACCTTCCGCATCCGTCCCCAACTGGGATATCTGAAAGAGGCTTCATGCACCATCGAGAGCGTCAGCGGCAAAATTACCATAAGCATCCATAAAAAAGGGAAGCAGATGGAAATCTCGACCCTCATACCTGAAGGCTGTGTGGCAGAGGTTGTTTTCCCTAATGGAGAAACGAAGACATTGGAGCAGGGTTTGCATCATGTGAAGGG
This sequence comes from uncultured Bacteroidales bacterium, assembly GCA_902779315.1. Taxonomy (GTDB): domain Bacteria; phylum Bacteroidota; class Bacteroidia; order Bacteroidales; family Bacteroidaceae; genus Physcousia. The sequence continues at coordinate 42,901 of CACZBC010000010.1, read as the reverse complement.
GAAATTGGCAAAATAAGAGAATAAGAAATTAAGATAATAATTATGAAGAAATTTTTGATTGTCCTGCTTGCTTTCGGTTTGCAGGCAAATGCGCAGGATATGGCGCTCTACAAGAAGGTAGTGAAGGAACTGAGTTCCGCGAAGTATCAGGGCCGCGGTTATGCGAAAGGCGGAGCCAACAAGGCGGGCAAGTTCCTGGAAAAGGAATACAGGAAAGCTGGCGTGGACGAGATAACGACGCAGCCTTTCACGCTCGATGTCCAGACCTTTGCCGGCAAGATGGAAGCAAGAGGTATGATGGCAGACGGAAGATGGAAGAAATTAGTGCCGGGAGTGGACTTCTCGATGAGGGAATACTCGCCAGGCGTGAAGGGCGAATTTCCTGTCTATCACGTAGATACACTCAACTTCGATGCCGACAAGCTCTTTGCCGACCTTGCGAAACCCGAGTATCAGAATTGTTTGGTGGCTTGCGAGTTCTGGTTCACCTACAAGCACAGTCAGGTCTTCTCGCGCTTGCAAAAGAATGGTGAGGCTCCGAATGCCGGACTCATCTACACTTGGCCCTCGCCCATCAAGTTCTTCAAGGCCTATGCGAGTCGTGTTGTGGACAAGCCCATCATCTGGGTGACTCCGGAAGCCATCGAGGGTGTGAAGCGCGTCCAGTTTAATGTGGATGCCAAGTTCCTGAAGGATTACGAGTGCTTCAACGTCATTTCAAAAATCGAGGGAGAGCGGCACGACAGCTGCTATGTCTTTACCGCTCATTACGACCACATCGGCAACCTCGGCAAAAAGATATTCTATGCGGGAGCCAACGACAATGCAAGTGGCTCGGCTACCATCGTCACGCTTGCCGCATATTATGCCAAGCACAAACCAAAGTTCGACATGTACTTCCTGGCTTTCTCGGGCGAGGACGCCAACCTGCGTGGCTCGACCTATTTCGTGGAGCATCCCACCTTCCCTCTCGAGAAAATCAAGTACCTCTTCAATATCGACATGATAGGCGACAACAACCCCGTGGAATACTGCGAGGTGAGCGACGAGGGCATGAAGGCCTTCCCTCTCTTCGAGAAGATTAATGCCGAGAGGCGTCATTTCAAGGAACTGCATCGTGGCGACCTTGCAGCAAACAGCGACCACTATGTCTTTGCAGTCCGTCATGTGCCCTGCATCTTCTTCGAGAACGAGAAGGGCGACGCCTTCCAGTACTACCACACCATCTACGACAACTGGGAGCACGCCGTGACCGACAGCTACGAACCAACCTTCCGTCTCGTCCGCGATTTCATTGAAAAATACTAAATAATAAAAGATATGGAAACAAAAGAATTTGCGTTCAAGGGAGCTGTTGTGAACGGCTTCCTGATGTTGTTTGTGAACCTGGCAGTCCTGGTTCTGTCGATTGTGGGTGTCGTGAAGGGCATCATCCAGCTCGACGCTACTGGCGGCGCTCAAGGTGGATGGCTGCTAGGTGGCAGCGCATTGATGATTGTCGTGAACATCATTATGTGGTGCGGACTGATGCAACTCGAACCCAACGAGGCGCGCGTGATAACTTGGTTCGGCAAGTATGCCGGCACGTTTGCAAAGGCGGGCTTCTATTGGATTAATCCTTTCTACGGAACGAAGCGGCTGTCCCTTCGCGCCCGCAACCTGGATGCCGAACCCATCAAGGTGAATGATAAAGTGGGCAATCCCGTCATGATCGGTCTGGTGCTCGTTTGGAAGTTGAAGGACACGTACAAGGCGCTCTTCGAGGTCGATACGCAGACAATGGCAACTACGGCTCAAGGCACGACGGGTGCGGACGTGAAGAGCATCATGAATGCACTGGAAAAGTTTGTACGTGTACAAAGCGACGCGGCACTCCGCCAAGTGGCCGGACAATATGCCTACGACGACGAGGACGGCGGTGCAGGCGAACTTACCCTTCGCTCCGGTTCGGAAGACATCAACCAATTGCTCGAGCAGAAACTCGATGACCGCTTGGCATTGGCAGGCATTGAGGTGGTAGAGGCTCGCATCAACTACTTAGCTTATGCCCCAGAAATTGCGGCAGTCATGTTGCGTCGCCAACAGGCTTCGGCCATCATTACGGCACGCGAAAAGATTGTGGACGGTGCCGTCTCGATGGTAAAGATGGCCCTTGACAAGCTCTCGAAGGAAGGCGTCGTCGAACTGGATGCCGACAAGAAGGCTGCCATGGTGAGCAACCTCCTCGTCGTGCTTTGTGGTGATGACTCCGCCCAGCCCGTCGTCAACACAGGCTCAATGAATTAAAGTCGTGTTTCCTTCAGTTGCCGATTGATTTCGGCCACGCGTTCCGTTGTCAGCGGGTAGAAGTGACAGGCAAACATGGCGAGAAGTGCCACGGCAGCGGGAATGAACGACATTAGCATTCGGAGGCAAAGGAGTGCCGATTCGGGCTGTGCAATGACCGCTTGACCCACCAATTGCTCTTCGCTGCGTGGTGTATATCCACAAGCGGAAAGCAACCAAAGGACAGCAGCGCCACCAATGGCTCCGCCAAACTTCTGTGCCATCGAACTCGAGGAGAAGATAAGCCCCGTGGAAGCCGTCTTGTAGCGCAATTCGGCATAATCGCTCACATCGGCATACATCGACCATACGAGAGGCGACATCACGCCTGTGAGTATACTGATGAGAACCTGGAAAAGGAGCATGATCCAGAAGCCGACGGGCGAAACGGGAATAAAGAAGAAGGCGATACTCAACACCAGGAGTGCGGCGTTGACAGCCATGAACAGCGACTTCTTTCCGAAACGTTTGGCAAGCGGAACAGTACAAGCCACACCTATCATATTTGACACCTCGCCTACGCTAAGGAAAAGTCCAGCGTAGAAGAGAAGCGAAAGATCTAAACTGAAAAACGACAAGTTGATTGTGGCATTGAAGCCGATGATGTCTGCAAAATAATAAGCGACAGTAGCCCCTCGAACCGTACAAAAGAGGTTGAAGCAAAGGGCAGCACCAATGAGCAGCCACCACGGGCGGTTCGAGAGGAGCGAGCGGAAGTCCTTCCCAATGCTTACCGAGGAGACGGTCTTCAGGCGTTCACGCGTCAAGGCAAATGTTAGCAGAAAGAGCACGAAGCAAGCTGCGGCAATAACCATCATGGCATGTTGCCAAGCCTGTGTGATGGAAGAATCGCTCTTAAAGAAATTCACCAAAGGCTCCCATGCGGCCAAGGCGATAAACGAACCGCCATAAGCAAAGAACATGCGGAAAGAGGAAAAGACGGTCTTCTCTTGCGAATCGTCAGTCATCACTCCCAACATGGCCCCGTAAGGCACATTGATGGCCGTATAGATTGTCATCATCAATATGTAGGTAATGTAGGCGTAAATGAGTTTGGCGCCATATGACCAGTCGGGTGTGGTGAAGAGCAATATGCCTGCAATGCTGAACAGTGAGGCCACAAACAACAAGTATGGCCGATATTTGCCCCAACGCGTTTGGGTACGGTCGGCTATGATGCCCATCATTGGGTCGCTGACGGCATCCCATATGCGAGTAACGAGTACCAATATGCCCGCATCTACAAGGCTAAGTCCAAAGACATTGGAATAGAAGAAGGGCAGGTAATACGAGAACACCTTCCAGAACATCGACGACGACATGTCGCCCAGGCCGTAACCTACTTTTTCACTTATGTGTGCCATTATTCTTTCGGATAAGTTGTTTGATGGTTTCCACGCTTGCTCCTGTTGTCAGTCCGTCTTCGGGCGTATTCATACAATAGTCAATAAGGCGGTCAAGCGAACTTACTGCCACGTGCAGACGCGTGTCGGCTGTAGCATAATAGATTAGGACACGCCCGTCATCATCGAGAATCCAACCATTGGAAAAAGCCACATTCATCACATCACCCACGTATTCCTTTCCTTCGGGCACCAGGAACCAGCCACCAGGCTTGGCTATGACACGCGTGGGGTCGTCGAGGGCTGTCATATACATATACAGTACGTAGCGCAGACCATCGGCTGTGCCTCGCACGCCATGGGCCAAGTGCAACCAACCTTTCGCAGTTTTCAGCGGAGCCGGTCCTTCGCCGTTCTTCACTTCTTGGATGGTGTGGTAGTGCCGCGGATTGATGATTATTTCCTTTTTAATCTCGGCATGAGTGATGTCGTCCACCAGCGCCCAACCTATGCCTCCACCGCTGCCTGTATCTATGAATCCGTCTTGAGGACGAGTGTAGAAAGCACATTTGCCGTCCACGAATTCGGGATGAAGCACGACATTGCGTTGCTGACTACGGCTTTTCAGGTCTGGCAGACGTTCCCAAGTTATGAGGTCTTTTGTGCGGGCAATGGCGGCAGTGGCGGTGGCGGCACTGAGGTTGCCGGGTTGCGAGTCGTCGTGACGCTCGGCACAGAACACGCCGTAAATCCATCCGTCTTCGTGCTGCGTGACGCGCATATCGTAGATGTTGGTGGCAGGAATGACGTCTTCAGGCATTGTGATAGGCTCGTCCCAGAAGCGGAAGCCGTCGATGCCATTTGGACTCTCTGCCACGGCGAAGAACGACTTGCGGTCAGCACCTTCCACACGACACACCAACAGGTATCGGCCGTCCAGTTTGATGGCTCCGGCATTCAGCACGGCATTCATCATGATACGCTGCATCAGGTATGGGTTGTCCTTTTCCGAGAAATCGTAGCGCCAGTGCAAGGGCGTGTGCTCGGCAGTCAGAATGGGGCGCTGATACTTCTCGTAGATGCCGTTTCCCCATTCCTCGGGTTCATTCTTCAGAGCAAGCAAAGCCTCATGCCTCTCAAACAGTTGTTTCTTTCTTATTGCGTAAGTCATTATAAAGCAAAGTTAAGTGTCAGTTTTCAATGAAAAATACGCGGCTGGCATATTCCTCGCGAAGCGGCATTTCGAGGCCGACCTCCATGAGGAATCGACCCGTGAACCGTTTGCCTGAGAGCGCACAGGGCTTTTGGCCCACGCGCACGTTCTTTTCCGTCAGGGTGTATGTGGCACCGGGATTGAGCCCGGCCAAACGGACGCGAGGAATGGGCTGGTCGTAATAGTTGGCAATCTTATAGACGAACAACACGCCCTGGCGACGCGCATCGTCGACGTACATCAGCGAGGAGATGCCCTTCTGGTCGTAAGGCGAGATGAGACGATATAGGTTGCCTGTCTGCACGACCTGGCGCAACTGTTTGTAGTCCGCCATGCAGGTGGACGTCTGCTTGCGCTCCTCGTCGGTCATGTCCTTTGGCTGAAGTTCAATGCCGAGACGTCCCGACATCGCTACATCACAGCGGAACTTGATGGGAATGACCCTACCGCCAGTGTTCCAGTATGGGCAATGGTTGATGTGGCAGGCCATAGCGTTGGCGGGGAAGAAGAGCGACGTGCCCCACTGAATGAAGACACGCTGCAAGGCGTCGGTATTGTCGGAGGTCCAGAACTCGTCGAAATAGGGCAGCAAGCCATAGTTGGCACGTCCTCCGCCCGAGGCACAATCCTGAATGACAATGTCGGGATACTTGGCCCGAATGCGTTTGAGGGTCTTGAGTAGGCCGAGGTGGTAATCGACATAGAGGTTTTGCTGTCTATTCTTGGGTAGATAGAGCGAACCGAAGTTCTGGATGGAGGCGTTTGCATCCCATTTGATGTATGCTATCTCGGGGTTTTGCGTGAGCAGGTCATCCACAATCTTGAATACAAAGTCCTGCACCTCGGGATTGGTCATGTCGAGCACCAATTGTGTGCCCCCGCGCCCCAGTTTCAGGTCACGTCCCTTCGTTTGCAAGACCCATTCGGGATGGCGCTCGAAGAGTTCGCTTTTCGTGTTCACCATCTCAGGTTCTATCCATATGCCGAACTTGATGCCGCGCTCGCGAGCCGCTTTCGTCAGAGCATCGAGTCCGTTAGGCAGTTTGTTCTTGTCCACCACCCAGTCGCCCAGACTAGAAGTGTCGTCCTTACGCGGATACTTGTCGCCAAACCAACCGTCGTCCATGACGAACAACTCGCCGCCGAACTGACTGATGTCGTCCATCATGGCAATCATGCGCGCCTCGTCGATGTTGAAATACAGGCCTTCCCACGAGTTTAGGAGGATATCGCCCGTCTTCATTCCGCGGTGCAACATGCCCTCTGTGCGTGCCCAACGGTGGAAGTTGCGGCTAGCTCCGCTCAAACCTTCATTGGAGAAGGTAAGAGCCAGATGCGGTGTCTCGAACGTTTGCCTCGGGTCGAGGACATATTCGCTGGATTGTGGGTCGATGCCTGCATAGAAATGATGCTCTTTGTGGGATATGGTATTGAAGCGAAGTTCAAAGTTGCCACTCCAACACAGAGCAGCACCTATGACTCGGCCGCTGTTTTCCTGAGGACTTCCGTCGAGAGAGACCATCACCTCGGGCGCATCAAGATGAGCGTTTCGGGTGCCGTCGGTGTTGCGGATGATCTTGACGCCGCCCGTCAGAGGCTCTGAAGTGGGTTCCGTCTCTGCAGCCCAATTGCCGTGCATGTGAGTTATCCACACTTCACCTTGACGCAGAACCAGATGCCCTGAATCATATCGTTTCAGGGTGACGGGCTTTTTCTCGGCGTTCTCAATCTCTGTCCACGTCTCGATGATGTCCACCTTATTGTATGCTTTGTAGAAGACTTTGACTGTGACGGGCTGCAACTTGTCCTGCATCATGAAGATGTGAGTCTTCGCAGCATCCTCTGTTTTCAGTTCATAGCTCTCAACTTTCAGTTCAAGGTTCAGGTCGCCATCGGCATGAAGCACCTGCAGAGCGGGCAACTGCACCATGTCCACCGTGCCAAAGGCCGGTAGGGCAGACGAGTTCAAATTAGCGCCAGCGTCGCGTAGTTCCTGTAGACTGACGCCACGCGAGCCATAATAGGCCATGCGCAGGTCGCCACCCTCTCTGGCATATAGGACAAGCACAGTGTTTGGCGTCTCTATGGCTACTTCGCCACTCCATGCGTTGGCACTTAATGTTCCCAGCAGTGGGAGCAGAAACAGGATAAATCTTTTCATGTTGTATAGTTCAATTATCAATCTTCAATTTTCAATTTTCAATCAACAATGTCTTTCAGCATCAATATCTTCTTGTCCTTGACCATTTTGCGGAAGTCGGGAGCATCCTTGGTGCTCGGCGCAGGAGCAAAGTACTGCCGGTGGTCGGCGTTGCGCCAAACGAGGAAGTAGCTGAGGGGAAACTTCTCGATTTGCGGTTTCAGTACGCGCGTCCACCAAGTTGGGTCGGGAAGATTCTGAAAGCCACATTCTGTGAGAGCGACAAGGCGATTGGCCTTCTTGGCATAGTCGCAAAGCCGAGTGAGGTCTTCGCTGAGCGTGCGGATGAAGGCCTCCTCACCATTTCGTTGCTGATAAGCATCGAGACCGATGATGTCCACACGGTCGTCGCCCGGATAGGTGTCGAAGTCATCACCTTTCATGCCGTAGTTCGGGCTCCAGCTCCATACGATGTTCGTGAGGCCATCGGCAAGTAGGTGGTCTTGCAGGCAGTTCCACAGCGCTTTGTATTCCTCCGCAGAACAGAGTCCCTTGCCCCACCAGAACCAGCCGCCATTGTTCTCATGCCAAGGACGAAAGATAAAAGGAACGGGATACCCCTGCTCGTCTTTCAACGATTGGAGAAAAGAGGATAGGCGCAGCATCCATGTTTGGAACTTTTGATGTTGACTGCCGCCAGGAAGAATGCTGCGGACGACAGTGGCATTCTTGTTGTCCCACGCCGTGCCACCTGTCAGCGGGTTGCGCGGATGCCAGGATATGGTGGCGATGCCGCCGCGACGCACAAGTGCAAGCAACTCTTCCCGGATTCGGGCAAAGGGCACGCTGTCCAGACTCTTCGCATCACCCATTTCGATGCCGCCAAGTTCGAAGCCCATTACGGCGGGGTAATCACCACAAGTTGCCAAGACATCGGAATGTCCTCCGGCAGCAGAGCGGTCGTCCCAATCAAGTCCATAGAAGGGATCGTCCTGATGTCCGAACATGATGCCACGATTGTTGAGGCTTTTCATGCGTTGGAGCAATGCATCTCGTCCCGTGCCTTGCGGACTTGCCAGGTAAAGTGGCGGAATCGCAGGAACTGTGGTTTGTGTTGCTTTTGTGCGGCCGATGGGTATGATTTTCAAATTGTCGAAGTATGGCGTGCTGATGTTGCGTTCGTGCAGGGGAGCAATGAGTCCTGCCATGCCACGGCCATAGTGGTCGGATGTGGCCTTTACCACCTCAATGCCATCAACGTAGCCCGAGATGCGGTCGCCTTCGAAGCGAAGTCTGAGGTTGTGCCATTGCAGAGCCTTGATGCCGCTTACCTCGCTCTCGTCCAACGTGTACTCGCCTCCCACCTCTACGTCCTTTCGAGCGAGGATGATGGCCTGTTGCTCCTTGTCGCCAATGAGTTCCTTCTTGTCGCGCTTGCCGCGGGTAAGAATAAGCGTCACCTTCCCCTTGTCGTCCAACTTCAGATAGTAGCCCTTGGCCCAAATGCCATAGCCGGAACCCACATCGCAGATTCGACCCATCACGCCGGCCTCGTCGCCTGGGTTGAGCATCACGTCGGCACTTATCTCGTAGTCTGTCCAGCCGGCATCGCCGAGGATGGTGTAGTGATGCCATTCGGGTGCCCAACTGAGCGTGTGGGAGCCTACCACCTGACGAATGCAAGTGGAGTTGGGAACAGAGGGCAGACCGCTTCCCGATGGCGTTGGCACGAGTTCGAAGCACCCAATCAGGTCTGCCAAATAGTGCGGCAGATAGCCCCACTCAGCAGGATTCTGGTATTGCTCTAAGTTGTCTTCGTATGGGATAGGGAAGGGCTTGGAAGCGGGAACGTCGTCGAACGAGCCTTTCTGCTGCCCTGTTGTTGTGGAAAGGGAATAGACTGCATCGGGTTTCAGCGTGATGGAGAAACTGCCGCCCCGTGGGGTGATCTCGTCCAGACGCACGAATTGTTGTTGCGCATCACTGTACCAGACGCAGAGTTTGCCTTTAGAGAGTTTGTTTGTCACTTTAATTTTTATCGTTTGTGGCTGCTTCGCCCCCTTGGTCTCGGCAATGATGCTATAGTCGCCCGTCTGCGGGTCGCGCATGGTAACCATGGAACCGCCGTCGGGCAGGTTGAGGCAACCGTCGTCGATGTAGCGCCATCCCACTTTTGTGAACTGCCCATAATGGGCATAGCCCCATAGTGCTTCGCGTACTAGATAGTGTCCGCTCCATGGTTCTTGCGCGAGAAGCATCGGCGGTTCCTTGCTGTAAGGCTCCAGCGGATAAGTGGCGCCTATGTCGTACCAGTTGACAACTTTAGTTGCTCCGCTGATGATGTAGTTCTGGTTGAAACATTTCACGATGGAGATGAGGCAGTCGAAACCGGGGAGATAGACATGGTCCTCGCTGTTCCAGATGGGCTTGCCCATGTCCTCTGCCATTTTGCGTTGTTCTGGGGTAAGTTGTATCTCGCTGAACGTGTGGGCGCAAACGGCGTCGAGGGCATCGCGCAGCTCTGTGTCTTCCTGCATCCGTTTGAGAAAGTCCATCTTCTGATTGCCCCAGTTGCCGAAGCCGTGCAGCTTTACGCTGCTGAATCCGCGTTCGTTCATGGCCTTACGCAAGTTCTTGGCAAACTCGGCATTCCAGCCTTTCTCGTTGTGGCAACCCAGAGCATCCAACTCCAGACCGTGCACCTCGCGCAGTCCCTGCAGCCAATCGACATAGTAGTCCACCATGTCGTCCGACCAGAAGTTGTTCACCCAGGCTGGTGCGCTCCAACTCGTAGCGTCGAGCGACAATGCCTCGTTGCGCCGTTTGGCTTCTTGCATGACCCACCACATGTAGCCGCGCAGATAGTTGTGGTCGCCCCTGTAATGGCTGTGAGAGGGCATGGAGCCCTGTGTGCTGTTGCCATCGCCCGGCACTTCCACCAGGATGGCACTGACGCTGGCTCCGAACATGGGACGATAGACCATATCCATGATTTGCGAGCGTTGCGGCTCAGGGTAGTCTTTGAGCAGCACGGAGGTGGCTCCGCCGCCGTTGACTGCTCCGATACCATCGAACTGCTTGCCCTGCTCGAGATTCGTAATGCGAATGGTTTGCACGGCACTTGTGGCATTCATGGCCAGTGCCAACAATAGGGTGAGGAGGGATAATTGTTTCATGTTATTAGCTATATTGATTTGACGAATGTTTTTCTCTGTCATTTGGGATTTTGCGTACCGTACAGGAGGGCTCGGAAACGTCACGTGCGACGTTGGCAATCATCTAGTGTGACGTTTGCAATTTACTAGTGTGACGATTGCAATTTACTAGTGTGACGATAGGCATCATCACGTGCGACGTTTTCAAGTGTCCTATTTGTTGTTTGCAGGCAGTCCATTTCCTATGCATGTTTTTGTCATTTCCTGATAGCGTGATTATTTCAGGTAGTTGTCGATGAACGCCTCGCGAGGCTTTAGGTATTGCTCGCGCCAAGAGGACGCAATGGGGCCCGATGGCCAGGCATGTGTGCGGTAAGGTACGCAGTTTACCGTCTTCTTGCCAGGCGCATTATTGAGCGACGACCAGACGGCAGACGGCGGGCAGGTGGTATCGATGAGGCCCATCTCGCAGTAGATTTCTGCCCGCGAGTGACTGATGAGCAGGGCTCCGTCGAAATAGGGCAGGGTAGCGTCAAGTTGTGCAGAAGTGAGGTGTTGGTGGTTCTCTATGGGTTGCGGCCATCCGCTGCGACGCCCTTTGTGGGCTCCACCCAAGTCCTGCATGGCCGGCACATTGAGTACAATGGCTGAAACGCGCGGGTCCAGACCGGCAGCAGCAACTGCCTGTCCGCCACCCTGACTTTCGCCGATGACGAGGATGCGACGTCCATCCCACTCGGGCTGGCGTGTCATGTATTCGATGGCACGCAAGAGACGTAGGTACATTCCACGGAAATAATAGGTCTCGCGATCGGCTGCATTGTGCTCATAGTAGTTTCGCAATTGTCCGCCCTCGAGCATACGATAGAAGTCGTCGCTTTGGCCGTTGAGCATTCCGTGGGCGTTGATGTCGAGGCTGAGGGCACCGTTTCCGAGGGCGGCATTGCCCACGCACTCACTCACCGAGCAGCGGCACCAGTTACCACTGACGCCTGCCGCACGACAGAGGATGATGATGGGCAGCGATTTCTTCTTTGCCCCCGCAGGCTTGGCCATGTAGGCTCTCACCGGAGCGGGACCGAGGCAGTTGATTTCCACATCCTGACAGGTGTACTTTCCCTGATAATGCTGCGGCACATCCAACGGCACGGCCTTCACCTGCATGGGTAGCGCATTGAGTTGCTTCTTCAGATTGTCCCAGTAAGGCATCAAGTCGGCGGGCTCTTCGTAACCGGGACGGAATCCATCTGGTGCCACTACATAGCCGATGGCCTCTGGCTTACCCGTATGTTCCTTCACCTCCACCATGACGGCACAAGTGCTGTCCAATGCTTGTTCCAAAACGTTGAAATCCACCGAAGCTGGCAACAAGCGGAACTCGCGACATACCTTATTATTATATAACACGCGCACGTGAAGGGAATCAAAAGGTACGGGGTCAGCATGACACGAGACGACAGCCCGTTCTCCTTTCTCATAGATGCCGCTCTCCTTGTTGATACTCAGGCGATACGAGCCGGCGCGATTCACCTCGTCGCGCGTCAGGATGAGTTTCTCTGCGAGGAACTGCCGCCAGAAGGCATCATCGTTCTGCTTGCTGAAAACGAAGGGCGTAGTCCACGGAGCGACAAAGAGCCAGCGTGCATCGTCGTTCTCCATAGCCTCCGCGCTCGGCACGCAGTCGCATTCGGCCAAGGCGAGCATCTTCGACGGGTACTTGCTGCGCAGAAGGTCGAACTGCTGCTTGAAGGAGCCGTGTTGCGATGGTGCGTGGTACTGGTCGCGTGCCACGACATCGACATACGCGTCGCCCGGGTACCAATCATCGTCGTCGAGTTCGGATGTCCATATGTAGATGAGGTTGTGCACACCGCGCTCCATCAAGTAGCGCTGTGTGTATAGGTAAAGTTGTTTGAATGCCTCGGCACCGTCGTTGCCCCACCAGAACCAGGCTTTGCCGCCACGGTTCGTGTTGCCTGCTGCCTCGTGGAAAGGACGCCACAGGATGGGGATGCCTTGCTGCTGATAGTGGAGTAGGTAACGGACAATGGTATCGAGGTTCTCGTTGATGATGCGCTGCTCGGGCGTGCCCTCCTGGACAGCCCTTCTTGCAGAGAAGAGCGTGCCTGGCCGACGACCTTCAGCTCCCGATGGAGTATAGAAGGCGAAGCCGTCTTTCGGCGACAGGTCTGCACTAACAGGGACGCTCCAGTGCCAGATGAACCCCACGATGCCGCCTGCATCATGCCATGCCTTGGCAGTCGGCCCCATATAGTTGAGGTTGCGCTGTCGGAAGTGCTGGAAGTCGAAGATGTTGATGGCAGGATACTTGCCGGCTCGCTCATAGATGCCGTCTGCATCCGTGGTGTTGTAGTCCCATCGTGCCTGACATCCAGACAGGACTTGCTTGCCCCAAACCTTGTCAAGAAGATAATTGTAAAGTTTCCGCGTTGGTCCCGTCGCTTCGCGGTCGATGGGTTGTTCCTGAATCTGGGCTTGCATCGCTAAGGCCAGAAGAGGCAAAAGGAAAGAAAGAATAGTGCGTTTCATGCTGCAAAGTTACGAACTAATGTTGAAATGGACTGACTCTTTCTTATCCATTCGTGGGACAGCGAGTCTCAAATAATAAGTTTCTTCTTGTTGAAATTCTCGCGAAATGCCGTGGGAGTGCAGCCCTTGTGCTTGCGGAACAGGCGATTGAAGTTGGAGAGCGTGTTGAAGCCGCAGTCGTAACAAATCTCGGCAACCATCTTGGTGGTGTCAATCAGCATTCGAGCGGCGATGCCCAGTCGGATTTCGATGATGTATTCCGAGAGTGAACGACCTGTGCGCTGGTGGAAGAAGCGGGAAAAGGCTACGGGAGTCATTCCTGCGAGGTTGGCAAGCGTTTCCAGTCGTACCTCTTCGGCGTAGTGACTTGCTATGTATTGCTGCACCTTGTTGACACGCCTGCTCTCGTTGCTCGTTTTTATGCGGGCAAACGAAGAGCTGGACAGGGTGCGACTGTCGTCGGCCAGCGACAGATCGTAGAGCAGTTCAAGGAAACTCAGCACGGCATGGAAGCCACGTTGTTGACGCGTCAGTTCATCTATCTTGCCGAATACCTTCATAATGGTGAACTGCGAGAAAGCAAGTCCGCAGCGAGCACGGTCGAGCATGCAGCGGATGGAATGGAACTGGCTCTTACTGAGTAAGGGCTCGGGCAATACGTCAGAGGTGAACTGGATTGTAATCTCGCGAATGTTCTTGCTGATGCACTTCCCCTGCTCCCATACATGTTCCAGATTGGGACTGGCAATGAGTACCAAGTCGTAGTCGCCGATTGTTTCGCTATGGTCTCCCACTGTACGCCGCACGCCCGCTGCATTGCCTATGAAGTTGAGCTCAAATTCCGGATGGCTATGAATAGGGAAGTCGAACGACGATTTGTGGCGGTCGGCCAGATAGAAGCAGTCGCTGGAAGACAGCGGTGTAATCTCTCGCATTACCTGTTCTGAAGGTGCATCTTGTGTCATCATGATACGTGTGTTTATGTATTGAGCATGGCATCGATGCGTTCTATCAACTCCATGCACATGCGGCCATTATGATAGGGACATTTCCAGAAACCGGCGTGGTCGTCATCGAAGTTAATGCTGCCATCATCGTGGATGCTCCAGTACCATTCGCCATGCGTGTGGTCGATAAGATGGTCCTTGATGTATTGCCAGCATCGCAGTGCTTTGTCAAGCGCGACCTCGTCGTCGAAGTGCTGATAGAGGTTGAAGAACCCTACTATAGCCTCGGCCTGCACCCACCAATGGCGGTCGTGGTCGAAGTTCGTGCCGTCTGGTTCGCCTTCATAAATCATGGAACCATCTGGCTCCAATCCCTTCTCGCTTGCCTTTGCCACCTCGCGAACGACAGGCTCTACCTTATTTAATATATCTGTACGACCAAGCACGAGGGCCGCTTCGTGCAACAACCAGGAGCATTCGATGTCGTGCCCATAGCTTTCCGTCGTGCTCATCCGCTTCCAGTCCATGCTGAAGAACAAGTCGAGGTGGTGCGATTCTGGGTTGAGGATACGGTCTGTGAAGATTGAGATGAGCTTTTTGACGGCAGGAGCAGCCTTGTCGAATCCTGCCTTCAGAAGGTTTGTATAAGGTTCGATAATGTGCAAGTGCGTGTTCTGGCTCTTGGGAAAGTTCTCGTCTTTGGCAGAGAGGCGCATGTCTTCAATAGGTTGCCAATCGCGCTTGCAAGCTTCTATGTAGCCGCCGAACTCGTTGTCCCAAGCGTGGTTCTCGATGATGTTGAAGAGTTCGATGCTGGTCTGCAAAGCCTCCTCGTTGCTTGTTGCTCTCGCATATTCAGAGAAGCCATAAAGCATGAAGCCTTGTGCATAGAATTGCTTCTTAGTGTCGAGTGGTTGTCCATCTGCCGTTACGCTCCAATAGGTGCCGCCATATTCCTTGTCCATGAAATGTGCGAGGATATAGTCTTTCGTCATTGTTGCGGCATTGAGGTGTTCTGTGTGTTTGAGCACGCGATATGCCGCGCTGAACGTCCACAGCAGGCGGGCATAGAGAATGGCGCCTCGCGGAGCTTCCTTTTCCACCCTGCCTTTTCCCGTCATCTGCCCATACCATCCGCCTCGCTTTGTGTCGAGCATATTGTCGAGCCAGAACGGCAGTATGTTTTGCGTGAGACATTCGTAGACCTCACGGCTCAGCTTCTTCATCTCTTCCTTTTTCACCTCTTCATCCTTTCGATTTCTTACTTTTTGAAGAGCTTTGGCACGAACTCTTTCAAGCTGCGACGCCAAGTCAGCCATTCGTGGTGTGTGCCTGGCGAAACGTAGTAATCGACCTTGATTCCAGCATTTCGAAGGTCATTAACAAGCTTCTCGGTGCCGAAGTTTTCTTCCGAGCCACAACTGAGGAAGAGGTAATGGATGCGACGATTGAACTCTTCGCTGCGAGAGAAGGCACCGTCATAGGTCTTGTTGACATCGAGTCCGAAGATGGCGCCACTGAAGCCTCCCATCCAAGCGAACTTGTCCATGTTGTTCATGACTAGGTCGAAAGTCTGATGCCCACCCCATGAAAGACCTGCCATAGCTCGATGCTCACGGTCGGAAAGCGTGCGGAACTCGCGATCAATGGTTGGGATGAGGTCGTTTATCATTACCTTATAGAATGAGTTTCCATACCCGTTTCGGTCACCTCCGCGTGGAGGAGCCTTCACGTCACCACTTTCCATCACTACAATCATCGGTACTGCTTCGCCTTTTGCAATCAGGTTGTCCATGATGTGTTGCATGTGACCTTGATGGCTCCAGCCTGTCTCGTCCTCGCCCATACCATGTTGCAGATAGAGGACGGGGTATTTTTTCTTGCCTTTTTCGTATTCGGCAGGCGTGTAAACCACTGCATGCCGCCACTCGTTTGTGCTTTTGGCAAAGTAGTATATACTGCGAATCTGCCCTGCAGGAACGCCTTGTTGAGGGCGATAATAGTCGCCTTCTTCGCCTTCGGGAATCTCGATGCCGCCTGATTCCCTGCAACATCCGAAGAAGGTTTCAGTGGCAGGATCGACGAAGCGAATGCCGTCAACCTCCATGAAATAGTAGTGGAAGCCCACTACAAGTGGGTCTGTAACTGCCATGAAGCCACCTTTGCCATCAGGTTGCATGTCGTATTTCTTGTTGCAAATATCGACGATAACTTTATGAGCCTGAGGCGCTTGGATTCGGAAATAAGCGCGACCTTCCTTGTCCACCTTGGGAAAGTCATTGCCAGGAACAGTCGTCTCGGCAATGAAAGCGTCGGCTGGAACCTCTATCGGCTTGGCGATTTCCATGAGGGGACGTCTTGGCTCGAAGCCTAACGAACGTGCGACAGCCTCACCATAGCGGCAACCCAGTTCGCGATAGCCTGCAGCATCGAAGTGCAGACGGTCTGGCCCATTCGTGCAATCGTCGGAGGAGATGACTTGAGAGGTGTGCAAAGTCTGGGGCAACTCGTCGATTTGCTTCTTGCAACCGATGCAAACGCCTTGCCCGCCAGCTTGCACAATGTTTCCTGCATAGAGGTTCACTTCCTCGGGTTTCAGGTTGAGGTCGCTGCAAAGGTTGTCGTAAACCTGCTGCACCTTCTTTGCCCAATCAGGGTCACCCGTATTGGATTCGCCCTGATGCATCAGGATTCCTTTGATGACGCCGTCTTGCTGAGCCTTTTTTGCCAGCGAAACCAGTCGTTCGTAAGGATTGTTATCGTAAGCCTCAAGGATTCCCTTCATCCAACCTGGAGCTTCGTTCTTGAAGTAATCGCCCATTTTGTCCTTCATGAAGCCCTCGATCTTGATGCCTCCTACAGCCACATGAATGACGCCGACCTTAATGTTGTCGGGCAACGAAGCCACCAAAGTACGGCCAAACCAATCGGCAGGAGTCAGTCCGGTATTGGGTCGGCAGAGTGGAGGAACTGCCTCGCACCATTCGCCCATCTTGCGACCTCGTTGAGCATCGTCCACAGCAGGCATCAACAAGAATCGCGGTCCTGGACTTTTCAGGTCTTGAGCCTCAGGTTTGGCGGCTCCCTCCATGTTTGATTGTCCGAAACAAAGGAAAATGTAGAAGTTGGGATCTACGGCTGCTTGCAACTGCATCATGGGCAGCATCAAGAGCAAAGAGAAAAGAATCTTTTTCATATCAGGAGATGTTAATTTGCCCACAAATTTACAAATAAGAAGTCAAACTGGCAAATTATTCCAGAAGAAAGTCAAAACATAACGTTTGACGTTGGCAAACGTATAGTGTTATGATCGCAAACATCTAGTGTGACGTTTGCGATTTACTAGTGTGACGTTTACGATTTACTAGTGTGACGTTTACGATTTACTAGTGTGACGTTTGGGATTTACCTTGCAGTCGTTTAAGAATGACGTTATTTCCTCCATTAAGAATAAAATTCTTAATTCATAGCCTTTAATTCTCAAATTCTTTGTATCTTTGCAGCCGAAATAGCGAATTGTACATTATATAATTTATATATAAAGCATGAAATTGAACATCATCGTACTTGCAAAGCAAGTACCTGACACGCGCAATGTCGGCCCAGACGCAATGACGCCTGAGGGTACCGTCAACCGTAGCGCGTTGCCTGCCATCTTCAATCCTGAGGACCTCAACGCCCTCGAGCAGGCTCTGAGACTGAAAGACCAATTCCCAGGCACAACTGTGACCGTCATTACGATGGGCCCAGGCCGAGCTGCCGAAGTGATTCGCGAAGCTATGTACAGAGGTGCCGATGGTGGCTATCTGCTTACAGATCGCGCTTTCGCAGGTGCTGATACTCTGGCAACAAGTTATGCTCTCGCCACAGCCATCAAGCATGTCTGCCCCAACGTTGACCTCATCATCGGCGGTCGACAGGCTATCGACGGCGATACGGCTCAGGTCGGCCCTCAAGTCGCTGAGAAACTCGGCTTGAACCAAATTACATATAGCGAAGAGATTCTTTCCCTGAAAGACGGCAAGATTACCGTAAAGCGCCACATTGACGGTGGTGTGGAAACTGTGGAAAGTGCTCTGCCTTGTGTCCTGACTGTAAACGGAAGTGCTGCTCCTTGCCGTCCTCGCAATGTGAAGCGAGTGATGAAGTACAAGCGTTGCCTTGCTCCGATGGAATTGGCTCCAGAAACAAGTTTCGCTGACCTTCCCTATGCAAGCGAATACGAGAAGAAGCCTTACCTGAAACTCGGTCAGTTGAGCTGTGCCGACGTGAATGCCGACCTGCAGCAATGCGGCTTGGCTGGCTCGCCGACTAAGGTGAAGAACGTAGAGAACATCGTCTTCAAGGCGAAAGAAAGCAAAGTATTAACCGGTAGCGACGAGGATGTGAACGGTCTCATCCAGGAACTCCTCGCAAGCCACACAATCGGATAACGCCCTATGAATAGTGTATATGTATATTGCGAGCTTGAAGGCACAAAGGTTGCCGAAGTAAGCCAAGAGCTTCTGACTAAAGGCAGAAAGCTGGCCAATACGCTTGGCGTCAAACTCGAAGCCGTTGCTGCCGGTAGTGGAATCGCAGGAAAAGTGGAGAGCCAGATACTTCCTTATGGTGTCGACAAACTTCATATCTTCGATGCGGAAGGTCTCGCTCCCTATACGAGCAAGCCTCATACTGCAGTCCTCGTCAACCTCTTCAAGCAGGAGAAACCGCAGATCTGCCTGATGGGAGCTGATGTCGTAGGTCGCGACCTCGGCCCTCGCGTCTCTTCGGCTCTGCATAGCGGACTTACTGCAGACTGTACAAGCCTCGAGATAGGCCCTCATGAAGACAAGAAGACAGGCAAGACATACGAGAACTTGCTCTATCAGATTCGTCCTGCTTTCGGTGGAAACATCGTGGCAACAATCGTCAATCCTGAGAACAGACCACAGATGGCAACCGTTCGAAGCGGCGTGATGAAGGCCGAAGTGCTCGATCCGAACTACAAGGGCGAAGTCATCATCGAAGATGTTGCCAAGTTCGTGCCTGAAACGGAGTACGTCACCAAAGTGCTCGACCGTCATGTAGAGGCTGCCAAGAACAACCTGAAGGGCGCTTCCATCATCGTGGCTGGCGGCTATGGCGTAGGTTCCAAGGAAGGTTTCGACCAGCTTTATGAACTCGCGAAAGTGCTTCATGCAGAAGTCGGAGCCAGTCGCGCTGCCGTCGATGCAGGCTTTGCCGACCACGATTTGCAGATAGGTCAGACTGGCGTGACTGTTCGTCCGAAGGTTTACATTGCTTGCGGCATCAGTGGTGCCATTCAGCATGTGGCAGGCATGAAGGAGTCGGGCATCATCATCTCCATCAACTCAGACGAGAACGCCCCCATCAACACGATTGCCGACTACGTCATCAACGGCACTGTGGAAGAAGTCGTACCCAAACTCATCAAGTATTACAAGCAAAACAGCAAGTAACATGGCAAACTATTATAACGACATAAAAGAGATAAAGTTTGAGCTCGAGAACAGCCCTTTAATGGAGCGAATCGTTGAGCTCAAGGAACGTCAGTACGAAGACAAGGACAAATATGACGAAGCTCCGCAGGACTTCGCAGATGCTATGGACTCGTACGACAAGGTGCTTGACATTGTTGGAGACATCACGGCAAACATGATAGCCCCCAATGCAGAAGCCGTTGATGCTGAAGGTCCTCATCATGAAAATGGTCGTGTACGATATGCTTCGAAGACCTACGAGAACCTCGAAGCCATGATTCAGGCAGGCATGAACGGCATGACGATGCCTCGCCGATATGGTGGCCTTAACCTTCCTGTCTCAGTCTATACGGCTGCAAACGAGATTGTCTCGACTGGCGATGCTGGTTTCGAGAACATCTGGAGCCTGCAGGACTGCATTGAGACGCTCTATTGCTTTGGCAATGAGGAACAAAGACAAAAGTACATTCCTCGCGTCTGCAAGGGTGAAACGATGTCGATGGACTTGACTGAACCAGATGCAGGTAGCGACCTTCAGAGTGTAATGCTCAAGGCGACCTTCGACGAAGAGAACAATTGCTGGCGTCTGAATGGTGCTAAGCGCTTCATTACAAATGGTGACAGCGATATTCACCTCGTGCTTGCTCGTTCTGAAGCAGGAACTCGTGACGGTCGTGGCCTCTCGATGTTCATCTATGACAAGCGCGACGGAGGTGTCGATGTACGTCGCATAGAGAACAAACTTGGCATTCATGGCAGCCCAACATGTGAGCTTGTCTACAAGAATGCGAAGTGCGAACTCTGTGGTGACCGCAAACTTGGCCTTATTAAATATGTAATGTCGCTGATGAACGGAGCCCGTTTGGGTATTGCAGCTCAGAGTGTTGGCCTTTCTCAGGCAGCCTACAATGAAGCCATCGCTTATGCTCGCGACCGTAAACAGTTCTGTAAAGCCATCATCGAGTTTCCTGCTGTGGCTGAGATGATAAGCAACATCAAGGCTCGCCTCGATGCAGGTCGTGCGTTGCTCTATCAGACAGCTCGCTATGTAGACATTTATAAAGCTTTGGAGGACATCAGTCGTGAGCGTAAGCTGGAGCCTGAAGAACGTGCTGAACTGAAGCAGTACAGCCGTCTTGCCGATGCCTTTACTCCTTTGGCAAAGGGAATGAACAGCGAGTATGCCAACCAGAATGGCTATGACTGTATTCAGGTTCATGGCGGTTCAGGCTTTATGCTCGAGTATGCTTGCCAGCGCATTTATCGCGACGCTCGCATCACCTCCATCTATGAAGGCACAACGCAGCTCCAGACAGTTGCTGCTATTCGATATGTGACGAACGGCTTCTATGCTCAGGTCATCGAGGATTACGAGCAGATGCCTGTCGCTGCAGAACTTGAAGGGACAAAGGCCCGCATCAAGGTAATGGCTGAGAAGTTCAATGCTTGCACTGCTGCCGTGAAGGAAGCAGACAATCAGGAATTGCACGACCTCTGTGCTCGTCATCTTTATGAGATGGCAGCAGACGTTATCATGTGCCACCTCTTGATGCAGAATGCCACGAAAGCTCCTGAACTCTTCGGCAAGAGTCTTCAGGTCTATGTCAATCTCGCTGAAGCAGAAGTGGAGAAGCATGCTTCTTTGCTTGGCAAGTTGAGCGTAGAACAGCTTGACAATTACAGACAAGAATAATCTATCCATAAACCATGAAACACTATCTTATGTCATTCCTGATGGTGTTCGTAGCTTTGCAGATGCAAGCGACGGACATCATCTATGGCAACTGCCACTATCGGGAGATAGAAGGGCGCTATGCCGGTTATCGCAAGACCGAAAGCTACACAACCTTCGAGACTGACGACCGCATTACGCTCGTCTATTGTTTGCGTATTCCTCGCGACTCTGTTTCTGGTGTTGCTGTGTTGGTGCCTAAAGTGAATGGTGATGTCACTCTTAATGTGCGCGTCAAGAACTGCAGTACTGATGCTGTCTTGCTCGAGAACAATGTTACTGTGTCATGCTCAAGAAGCCAGACCACGAACTTTGAGATTATCCCCAAGATGAAGTTTCCTGCCGATACTTGGTATCGCGTTGAGATTCAGGCTCCAGACGGATACAATCGTATCAGCCGCCTTCTTCGACTCGAGTTCGAGCGCAAGAGTGGCAATCCAGTCATTGATGCCCATCTTCGTGGCTTTCCAACTCCAGCCACACATCTATGGTTTGGACACTCTACTGAACAATATGCTCCGCAAAACGAGTCATATGAATGGTGCTACCAAGAAGTGCTGATGCCAAAGGAATGGGCAACCATCAATACCTATCTTATGACACTCGGCATCACTGGTGGTTATATGGGCATACAGATGTGCGGTCAGACAGTAAGGAACGAGGATGGCTATTATACTGACACGATTCCTTCGTCTTACCAGCATCGAGTCCTCTTTTCCATTTGGGACAATGGTGACACAGACATCACGCCTGACCTTGCGACCTACTTAAGGGCTGGTGCGTTAGCATACGGAGATGATGTTACCATCAATCGCTTTGGCAACGAAGGTACTGGTTGCCAGTCAATGGTTTATAATGGTCACTGGGATCCAGGACAGTGGGTTCAGTTCCTCACTTGTGCGAGACCAGAAGAGCGCACAATTGTCCTTAAGGCCCAAGATGGTACTGACAGTATCATCCGCTATCCTTGTTCTTTGCTTTCCACATGGTACAAGAACCTCGAAGACCCTGAATGGCACTACATGGCAACCATTCGACACAGTGGTGAGTCGCACTACTACAATACCTGGTACTCGTTCATCGAGAATTGGGCAGACACGGGAGGCGAGCTTTTCCGCAGGGCATACTATCGCAACAATTACCAGAAGTCTGTAGGAAGCGGCAAGTGGTACTTCGTCAACAAGGCAAGCTTCACCCAAACCGACTATCAGAGCTTTATCAATAGTGGAGAGATAACTACTCGACATCGTCGAATGGACTATGGACACGGGCTTGCCAGCGATGTTCCTCGAGCCTTCTATATGCAGGCTGGGGGATATGGACAGTCAAAAGATTCGGCCAACATATTGCCTTTGGTGGACGATCACAGTTGTGTGGAGAGCATTAATCTCGACTCGCTATACGCCACTTTGCGAACGGCTTATTTGGCTGACTCGAAGGCTTCGATGAGGACTCTTATCTCGACTCATGGTTCGCAGAAGCTTATCAAGCAACTTGTTCAGGAGCTCCTTGATAAAGCTAACCGCTTTGAGGGCTACACATACGAAGCGATGGCTCCTATTCGCGAATTAGCAGAGACTGACTATTCCTTCTCGCAAATGTCTCAGGCATTGCTCAATATGGCTGAGAACAATCCCATACTTCGTTATGGCAATACAGTGAAGGCGGAGAATATCTGTTCTTTCCGAGCATACATGATAGGCAACGGCGAGGACATTCTCGCTGTTCGAAACCACGAGATTGTCACCATTCCCCAGAATGAGGCTGACGTTACAGACCGACGCAACCATTGGATCATCCTTCGCCACGACGATGAGGCCTACTATTGCCTCTACAATCTCGGCTCAGGTTATTATCTTACCATTGGAACGAGGGTAACCGTTTCGGATGTCCCACACAAATTGAACCTGAATTATTCCAACAAAAAGTTCGTCATCCGAGAAGGTACATCGAAGTATATCGGCATCAATTACAATAAGATACCCATAACGGTCAATGGCACAAAGGCTGTCGGCTTTGAGCTGCTCGACAACTACTATCTCACGCCCGAGACGTCACAAGTTTACAGGCTTCTCGAAGAAACGACTTCTCAGAGTATCGCTACTGGAATTGACGAGATAAAGACTGAGCCATTGTTGCAGCCTGGAGAAGAGACATCTTCACTTAGCGAAGACATTGCAGCCGTTTATTATTACGATATGCAAGGCCGTCGCATCGGTTATGCTTTGCCTGTTGGAGAACCCGTTATTGCTCACATCGTACTTCGCAACGGAGCCTCCATTGTCAGGAAGATAGTAGCTAAATAAAAAAGATAACGTGTTAAGTCGGTCAACTTAACACGTTATCTTCGCAAACTTAAAACGTTATGTTTGCCAATTAGGCACGCTTAGTTTGAAAACTAGGCGTGCTTAGTTTAATATGTTATCTGCGAGTATTGCAAGTTGCTCTTCGTCAGCGGGTTTCATGCGAGAGCGGATGGTTACCAAAGGTTCTGCGATTTGACAGTCCTTCAGGCCTTCAATCATCTCCTTCATAACACGACCTGCACTTGGAGCCCAACTGCCGTTCTCGACAATGCCGAAGCGGCGTTTCTGATAGTTCTTGATTTGAAGATGATGCAGGAAGTCGTGCATAACGGGAAAGACGCCTCCGTCATAGCTTGCCGCAGCCACAACAATGTTGGGATAGCGGAAGGCATCCTCGATGACTTCGGCCATATCATCACGACTTAAGTCGCTTACTACAACCTTCTTGGCACCTTTCTCTTTGAGAATTTCACCAAGTCGTTCTGCAGCCTTTGCTGTTCCGCCATGAATGCTTGCATAAGCCACAAGCACACCTTCGCTTTCAGGCTCATAACGGCTCCAAATATCGTAAAGCCTGATGGCCTCTTTGAGAGCTTCGCCTTTGAGGACAGGACCATGCAAAGGACAAATGGCTTGAATGTCGAGATTTGCAGCTTTCTTGAGGACATTCTGAACCTGAACACCATACTTGCCGCAGATGTTGAAATAGTAACGACGAGCCTCGCAAGCCCAATCGTCTGTCTCGTTAACCAAAGCTCCGAACTTACCAAAACCGTCAGCTGCGAAGAGGACCTTCTCAGAGCTTTCGTAACTCATGATCACTTCGGGCCAATGTACCATCGGAGCTGCGATGAATTGGAGTGTGTGGCTGCCTAAAGAGAGCGTGTCGCCTTCCTTAACGGTAATGACGCGACCTTCGAATTTGAAGCCGTCGAAGAAGTTAGGAAGCATTTTCAAAGCCTGAGCACTACAAACAAGCTGCATTTCAGGATAAGCCTCGAGTGCCTCTGCAATGAGCGAAGCATGGTCGGGTTCCATATGATGGGCTACGAGATAGCTGGGCTTTCTGCCTGCAAGGGCTTTCTTCAAATTCGATTTCCACTCGTCAGTTTTCCTGCGGTCTGCAGTATCCATAATGGCAATCTTCTCGTCCTCGATGAGATAAGAGTTATAACTCATGCCTTCAGGTACAACGTATTGGCTCTCAAAGAGATCAATGTCTAGGTCATCAACGCCAATGTATTTGATGGTATCGGAAATGGTTGTGTACATATTAATATAGTTTAGATTATTCCAGATAGGTGTATCCGTAGAGTCCTGCACGATAGTTGCTGATAAATTCCTTGCCTTCGTTAGGAGTGATTTTGCCGTCCTTGATAGCTTTGCTCACCCAAATTTCAAGACGACGCACGAGCTTTTTGGGGTCATACTGAACATACTCAAGTACATCAGCAACAGTTTCTCCGTCAATGAATTGCTCGATGGTATAGTCGTCCTTGTCTACGCTGATGTGAACAGCATTTGTGTCACCAAAGAGGTTGTGCATGTTGCCCAGAATCTCCTGATAAGCACCAACGAGGAAGACACCTATATAATAATGTTCTCCTTGACGGACGGGATGCAGAGGAATGTAGTTCGTCTGCTGACCTCCGTTGACGTAAGCTGTTATCTTGCCATCGCTGTCGCAAGTGATGTCCTGTAAGGTTGCGCTTCTTGTGGGCTGCTCTTCCAATCGTGCAATCGGCATGATGGGGAAGAGTTGGTCGATGCCCCAGGAGTCAGGCATGCTTTGGAAGAGCGAGAAGTTGCAGAAGTACTTGTCGGCCATCTGCTTGTCGAGGTTGCGTAGTTCGTCAGGAACATGCTTTTGGTGATGTGCCAGCTCTGCCACTTCATGACTGATGGCCCAATAGAGCGACTCGATTTGAGCGCGAGTTTTGAGGTCGATGATGCCGTGACGGAAGAGGTCGAGTGCTTCCTCTCTGATGTCCTCAGCATCGTGCCAGTCCTCAAGAAGGGAACGTGAAGAGAGCTTGTCCCATATTTCTGTCAGGTCGTGCACAAGTTTGTGGTCGTCTGGTCCTGGTTCGAAATCTTCTGGCATTTGTGGAGCCGAGACACTTTCCAAGACATCTATGACGAGGACACTATGATGAGCCGTCAATGAACGGCCACCTTCCGTAATGAGGTTGGGATGTGGAATGTCGTTTCTGTTGGCTGCTTCCACAAAGGTGTAAATGCAGTCGTTGACATACTCCTGAATACTATAATTGACGCTACTTTCGCTATTGCTGCTCCGAGTTCCATCGTAATCGACACCTAAGCCACCACCACAATCGACAAACTTGATGTCGAAGCCCATAGAATGAAGTTGAACATAGTATTGTGCTGCTTCGCGAAGAGCTGTGCTGATACGGCGAATTTTGTTGATTTGGCTGCCTATGTGGAAGTGGATGAGGCGCAGACAATCGCGCAATCCAAGTTCGTCAAGTTTCTGCAGAGCCATCAAAAGTTCAGACGAGTTCAGTCCGAATTTTGAGGCATCGCCGCCACTCTCGCTCCACTTTCCGCTGCCGTTACTTGCCAACTTAATGCGGATGCCCAGATTGGGGTGCACGCCAAGCTTCTTTGCTGTCTCAGCAATAACGGCCAATTCGGGAAGTTTCTCAATGACGAGAAAGACGCGTTTGCCCATCTTCTGAGCCAGAAGTGCAAGTTCGATGAAGTTTTGGTCCTTGTGTCCATTGCAGATGATGAGGCTGTCGCTATCCATGTTTGTGGCAAGGACAGCATGAAGTTCAGGTTTTGAACCAGCTTCCAGTCCGAGGTTATAGCGCTTGCCGTGACTGATGATTTCCTCAACGACGGGTCGCATCTGGTTGACCTTGATGGGGAAGATAATGAAGTGTTCGCCCTTGTACTCGTATTCCTTTGTAGCTTTGCGAAAACACTCGTCTGTCTTCTCGATTCGGTTGTCGAGAATATCAGGGAAGCGGAGCAGTACAGGAGCAGTTACATGACGAGTTGCCAGTTGGTCCACAACCTCTTTGAGGTCTACCTGCACGCTGTTCTTCTTTGGCGTGACATAGACGTGTCCTTTCTCGTTGATGCCGAAGTAATTTACTCCCCAGCCTTTGATGTTGTAGAGCTCCTCAGAGTCCTCAATACGCCACTTTTTCATTTACTGTCTAATGATTTGCGATTTACTATTTAAAGTCCCAATGCTTCTCTGATGAGTTGGACGCTGATTTGTAGTTTGTCATAGTTGTCGAGCAAGGTCACATCGATTACGTGCTCAGCTTTTAGATAGTAAGGTTCACGCTCTTTGAGCGATGTGCGGATGAAATCGAGCAGTTCGTCTTCGCTTTTCCCTTGTAATAGAGGCCTTTCCACCTTTCGCATTTTGAGATGCTGGGCCAGTACCTCTGGAGTCGCTTTCAGATAGACGCTTTCGCCCACACTACGAATGTAGTCCATGTTGTCGAAGAAACAGGGAGTGCCGCCACCGCAACTTAGGACAATGTCTTCGAATTCAGCGGCTTCGTGTAGCATATTGCGTTCCAGTTCGCGGAAGCCTTCTTCGCCTTTCTCGGCAAAGAGTTGTGCTACAGTACGATGGTAGCGCATTTCGATGTACCAGTCCAAGTCGTAGAATGTGCGACCAAGTGCTAGGGCGAGTTGTCGTCCGACAGTTGTCTTGCCGGAGCCCATGTAGCCAATCAGGATGATGCTTTTCATTTGCGAGCGAAGCGTCGTCTCGGAGCCTTTGCAGCAGGCTTCTCGTTTTGTTCGTTGATGATTTCCATGCAAGCTTCATAAGTCAAGTCGTTTGCCTTTTCGTGCATGTTCTTGGGCAGGCGGAAGTTGTTGCCCTTGTAGGAAATGTACGGGCCGTAGCGACCATTCAGCACTTCCAACTCAGGATCTTCTTCGAAGGATTTGAGGTGGCGTTCTGCCTCTTCCTGATGTTTGCGATGCATCATAATGACGGCTTGCTCAAAGGTCAAATCCATAGGATCTGTGCCTTTTGGAACAGAGACATAAGAGCCTTTGTGAGAAACATATGGACCGTATTTTCCTGCTCCGATGATGATGGGTTCGCCTTCGTACATGCCAAGTTTCTTGGGCAGTTGGAAGAGTTCGAGTGCTTCCTCCAATGTGATGGTCTCGAGTTTCTGGCCTGCATTGAGTTGAGCGAAACGAGGCTTTTCTCCAGTTGCTGTGCCACCCATTTGAGCGACGGGGCCGAAGCGTCCAATCTTCACTGTTACAGGGGCTCCTGTGGCAGGGTCTTTGCCCAAGAGCCGCTCGCCGACCTTGTGCTCTGTATGAGTGTTGACAGACTTTTCCACCAAAGGTTCGAAGTCCTTGTAGAAGTCCTTGACCACGCCCTCCCAAGCCATCTTTCCTTCAGCGATTTCGTCGAATTCCTTCTCAATGTCGGCTGTGAAATTGTAGTCCATGATTTCGGGGAAATTCTCGGTGAGATAGTCGTTTACCACGATACCCGTATCTGTAGGCAAGAGTTTGCCACGTTCCTGTCCCACGATGGTTGTGTGCGAAGCCTGAGTCAATTTGTCACCTTTCAAGGTAAGGGTTTGATACGAGCGTTCTTCGCCTGGCTTGTCGCCTTTCTCCACATATTCACGTTGTTGAATGGTTGTAATGGTTGTGGCGTAGGTGCTGGGGCGGCCGATACCAAGTTCCTCGAGTTTGCGGACCAGACTTGCTTCGTTGTAGCGAACAGGGCGTTGTGAGAAGCGTTGTGTGGCTACAATCTGATCGCGATTGAGTGTTTCGCCCACATTCATGACGGGCAATGTGCTGAGGTTCTCGTTGTCTTCGTTCTCGAGGATGATCTCGTTGCTTTGGTCACTATAGACACGGAGGAAACCGTCGAACTTGACCACTTCTCCATCGGCCAGGAATGTCTCTTCCTTTCCGTCGATATTGATGATGACATGAGTGCGTTCTAACTCTGCATCGGCCATTTGGCTGGCGATGGTGCGCTTCCAAATCAGGTCGTAGAGACGGCGTTCCTGTTGGTTGCCCTCTATCTGTTGTTGGTCCATATAGGTGGGACGGATGGCTTCGTGAGCCTCCTGAGCACCTTTCGAACTGGTGTGATACTGGCGAGTCTTGACGTACTCTTTGCCCATTTGCTCTGTGATGACCGTCTTGCTGGCACCCAGACATAGTTTGCTCAGATTGACGCTGTCTGTACGCATATAGGTGATGCGTCCGCTTTCATAAAGGTGTTGGGCTACCATCATGGTTTGGGCCACAGTGAGGCCGAGCTTGTGAGCTGCTTCCTGTTGCAGGGTGCTTGTCGTGAATGGGGGAGCGGGCGTTCGTTTCACGGGTTTTGTCTGAATGTCCTGAACGGTGAACTTGCCATCTTTCAAGCTCTCCAAGAATGCCTTTGCCTCTTCGATTGTGGGGAAACGTCGGCTCAGTTCGGCTTTCACTTCGTTGCCTTCAGTATCGAGGAAGACAGCTGTGACGCGATAGTTCTCTTCGCAGCGGAAATCCTGAATCTCGCGTTCACGCTCAACAATCAGCCTGACAGCAACGCTCTGGACGCGGCCAGCCGAAAGGCTTGGCTTCACTTTGCGCCAAAGCACGGGACTGAGCTTGAACCCCACGATTCGATCCAGAACTCTACGAGCCTGCTGAGCGTTCACCAGATTGAGGTCAATCTGTCTGGGGTGCTCTATGGCGTCCAGAATGGCGGGTTTCGTGATTTCGTGGAAGACGATTCGACGCGTATTTTCGGGCCTCAGTCCCAGCACTTCATAGAGGTGCCAACTGATAGCTTCTCCTTCGCGGTCTTCATCGGAAGCCAGCCAGACCATGTTTGCCTGATCTGCCATACTCTTCAACTGAGCCACCACCTTTTGTTTGTCGGCGGGAACTTCGTATTGTGGTTCGAAAGTCTTTTCGTCCACGCTGAACGACCGTTTCTTCAGGTCGCGAATATGTCCGTAGCTGGACAGTACCTTGTATTTGTCTCCCAAAAACTTTTCTATCGTCTTGGCCTTTGCTGGGCTCTCCACAATTACCAAATTATCCTTCGCCATTATATTATTCTATTTTATCGATTTATCAATTTGCGGCTGCAAATGTACGGTATTTTTTCAAATTACACATTATATATATAGAAAATTTCGCATTTCCACCACAATTTTTCATTTTTTCATTGTTTCATTTTCCATTTTTATATATAGGTGTGCGCGAGTGTGAGAAACTCTCTTTTTGCAACTAAACAAATAAGGCGGCAGATTCTGTCGCCTTATTGTACATGCATGCATTTATTTCTGATTCTTTTGTTTTCTCATTTTCCCGCTGCTACAATCAGAGCCAATCCGGCCAGGAAGAAGATGAACATGATGGCCAGATAACCATTCGTTTTCCCATCTGCACCCTTGAATTCCTTCCACACACAGACGCCCCACAATGCAGCTATCAGGGGCGCTCCCTGACCCAGGGCATACGAAATGGCAGCGCCAGCCTTGCCCGCAGCAATATAGCTGAGCACGGTTCCCAGTCCCCAAATGATGCCGCCCAGCAGACCGACCAGATGCAAACTGCCAGAGCCTCGGAAATAGTCGGCATAGTCGACCGGTTCGCCTTCCACGGGTCGCTTCATGGCTATCGTGCCCCATAAGAAATTGCTCAGGAACACACCTACTGAGAAGATGAAGAATGCAGTGTAAGGTGTTGCCTTACCGATGGCCGGATTCTCGAAGTTGTCCAGATCCATGCCTTTCGCTACGAAGCTGTAGAAGAACGACATCAGCACGCCAGCCACGATGGCCAGAATGATGCCTTTGCGGCTACTGGAACTCTTCTCGGGCTCGCCCGTCTCTCCCATAGTACGAAGTTTCTGAATGCGGCCAGAGGCTATTCCGTTCACCACGATTGCCACTACAACCAGAGCTACACCCAGAAAGAGCAGCAAGGCGTTTCCCTTTGCCTGCAGAATGTAGTTGTGGATGACGCCGAGCACCAGCGCCAAACCCACTCCAATGGGGAAGGCTACCGTCATGCCGGCTTGCGAGATGGAAGCACTCAGCAGGATGTTTGCCAGATTGAAAATCATGCCGCCAAGGATGATCCAGCCGAAAGTGGGAAGCGACAATTGGGCAAGGTCCGTCGTGAAGCTGCGTCCCTCCTCACCGAAACTGCCGAAAGTGAAGCCCACTACGAGTGAGAAGAGCAGGATGCCGATTACATAATCCCAGTAGAAGAGCTCGTATCGCCAGCTTTTGCCCGCAAGTTTCTGGGTGTTTCCCCACGAGCCCCAGCACATCATCGTGACAACGCACAGAATGACAGCCAATAGATAACTTTTTACAATGAACATGGCTATGAGTAAGTTATGAGTTAAGGATTAAGGGTTGAAAGAATTTCTTTTTCGTATGGTATGCTTCTCCAAGCTCCGATTCTAGTCACGCTGAGCGAAGCGGCCTTGTTGGCGAAGCGGATAGCCTCTGCGAAGTCCTCACCTTTGCAGAGTGCCACACACAGAGCCCCGCAGAATGTGTCGCCTGCAGCCGTTGTGTCCACCACATCCACCTTGTCCGTGGGAATGCAGACCAGTTGCCCGTTCTTTGTTGTATAGGCTCCTGCAGCTCCAGCTGTAATGATCACGTCTACCACGCCTTGCCGTTGGATGGCGCGGATTGCTTCCAGAGCCGAGCCTTCGTCCGTTACCTTCACGCCGCTCATTCTTGTAGCCTCAGTCTCGTTTGGCGTGATGATGTCCACCATCTCGAGCAGTTCGGCGGGCAGCGGTTCCTTAGGATAGGGGGCAGGGTTCAGCACCACTTTTGCTCCGTAGCGTTTTGCCATTCGAGCTGCACTGATTAGCGTCGGGATGGGCGTTTCCAGCTGCATCAGTAGGATGGCAGCCTCGCGGAACAACGGTTCTGCAGCTACGATGTCGTCGGTCGAGAGCAAAGCGTTGGCCCCACTCGAGACGATGATTGAGTTCTCGCCTTTGTCGTCAACGGGAATGAGCGCCACACCCGTCGAAATGCCGTCCGTCAGGCTCACAAATTGTGTGTCGATGCCCTCTTCTGTGAGCAATCGGAGCGAATTCTTGCCGAAATCGTCGTTGCCCAATCGAGCTATGAAAGCCGTCTCGCCTCCCAGTCGTCTGACAGCTACAGCCTGATTTGCACCCTTGCCGCCTTGATTCGTGATGAAATCATGCCCGATAATCGTCTCACCAGGCAGCGGCAAATGGTCCACCCGGATCACCATATCCGTGTTGCAACTGCCTACTACAACAATGCGTTTGCTCATATTATTCAAATCATTTGAGTTTTCTGGACGTAAAAGTACGAAGAATTTATGAAGTCACCAAATGTTTACAATACAAATTATCGTTATAATTGGAAATATTTTTGAAAAGGTAAAATTCTTTGAATTTTAATGAATCGTTTTAAGGGGCCGTTTCTTCACGAATTAGAGGGTGTCTGATTCCTGTGCTACAAACGTGCCCTGCCAAAAACAAAAACATCACACGTGACGATGCCAAACGACACACGTGATGATGGTAAACGACACACGTGACGATGGCAAACATCACACGTGACGATGGCAAACTTAACGTGCCTAGAATAGACAAAAGCAACAAAAGATTTTGAGAGAGGAGTCAGCGATTGTCTATTTGTCCGTTATGCTGGCTGCTATGGCATTGCTGACGAGGGAACGCAGTCGGACAGTGGAACCGCCCTCATCGGGATGGACGCAATTGGTGAGTAGAATGACGCTGCAGTCCAACTCGGGGTCGATGACGATGCCTGTTCCCGTGAAGCCTGTGTGGCAGTAGGTCTGCGACGAGAAGAGGTCGCCGTTGCACGAGGCATAGGCACTATAGTTGTCCCATCCGTAAGTCCGTCCGAATGGCTCGGCAAAGCGGGGCACTGTGCGCACCATTTGTGCAGTCTGCGGGCTGAGAATGCGTTTGCCTTGCCACTTCCCGTCGTTCTGGAGCATGGCGCACAGAATGGCGATGTCCTCGGCTGTGCTGAAGAGTCCGGCATTTCCGCTGATGCCTCCGTTCATGATGCGTGCCAGAGGATCGTGCACCATTCCGCAGAGCACGCTGTCGGTACCTTGGCGGGTGGTGGGAGCGACGATGCTTCGCCAGTCCTCGCCTCGAGGCATCTGTGCTGCCCAGCAGGGTTCGTCGGTATTGTGCCAAACTCCCTGCATATCTGGCGCACAAGGGATGTAGTCGGTGTGGTTCATCTCGAGCGGAGCGAAGATGTGTTGGCGCGAGAATTGGCGGAGCGACATACCGCTTGTCTTTTCGATGATGCGCTGTAATGTAATAAAATTCAAACAACTGTAGCGGAAACCTGTGCCAGGCTCGAACTCGCGCTTGATGTGTGCGATGCGACGGATGGCTGCATCCGGATTGGGCACGGCGTCGGGCTGGGGAGAGTAGTAGGCAGGCAGACCTGACGTGTGTGTCATGAGGTGGTGGATGCGGATAGTCGTGGTCTCGCCCGAAGCGTCTTTCCAGTCCTCGAATCCGGAAACATAGCGGCTGACCGGGTCGAGCATGCGGAACTTGCCCTCTTCGCACAAAATGAGCGCTGAGAGGGCTGTGGACATAGCCTTGCTGCACGATGCCATATCGAAGACCGTTCCCGTCGTCATCGGTTCAACCTTGGGCCATACCTGTCGGTTCCCATAGGCTTTGAGGTAGGCGATTTTGTCGTGTCGGACAACAGCCAGCACAGCTCCTGGAATGTCTCCGCGATGGATGGCGTCTTGAATGATGGAGTCGGCCACGAGCAATCGCTCTGACGACATGCCGACGCGTTCCGGCCGAACATGCTTGAGTGCCTGAGCCGCCCCCATAATCGGCATAACTGCCACGATGAGCAGGGATATGAGTCTGGAAATTGTATGCATAGAAGTCAGTTTTGTTTGCTGCAAAATTAGCATTTTCCCCCGAAACGAGCAAAAAAAAGAGGAAAAAGTTGCAATACGAACTGCGGCAGCCACGTTATGTGACTGCCGCAGTGAGTTGGACTACCTGGGTTCGAACCAAGACTAAGAGAACCAAAACCTCTTGTGCTACCATTACACCATAGCCCAATCCAAAATCAAACGTTTTTGCGTTTGCGGGTGCAAAGGTAAGACAAATAATTCAAAATTCAAAATTCAAAATTCAAAATTATTCGTTTACCCGTACTTTTTTATTTTGCAATGAGCAAAAAGTACTTCTTCTTGCCTTGTTGAACGAGCAAGTATTTGCCGTCGAGCAGGTCGGCTTCGGTGATCATTTGGTCGAACGAAGCGAGTTTTTCCTTGTTCAGGCTGACACCACCGCCTTGGGTCAACTTGCGCATCTCGCCCTTGCTTGGGAAGCATTGGGTGTGCTCGGCAAAGAGGTCAACGGCTTTCGTGCCTTCGCCTTTCAGGAGGTCCTTGCTTATCTCGAACTGAGGAACGCCACTGAAGACATCCAAGAGTGTCTGCTCATCGAGCTTGACGAGACTCTCCTTGGTGCTCTTGCCGAAGAGGATTCCGCTGGCTTCAAGGGCCTGCTCGTAGTCCTCGCGGCTGTGAACCATAATGGTGAGCTCCTCTGCCAGTTTCTTCTGCAGGACGCGCAGACCGGGGTCTTTGCGATGCTCTTCGATGAGGGCGTCGATGGTGGGCTTGTCCAAAGAGGTGAATATCTTGATGTAACGCTCTGCATCCTCGTCGGCCACGTTGAGCCAGAACTGGTAGAAGGTGTAGGGTGTAGTGCGATTGCGGTCGAGCCAGATGTTGCCTTTCTCGGTCTTGCCGAACTTCTTTCCGTCTGCTTTCGTGATGAGGGGACAGGTGAGGGCAAATGCTTCATTCTCGAT
This sequence comes from uncultured Bacteroidales bacterium, assembly GCA_902779315.1. Taxonomy (GTDB): domain Bacteria; phylum Bacteroidota; class Bacteroidia; order Bacteroidales; family Bacteroidaceae; genus Physcousia. Next base: position 8,827 of record CACZBC010000010.1, on the reverse strand, counting down.
ACCGAGTTTGCGGCGGATGAGCTCTGTGCCGGTTGTGATGTTGCCCCATTGGTCGCTTCCGCCCATCTGCAGTTTGCAGTTCTTGGTCTGGTAGAGGTGGAGGAAGTCGTAACCTTGCAGGAGCTGGTAGGTGAACTCTGTGAACGACATGCCGTCCTGAGCCTCACCATTGAGTCGGCGCTTCACGCTGTCCTTTGCCATCATGTAGTTTACAGTGATGCACTTGCCGATTTCACGAGCGAAGTCGAGGAAAGTGAAGTCCTTCATCCAATCGTAGTTGTTGACCAACTCGGCACGATTCGGTGCGTCGCTCTCAAAGTCGAGGAAGTGGGCGAGTTGCTTCTTGATGCACTCTACATTGTGACGCAAAGTCTCTTCGTTCAAGAGGTTGCGCTCCTGACTCTTTCCGCTTGGGTCGCCAATCATGCCAGTTGCACCGCCAACGAGGGCAATGGGTTTGTGGCCGCACCTTTGCAAGTGACGAAGCATCATCACGCCGCAGAGGTGACCGATATGCAGGCTGTCGGCCGTCGGGTCAATGCCGACATATGCCGATACTTGTTCTTTCAGTAATAGTTCTTCTGTGCCAGGCATCATCTGGTGGATCATGCCTCGCCATTTCAGTTCTTCAACAAAATTCAACATTTATGTTTAATCAAATTTTATAAATTCAAAATTACAAATCAAAATTGCTCCAAGTAAGCTATTCTGCTCTCGATGCTTGGGTGGGTGCTGAAGAGTTTACTCATCATGTTGGTGAACTCGCTCTTGAAAGCAATGGGCTTCACGATGAAGAGCTGGGCCACATCTTCGCGGTCCACTTGTCCCAGCCCCGGATCGCCGCTTATCTTGCGCAAAGCTGAAGCGAGAGCCAAGGGATTGCCGCAAAGTTCTGCGCCTCCTGCATCGGCCATGTATTCGCGTTTGCGGCTGATGGCAAAGCGGGTGAGCAAAGTGAAGAAGTAGCCGATTGCAGCCAGAACGATGGCGACGAGAATGACGGCTATGACTGTGCCTCCGTTCTTTCCGTCACGACTGGTTCTGCGATTGCCTCCACCATAGATGAAAGTGTTCCAAAGCATACGGACTGCCAGGCTGAGGGCTGTGCTCATGATACCGACGAATATGATACTGATGATGAGCAGACGTGTGTCGCGATTGCGAATGTGCGTCAGTTCGTGGCCTATCACGCCAGCCAGTTCGTCATCGTTCAGGCGGTTGCAAATGCCGGTTGTGACGGTTACAGTGTAGCTCTTCTCGTCTATTCCGCTGGCAAAGGCGTTGAGCTGCGGGTCGTCAATGATGTTGATTTTGGGCATTGGCATTCCGCAGGTCATGGTGAGGTTCTCCACGATGTTGTAGATGCGAGGATTCTCACGGCGTTCCAAAGGCTTCGCCCCTGTTGCGTTCCTCACCATACTGGCATTCGTGAAGTAGGAGATCATGAACCAGATGCCCACGATTCCCACCACCCATGGAATGGTGTAGAGGAAGGCTTCGTTGGTCGCCATTGCATCGAAAGCGTAATGCGAGCCATAGCCGTCGTACACCTCTTGCACGTTCATGAATGCCACGAAAGCGTAGACGATGGCAAGGATGATGCAAGGGAAGAGTATGAGAAGCAACAGGCTCTTGAAGTTGTTGCGAACCTGTTGCGTATGGATACCTACGTAATTCACTTTATGAATTAAGAGTTAAGAATTAGGAATTAAGAGCTTTTCACAGGACTGGAATCAGAACTGAATCTCGGGCGCTTTGTCCATGTTCGCGCGCTCTGCCTCGCCAACGTCGAAGAGGGGCTCTTTGTGGAAGCCGAACATGCCTGCGAAGAGGACTGCGGGGAACTTCTGGACGCCATTGTTGAGCTCCTTCGTCGCACTGTTGAAGAAGCGGCGAACGGCTGCGAGCTTGTTCTCGATGTCGCTGATTTCGGTCTGGAGCTGCATGAAGTTCTGGTTGGCCTTCAGGTCGGGATAAGCCTCCGCGACGGCTTTCAGGTTCAGCATGGCGTTCGAGAGTTGGTTCTCGGCTGCAATCTTGTCGTTGATGGTTGTTGCGTTCATGGCTGCAGTGCGAGCTTCAGTCACCTTTTCGAACACTTCCTTTTCGTGAGCTGCGTAACCCTTGACGGTTGCAACGAGCTGAGGAATGAGGTCGTGACGCTGTTTCAGCTGAACATCGATGTTGGCGAAGGCGTTCTCGCGATTGTTGCGGAGACCAACCAGGTTGTTGTAGATGCCGATAACCCAAAGAACAAGCAGTACGACGACCGCAATCAGAATAATAGCTAAAGTACTCATAATAATTTTTTATTTTGTGTTAAACTTTTTTCTGCTTATAAAATCATATTCTGTGGCAAAGGTAAGGAAAAAAGATGAAAAACGAGGCAAAAAGGGGGCTGAAATTGGAAAAGATTGTGCGTTTTTGCATCTTTTTTGCAACTTTTAGCATTTTATGATGGAATTTCTAATAAAAAAGTTCTATATTTGCAAGCTAATTCTACGAAATAATATATAAGGTGTATGAGACAACTCAAAATCACAAAAAGCATCACCAGTCGTGACAGCGCGTCGCTCGACAAGTATCTACAAGAGATTGGACGTGAGCAACTGCTTCCCGTCGAAGAGGAAGTGGAACTCTCGCAGAGGATACGAAAAGGCGACCGCCGTGCGCTCGACAAGTTGGTGCGTGCCAACCTGCGTTTTGTCGTCAGCGTGGCCAAGCAGTACCAGAACCAGGGACTTTCCCTGCCCGACCTCATCAACGAGGGTAATGTGGGACTGATCAAGGCTGCCGAGAAATTCGACGAGACCAGAGGCTTCAAGTTCATCTCGTATGCCGTTTGGTGGATTCGCCAGACCATTCTTCAGGCTTTGGCCGAGCAGAGCCGTATCGTTCGCTTGCCTCTCAATCAGGTTAGTGCCGTGAACAAAATCACAAAGGCAATGACAAAGTTCGAACAGGAATACGAGCGCAAGCCAAGTGCCGATGAATTGGCCGAATTGGTGAACGAGTTGCCCGAGAAAATCAGCGACTCGCTTCGTGCAAGCGGCCGTCATGTCAGCGTGGATGCTCCCTTCATCGAAGGCGAGGAAAACAGCCTGCTGGATGTGATGACCAATCCCGATTCGCCCATGGCCGACAAGGGTCTGGTGAGCGAGAGCCTTTCGACTGAAATAGACCGTGCTTTGGGCGTCCTGAACGAACGCGAGAAGCAGATCATCGAACGCAGTTTCGGTATCAACAACCAGCCCGAAATGACGCTCGAAGAGATTGGCGAAACCTTTGGACTGACGCGCGAACGTGTCCGCCAGATCCGCGAGAAAGCCATCCGCAAGCTTCGTGCCGGCAGCCGTAACAGCCTGCTCCGCTCCTACCTCGGCTAAAGAGAAGAAAGAGATTGAAAAAGTAAGAGAGACGCCCGTTAGCGCCTCTCTTTTTTTATGTCCGCAGTCACGTTTTCAATCGTGACACGTTATGATTGCGATTGTATAGTGTTACGTTTCCAATCGTGGCACGCCTAGTTTTGATTTTGCCTTATCCGAGTTTTTCGATGGCGGAGGCCATGCGGCGGAGGGTTTCGTCCTTGCCGAGGAAGGCCGCCAGTTCGTACATGTCCGGACCTTGTCCTTCGCCCACCAGACAGATGCGCCAAGCGTTCCAGGGCTTGATGCCGGTTCTTTCCGACCATGCGTCCACAGCTGGTTTCATGCCCTCGACCGAGAAGTCCTCGACCGTGGCGAGCACATCGGCCAGTTGCTTCATCTCGTCTGCCGTTCCTTCTTTCCAGTTCTTGCGCACGAACTTGTCCTCCGTGTCGAAACCGGTCGGAGCCACGAAGAAGAAGCGCGTCAAAGGCCAGAGGTCGCTGACGAAACTGATGTTGCGCTTGTGCTTCTGCCCTTGTCCGTCGGTGTATTCGATGACTTTCAGTTTCATCATGCGGACCACTTCGGCTTCTTTTTCCGGAGTTGAGGTGATGCCTTGCTCGCGAAGGACTTTGTCGAACGAGGGCACCCAAGCTTCGTCGGGAAGTTTCAAGAGGTATTGGTGGTTGAACCAAGCCGCTTTGATGTAGTCGAACTTTGCGCCGTTCTTGGAGCATTTGCTCAGGTCGAAGAGGCGGACCATCTCGTCGAGGCTCATTACCTCCTGGTCGTTACCTGGATTCCAGCCAAGCAGGGCGAGAAAGTTGACGACGGCTTCGGGCAGATAGCCTTTCTCGCGATAACCGCTGCTCACTTCTCCGCTCTTCGGGTCGTGCCATTCCAGGGGGAAGACTGGGAAGCCCAGTTTGTCGCCGTCGCGTTTGCTGAGCTTGCCGTTGCCAACGGGTTTGAGCAAGAGGGGCAAGTGTGCGAAGCGGGGCATCGTGTCGGCCCAACCGAAAGCCTCGTAGAGAAGGACGTGAAGGGGTGCGCTGGGCAGCCACTCTTCGCCTCGGATGACATGCGTGACCTCCATCAAATGGTCGTCCACGATGTTGGCGAGATGGTAGGTGGGCAGCTGGTCGGCACTCTTGTAGAGCACCTTGTCGTCGAGGATACTGCTATTGATGCGAACCTCTCCGCGAATGATGTCGTCCACGATGACATCGCGACCCGGCTCGATCAGGAAGCGAACCACATACTGCTTGCCTTCTGCGATGAGCGCGTCCACCTCTTCCTTGCTGAGAGTCAGCGAGTTGCGCATCTGCATTCGTGTGCTTGCATCGTACTGGAAGTTCTCTATTTCAGCGCGTTTCGCATCGAGTTCCTCGGGCGTATCGAAGGCGATGTAGGCCTTGCCGCCTTCGAGGAGTTGCTGCACATACTTCTTGTATATGTCGCGACGCTCGCTCTGGCGATAAGGTCCGTGGTTGCCACCGAAGCTCACACCCTCGTCAAACTGGATGCCGAGCCATTTGAACGACTCGATGATGTACTCCTCGGCTCCGGGCACAAAGCGGCCTGAATCGGTGTCTTCGATGCGGAAAATCAGGTCGCCGCCATGCTGACGGGCAAAGAGGTAGTTGTAGAGGGCGGTACGGACGCCACCGATATGCAGAGGTCCTGTTGGGCTGGGAGCGAAACGGACACGCACTTTCTTTAGTTCAGAGTTCATATTTCTTGATTCAAAATTTATAAATTCAAAATTCAAAACATGTTTTCCGTGCAAAAGTACGAAATAAATTGAACATTGAATGTTGAACATTGAATATTTTTTGTATTTTTGCAGAGAAAAGTAATTATGAATTGTGAATTAAGAATTACGAATTAAAGATATGAGCCGCTACAATCACAAGCATAAACTCAGCGTCAAGGCTTACCTTTACCGCATCCTGTTCTCTGTGGCTGCGATAGCCATTCTGGTTGCATTCATGCCGCACGGGAACAACTCCACCTACCACTACAAGAAGGGCGAGCCGTGGGAGGACCAGGCTTTCATAGCGCAGGACAGTTTCCCCATCCTGAAGTCGGCAGAGCAAATCGCGCGCGAGCAGGACAGCCTCCGCCAGTTCTACGAGCCCTACTTCCTCATCGACGAGGACATCCTGGAAGCGCAGCTGGCCGAACTCCGCAACGATTTCAACGCCTCGGCCGCGGGCACTCCGCACTACTTCCTGCCGCACCTGGGCGAGAAGTTGCGCCACATCTATTCCGTGGGAATAGCCCGAGGCGAGGAGTTGGTGCGCTTCGACAACGAAAAGCCCCAGCAGGTCCGCATCTATTCGGGTAACGAATCCAGCGCAAAGCCCTTTGCCAGCCTCTTTACGGAAAAGTCGGCCTACAAATACCTCCTTGCCGAACAGGACAGCACCCGCTACAATCACAACCTCCTCCACGGGCTCGACCTGATGAAATACGTGTCGCCCAACCTCACCTACGATGCCGAGAAGAGCCTGCAGCAACGCCAGGAAGTCGACGGGCAACTGGTTCGGACGAAAGGCATGGTGCTGCAAGGCCAGAAAGTCGTCGACAAAGGTCAGATTGTGGACGACGAGGTGCTGGGAATCCTGCATTCGTGGGAGCAACACCAGAAAGAGCATAAACTCACGACAAAAGAGCAGCTCTCGCGATTGGGCGGCCGCATCCTCTACGCCACCATCCTCGTCGTGCTGCTTTTCCTCTATTTCCAGCAGTTCCGCAGCGACTATCTCGACAGCCTCCGCACCGTTCTGCTCGTCCTGACGCTCTCGCTCATCTTCCCCATCGTCACCTACACCATTGTGGGCCACATGTGGGACTACGTCTATATTGTGCCCTATTGCGTCCTGCCCATCATGCTGCGCATCTTCCTCGATTCGCGAACAGCCTTCGTCACCCACGTCATTTCCGTGCTTGCTTCTGCCATAGTGCTGACACAGCCCTTCACGTTCGTCGTGGTGCAGATTGTGGCGGGACTCGTAGCCATCTACTCCTTGCGTGAACTCTCGCAGCGCGTCGAGCTCTTCCGGGCCGCCATCTGGGTCACTTTGTCAACCCTGCTCACCTATCTTTGCCTCGAGTTCATTCGCGGCACAGCCGATGGCAGTCAGGGTGTCATCAGCCGGATGCCCTACATCTTCCTTTCCATGGCTGGTGTGCTCTCCATGCTGGCCTACCTGCTGCTCATCCCCATCGAGCGCATTTTCGGCTTTACCAGCATCGTCACGCTCGTCGAGCTTCAGAACGTCAACAATCCCTTGCTTCGACGTCTTTCCGAGGAAGCCAACGGCACCTTCAACCATAGCATGCAGGTGGCCAATCTCGCAGCCGAGGTGGCCAACCGGTTGGGAGCCAGGGCACAGCTGGTCCGTACCGGCGCCCTCTATCACGACATCGGCAAGCTCGAGAATGCCGTCTTCTTCACCGAGAACCAGAACGGGCAGAACCCCCACGACGGCCTTTCGTACGAGAGGAGCGCACAGATCATCGTCCAGCACGTAGAGAAGGGGCTGAAGCTGGCCGACCGCTACAAGTTGCCGTCCGTGGTCCGCGACTTCATCGCCACCCATCATGGCAAGAGCCTCACCAAGTATTTCTATGTCTTGGCACAGAAGGCACAGACCTCGCTCGATCCGCGTCCGTTCACCTATCCCGGGCCTAAGCCGCAGACCTTGGAGCAAGCCATCCTGATGATGACCGATGCCGTGGAGGCCGCTTCCAGAAGCCTGACCGAATACACCGAGGAGAGCATCTCGGCATTGGTGGAGAAGATAATCGGAGCGCAGGTGGCCGACGGCAGTTTCGACGAGTGTGCCATCACATTCCGCGAGATAGCCGAAGCCAAAGAAGTGCTTTGTGCCCGCCTCCGCACCGTCTATCACACCAGGATACAGTATCCGGAGTAGGGCCTAAGGGCAAGCAGACCGTTCTACTTTATCTTAATGCCGAAGACGAAGAAATGTGGAATGTGTTTCACGATGTCCGACGAAAGGTCGGGCTTGATTTCATTGTCTCCACAAAAGCGGCATCCACCATTTGCAGGCTCGTACCAATAAGAGCCATACAAGACAAGCGGGATGAACTTTCCTTTCTCTAAAGAAACAGTTAGTTCAAAGGGGCGCGATTGGTACATGTACCACTTGTCTTCAGGATTTTCAGGGGCAAATATCGGTTTTAGCTTGAGCCGACCGCCAATGCTTCTGTCCTCTTTGAAATGAAAAAGGTAGTTGCCAATCGACTCGCTGTCGGACGGTCTGAAACCAATGATGAGTTTCTTGTCAAGGTTTATGGTGACATTGAAATTGAGTACATTCTTCGGTTCTTTGCCTTTTACGTATTCCATGACTACAGGCTCGACTTCTACGCCTTTTAATTTCTTTGTGTTGAAACTGTATGCCATATAGCCCTTGTCCTTGAGCAACGGCAGATAGTCGCTGAACGACGGCTCATTCATTTTGATTTCTTGTGACTGCCCTGCCGCACAGACGAGGGCGAGGAGTGCAGTAATGATTGCTTGTTTCATTTTTCCTTCTTGTTTCTTATTTTCTTATTATCTTATTTCCTTATTCTCCTCTGACTTTGGCTTCTTGTTCAAGCGCCAAGTGACGTGGAAGAGGGCGTAGGAGGGCAGGACGTTGTAGAAGGTTAGGACGTTGTAGAAGGTTTCGGTGCGGCCTTGCGCGTTGATGCTATGGCGGACGTTGGAGAGCTGGCCGAGCATGTCGAAGCCGTCGAGCTGAAGGAGCAGGTTGCCGTGCATGAGTCGCTTTGTGATGCGTGCGTTCCAGACGAGTTCGTTGGTGTTCATTGTCGCGTCGCTGTAGCCTCTGCGCGAGTACATGGTCAGATCTGTGGCGAACTGGAAGTTCCATGGCAACTCAATCTGTCCGGCAAGACTGTAGTCGAAGTCGAAGACATTGATTTGCGTGAAGTCTGCCCGAGCGCTGGTGGAACGTTGATAGTGGAGGTCGCCTTTTGCCGTGAAGTCGAGCTTGTCGGTGGGTTTCCACGAGAGAGAAAGCTCATCGTCGAAGTTGTTGGAGGCCACGACGCTTCGGGCATTGTTCATCAGGTCAACGCTGTGACTGTGTCTGTGGGTAAAATTCTGCTTGAGGCGCAGACGCTCTTTGTGGTCGAGCGGGAAGTCAACGCCGGCAGATGCGTTGGTGTTCCAGTTGCCGTCGATGTTCTGCGGCGTACTTGTCCGCACGCCTGTCTGCTTGTCGTAGAGCACGGCTGTGGCGACAGCATCCTGTGTGGCATCGAAGTTGAACGAGGCATTGACCAAGGTTCGACGCAGCTTCTCGCGGTAGTTGCCGTAGATGCTGTGGCTGCGCGAAGGGCGAAGGTCGGGGTTGCCGAGCTGGATGTTGAGCGGGTCGCTGTCGGTCCGGATATTGAGCAGGCTGCGCATGGATGGT
>CACZBC010000009.1 GCA_902779315.1 uncultured Bacteroidales bacterium | reverse complement strand
CGCCTCGAGGAAAGAGGTGTCGTCGGGAATGTTCTTCAACTCATGCGTGTCGAAGTGACCCTTGTCCTTAGGACCGTTCTGCTTCCAGAACTTAATTGTGACTGATATATTCTTTGCCATATCGGACCCACCCCCAGCCCCTCCCTGTATGGAGGGGAGTAGAATGTTTTTAGGGGTGATATTCTACTATCGTTAATAATACTTTAAGGCGACCATTCCCCCTCCCTACAAGGGAGGGTGAGGGCTGCCTTGGTAGTCCCAGCAGCCTACGTAGAAGAAGTTCTCGTCGTCGCGCTTTGCCTCGCCTTCCTCGGTCTGATGCTCTTCGCGGAAGTGTCCGCCACAGCTCTCTTCACGATGCAAGGCATCGTAAGCCACGAGCTCGCCCATCAAGATGAAGTCGCGCAGATGGATAGCCTTGTCGAGCTCGACATTCAGACCTTCCTTGCTTCCAGGAATGAAGAGGTTGGTGTCAAACTCCTTACGAAGCTCCTTGAGCAGCTTCAAGCCTTCTTCGAGGCCTTCCTTCGTGCGCCCCATGCCAACGTGCTCCCACATGATGTGGCCAAGCTCCTTGTGGATGGAATCGACAGAACGCTTGCCCTTGATGTTCATCAGACGGTCAATCTCCTTCTCGACAGCCTTCTCCGTTTCAGCGAATTCAGGCAGATCGGTGGAGAGACGCGGCCAGATAGCCTGGTCTGCAAGGTAGTTCTGGATGGTGTAAGGCAGCACGAAATAACCGTCAGCAAGTCCCTGCATGAGGGCAGAAGCGCCAAGTCGGTTTGCACCATGATCTGAGAAGTTGCACTCGCCGATAGCGAAGAGGCCAGGGATGGTGGTCTGCAACTCGTAGTCAACCCAAACACCGCCCATCGTATAGTGGATGGCGGGGAAGATCATCATGGGATAGTAGTAATCGACGCCGTCCTTTGTGCAAGCCTTCTCGCCTGGATTGACGTCTGTAATCTCCTCGTACATGTCGAAGAGGTTGCCATAACGCTGGCGAATCTCGTCGATGCCGAGGCGCTGGATACTCTCAGAGAAGTCGAGGAACACAGCCAAACCAGTGTTGTTCACGCCAAAGCCCTTGTCGCAACGCTCCTTAGCTGCACGGCTGGCAACATCACGAGGAACGAGGTTACCAAATGCAGGATAACGGCGCTCCAGATAGTAGTCGCGATCCTCTTCAGGAATCTCATAACCCTGCTTCGTTCCTGCCTGAAGTGCCTTTGCGTCCTCCAACTTCTTTGGAACCCAGATACGGCCATCGTTACGCAGAGACTCGGACATCAAGGTGAGCTTCGACTGCTTGTCACCATGAACAGGAATACAAGTGGGGTGAATCTGAACGTAAGAAGGATTAGCCATCATTGCGCCCTTGCGGAAGCACTGAACAGCTGCTGTGCAGTTACAGCCCATAGCGTTTGTCGAGAGGAAGTAGGTGTTGCCATAGCCGCCAGTAGCGATAACAACTGCATTTGCAGAGAAGCGTTCCAGCTTGCCGGTGACGAGGTTCTTGGCGATGATGCCGCGAGCACGACCGTCAACAATCACTACATCCTCCATCTCATAACGGGTGAACAGCTTCACCTTGCCTCTTTGAACTTCCTTACTCAAAGAAGAATAAGCGCCAAGAAGCAACTGCTGACCTGTCTGACCTTTTGCATAGAAAGTACGGCTCACCTGAGCACCACCGAATGAACGGTTTGCCAGCATGCCGCCATACTCACGAGCGAAGGGAACACCTTGAGCCACACACTGGTCGATGATGTTGTTTGACACTTCTGCCAGACGATATACATTGGCTTCGCGAGCACGATAGTCACCGCCTTTCACTGTATCATAAAAGAGACGATAAACAGAGTCGCCGTCGTTCTGATAGTTCTTGGCTGCATTGATACCACCCTGAGCTGCGATAGAGTGAGCGCGACGGGGTGAGTCCTGAATGCAGAAGTTATACACATTGAAGCCCATCTCTGCGAGAGAAGCGGCTGCACTTGCTCCGGCAAGACCTGTGCCGACTACGATGACGTCGAGTTTCAGCTTGTTCTTCGGGTTCACCAGACGTTGGTGAGCTTTATATTCTTTCCACTTTTCAGGCACTGGACCTGCGGGAATCTTAGAATCTAATACTTTTGCCATAACTTATGTCAATTATTAATTCTTAATTCATAATTCATAATCAGATGCCACAGCTACTGCCGCAAGAACCGCAGCCCTGTATGGCAAACACAATAACAACGGCTGCGAACATCAGCACAACGATAGTTGCATAGATGTTGCCGATGCAGCGCCAACGATTGAACCAAATCTTGCCACTCCAGCCAAGTGTCTGCATAGCGCTCCAGATGCCGTGTGTCAGGTGGAACCACAATGCTGCGAGCCATACGAGATACAAGCCTGCATAAACAGGACAAGAGAAGGTCTTCTTGATCCAGAACACACCATTTGCAGCATTCTCAGCAGCTTCGCCATCAATCAACTCGGCAGCCATCATATGCCACCAGAAGTTGTAGAGGTGCAGGCACAGGCCCAAGCAAACGATGATGCCCAGAGCAAGCATGTTCTGGCTGGCCCACTCTACCTTTTCGGGCTTGTCTGTCACGGCATACTTGTTGTTGCCGCGAGCCTTCCAGTTCTGGAAAGTCAGCCAGAAAGCATAGATGAAGTGAATAGCCACAAGGCCTGCCAGACCGACTGTCGCCGCTACGGCATACCAGTTGGCTCCCAGCATCTCGCAAATCCAGTTGTAGCCTTTCTCGCTGATGAGAGCTACGACGTTCATGCAAGCATGGAACGTCAGGAACAGGACAAGTGCAACGCCAGTCACAGACATCACTACTTTCCTGCCGATAGATGAATTAATTAACCACATAGAAATTTAATTTAGTTATGTATTTAGTGTTGTATTATTCGTGCGCGTGTACCTTAATTTAAGTATAATACGGAGACAAAAGTACACAAAAAAGGTTAAATGTGCAACTTTTTCGTGGAAATGTTGCAAGAAATGCCTACTTTTGTACCTAAATTAGATGTAAGAAAGAGTTGATGGAGTTCAAATATGATGTCGTAGTAGTCGGTGCAGGACACGCTGGATGCGAAGCCGCAAGTGCCGCCGCAAAACTCGGAGCGAAGACTTGTCTCATCACGATGGACATGAACAAGATTGCGCAAATGTCGTGCAATCCAGCCATCGGAGGCATTGCTAAAGGCCAGATTGTCAGGGAGATAGATGCATTGGGAGGTCATACAGGCGAGGTAACAGACGCGACAGCCATACAGTTCCGAATGCTGAACCGTTCGAAAGGACCGGCTATGTGGAGCCCCAGAGCACAATGTGACAGGGCAAAATTCATCTGGACTTGGCGTGAGATTCTCGAGAACACACCCAACCTTTCCATCTGGCAAGACCAAGTCGTAGAACTACTAACAGATAAAACTCAAACGTCAAACGTGACGATGGCAAACGTCAAACGTGATGATGGCAAACGTCACGTTAGTGGTTTGCGAACATTACAGGGCGTGATTTTCAAGGCGCCTTGCGTCATCATCACAGCAGGCACTTTCCTCAACGGATTGATGCACATCGGACGGACTAAAATCCCAGGTGGTCGTTGTGCTGAATTACCAAGTCTGCACCTCTCGGAAAGCATTGCAGCTCAAGGAATTACGGTCGGCAGAATGAAGACTGGCACGCCTGTTCGAATCGATGGACGTTCTGTCGATTTCTCCCTCCTACAACGTCAGGACGGAGAGAACGACTTCCACAAGTTCTCGTATATGGGCGAGCCGCGACAGTTGCCACAGTTGCCTTGCTGGATTACCTACACAAACGAGGCTGTGCACGAGCGTTTGCGGGCTGCCCTACCCGATTCTCCGCTCTATAATGGGCAGATTCAGAGCATAGGTCCGCGCTATTGTCCAAGCATCGAGACAAAGCTCGTCACTTTCTCGGAACGTACTGAACACCAATTGTTTCTGGAGCCAGAAGGTGCCTCAACAAGGGAACTCTACCTGAACGGCTTCTCGAGTTCGCTCCCCATCGATGCCCAGATTGAAGCCCTCAAACTGATTCCGGCTTTCCGCAACCTGCAAATCTATCGTCCAGGCTATGCCATCGAATACGATTACTTCGACCCTACCCAGCTTCGACACTCGCTGGAATCGAAGATTGTGGACGGTCTCTTCATGGCCGGACAAGTGAATGGCACGACTGGTTACGAGGAAGCTGCAGGACAAGGACTCGTTGCAGGAATAAACGCAGCACGCAAGATTGCAGGACAAGAGCCGTTTGTGATGCGAAGGGATGAGTCCTACATAGGCGTCTTGATTGATGATCTCGTCACGAAAGGCGTGGATGAACCCTACAGAATGTTCACTTCGAGAGCCGAATACCGCATCCTTCTTCGCCAAGATGATGCGGATGCAAGACTGACGGAACGCAGCTACGAAATGGGCTTGGCCACTCGAGAACGCTATAATCACTGGTTACGCAAGAAGCAGACAATCAACGAGATAGAAGAGTTCTGCAATACCTTTAGCGTGAAAGCCGCACTTATCAATCCAGGACTGAAGGCTTTGGGAAGCGAAGAACTGCAGCGAGGTTGCAAACTCATCGACCTTGTGATGCGTCCACAACTCAATCTGTCGAACCTCGCAACCCTCATCCCTACCCTATCCGACAAGTTGAACAAAATAGAAAATAGACGCGAGGAAATCATCGAGGCTGCCGAAGTTCGCATGAAGTACAGCGGATACATTCGCAGAGAAAAGGAAATCGCTGAAAAGATACAACGCCTAGAAAACATTCGCATCAAGGGTCGATTCAATTACGAGGACATCAAATCACTCAGCACGGAAGCCCGTCAGAAACTCACGAAAATAGATCCGGAAACGATGGCACAAGCCAGCCGAATCCCTGGAGTGAGCCCCAGCGACATCAACGTCTTGCTTGTAATGATGAACAGATAAGTTTCACGTGAAACAATTGCACAAAACAACACATAACATATTGAATATGAACAACGAAATACTACTGAAAAACCTGCGAAATGTGCCTGATTTTCCTGTTCCAGGAATACAGTTCAAGGACGTAAGCACACTATATAAGAATGCAAAATGTCTGAAGATAATGGTCAACGAACTGTACGACCTCTACAAAGACAAAGGCATAACAAAGGTGGTGGGCATCGAGAGCCGAGGCTTCGTGGTTGGTGCCGCTTTGGCCGTCAAACTGGGAGCAGGGTTCGTGATGTGTCGCAAGCCTGGCAAACTGCCTGCAGAAACACGTCAGGAAAGCTACATGAAGGAGTACGGCAAGGACACCATCGAGATTCACACAGATGCAATTGAGGAAAAAGATGTTGTGCTCCTGCATGATGATCTCCTCGCTACAGGGGGTAGCATGAAAGCAGCCTACAATCTTGTTAAGCAGTTCAATCCCAAGAAGATATACATCAACTTTATCATCGAACTGACCATCGAAGGTCTGAATGGAAGGGCTGTTTTCGACAAGGATGTGGAGATGACGACACTCTTAAAGATATGAGATGAAAAACATACAACGTTACGATTGCTATCATAACACTATATGTTGGCCATCGTAACACGTTATGATTGCTAACGTAACACTATACGTTTGACATTGTAACTGCAGACAACGGATGGGAAAGGAAGAAAAAGACAAGCGCAGAGCCTATTTGATGGGCATTGTAAGCAATTTGCCAGAATGCCCAGGATGTTACCAGTATCTCGATGAAACTGGCACAATCATCTACGTTGGCAAGGCAAAAAACCTGAAACGACGCGTCTACTCCTATTTCTCGAAAGAACATGACAACCGAAAGACTGCTATTCTCGTATCTAAGATACACGATATCAAGTACATAGTAGTTAAGACAGAAGAGGATGCACTACTGCTTGAAAACAACCTCATCAAGCAATGGTCGCCCCGTTACAACATCCTTCTGAAGGACGGCAAAACGTATCCAAGCATCGTTGTAACGAATGAATATTTGCCTCGAATCTTCCAAACTCGGAAAATAAACAAGCGTTTAGGCACTTACTTCGGACCTTACAGCCACGTTCCTACCATGTATCTGCTGCTTGAACTCATCGGAAAACTCTATCCTTTAAGGCGTTGCAGAGATAACATTACAAAGGAATCCATTGAAAAGCACAAACATAAAGAGTGTCTCGAATACCACATAAAGAACTGCAAAGCCCCATGTACATTGCGACAGAGCCATGATGAATACATGGAATACATTGCCGAAGCAAAGGAGATACTCAAAGGAAACACAGCTCAGCTGGAACGTCAAATGCTCCAACGAATGCAGGAACATGCAGCAAAACTGGAGTTCGAAGAGGCTGAAACGATAAAGCGTAAATACCTTCTACTCGAAAATTATCGCAGTAAAAGCGAGGTCGTAAGCAACACTCTACACAACATAGATGTCTTCAACATAGAGAATAGTGAAAAGGTTGCCTACATCAACTACCTTCATGTAACTAATGGGTGCATCACCCAAGCCTTTACGTTCGAGTATGCTAAGCGTTTGGACGAGAGCGACGAGGAACTTCTGGCTGCAGGAATTGTTGAGATGCGACAACGTTATAATAGTGAAAGTAAGGAAGTTATCGTACCGTTCCTCGTGGAACACTTAGGGTCAGATGTTACAATTACAGTACCTCAGAAAGGCGACAAGAAGAAGCTTCTGGAGCTTTCAAAACTGAATGTCCTGCAATATAAAAAGGATAGGATCAGCCAAAGCGACAAGCTAAATCCTGAGCAAAAGCAGGTACGTTTGATGAAGGAACTGCAGGAAGCACTTAAGCTCCCTACCCTACCAATGCAAATCGAATGCTTTGACAACTCAAATATAAGTGGTACGGATGCAGTTGCAGGCTGTGTCGTTTTCAAGAAATGCAAGCCAAGCAAGCAAGATTACCGCAAATACAATATAAAAACGGTTGTTGGACCAGACGATTATTCCAGTATGCAAGAGGTCGTTAGGCGTCGTTACAGCCGTATGATGGAAGAGGAAAAGCCCCTACCCGACTTGATAATAACGGATGGAGGACGAGGTCAGATGGAAGTTGTGCGCAAGGTTGTAGAAGATGAACTGCAGTTGTCTATACCAATTGCAGGTCTTGCAAAGGACGACAAACACAGGACTAACGAACTTCTTTACGGCTTTCCTGCACAAGTTATAGCGATGAAAACAGATTCTTCGCTGTTCCGTTTGCTCACGCAAATACAGGATGAAGTGCACAGATTCGCTATCACATTCCATCGTGACAAACGCAGCAAGCATCAAGTTGCAAGCATTTTGGATGACGTTCCTGGCATCGGACCAAAGACAAAGGAGTTGCTCCTTCGCAAATGGCACAGCGTAAAACGCATCAAGGAGGCAGACGAGAGCGAACTTGCAGCTGTGATTGGAGCCTCGAAAGCAAAGATTTTGAAGGATTCGCTTGCAGAAGCGAACGAAAAGTCGTAGCTTTGCACTATATAATAAGGAATAGAGTAGGGGAGTACACAACCAGAAGAAAGATGAGAACAGTCATCCAAAGAGTAAGAAAAGCTAGTGTCAGCGTTGATGGAAAAGCTGTTTCAACGATAGGGCAAGGGCTGCTGCTATTGCTGGGAATAGAGGCGACAGATGCAGAAGAAGACATCCAATGGTTATGCCATAAAGTGCTGGGACTGAGGATCTTCGATGATGAAGAAGGCGTCATGAATCGCAGCATTATGGATATAGACGGGGAGATAATTGTGGTGAGCCAGTTCACGTTGATGGCAAGCTACAAGAAAGGGAATCGTCCTAGCTGGATAAGAGCTGCAGGACACGAGCATGCAGTACCCATGTACGAGCGCTTCCTGGAAGTTCTTAGCGAAGGTCTTGGCAAACAAGTGGGTAAAGGAATCTTTGGAGCAGAAATGCAAGTTGAACTCATCAACGACGGACCTGTAACGATTTGCATGGATACAAAGAATAAGAAATAAGGAGATATGACGATACGAGAAGCGCAAAATCGTGTAGATCAATGGATTAAGACATATGGTGTACGCTATTTCAACGAGCTGACAAACATGGCTTGTCTGACTGAAGAGGTAGGGGAGTTGGCTCGCGTGATTGCCCGAAAGTATGGCGAACAGTCGTTCAAAGAGGGTGAAAGTCAAGACGTTAGCGAAGAGATGGCTGATGTGCTTTGGGTGCTTATCTGCCTGGCAAACCAGACGGGAGTCGATTTGACAGCTGCTTTGGAAGCCAGCATTGAGAAGAAGACCGCTCGAGACAAGGACAGACACAAGGCCAACTCAAAGCTAAAATAACATTAAAACTGTTAAGAAAACAGAACAAAATTAAACTCAAACAACGATAAAACCGTCAAAACAAAAGAACAACATCTAACAAAAATAACATGGAAACAATCGAAAAAAGCAAATACGACCAGATGCTTTCGCAGTATAATACTGACCTGAAAGACAGCGAGATAGCAGCCAAGGTTGCTGAAATCATCGAGAAGAAAGTGCCAGAAAACGACACTTTGGCAGTAAAGAAGTTCCTGATGGGCAGCGTAGAGCTCACAACACTCAAGACAACTGATAGCGAAGAGAGTGTGTTGGCGTTCACAGAAAAAGTGAATCAGTTCGAAGATGCTTACCCTGAACTACCTCATGTCGCAACCATTTGCGTCTATCCCTGCTTTGCTAAAATCGTGAGCCAAAGTCTTGAGGTTGAGGGTGTTGAAGTAGCCTGCGTGAGTGGAAGCTTCCCATCTTCGCAAGCCTTGATAGAGATAAAGACCGTCGAGACTGCCCTCGCCCTGAAAGATGGCGCTACAGAGATTGACATAGTGATGAGTGTGGGCAAGTACTTGAGTGGCGACTATGAGACTCTTTGCGATGAAATCAGCGAATTGAAGGCAATTTGCGGAGACAGGAAGATGAAGGTCATCCTCGAAACCGGCTTGCTTCCAAGCGCTTCAGACATCAAGAAAGCGAGTCTTTTGGCGATGTATGCTGGGGCAGATTACATTAAGACGAGCACAGGAAAGGAGAAGCCTGCAGCCACTCCAGAAGCCGCCTATGTGATGTGCCAAGCGATAAAAGAGTACTACGACAAGACTGGAATACAAATCGGCTTCAAGCCTGCCGGAGGTCTTAACACAGTTCATGATGCTATCGTCTATTATACAATAGTGAAAGAGGTGCTTGGTGAGAAGTGGCTTACCAACCAATGGCTTCGACTTGGGACAAGCAGATTGGCAAACTTGTTGTTGAGCGAAGTGGTTGGCGAAGAGGTGAAGTTCTTCTGACGAAACACCAAAGCAGGAGAAGGTGCGAGAGTTTGGAACATTTTGACCGCTTGAGAATCGATTATTTGAAGCCTTAGGGTAGGGCGAACGAAAAGAAACGATTCTCAGAAGCCAATTTCGAGGATAAACTCTTGGAACAGAGAGATTTAAACCATAAAATAGCGAATAGGAAATTTTTCAAAATAGAAAAAAAGATGAAGAAAAGGAGTATTTTGATGCTTGGAGTGGCTTGTTTGCTGCTCTCATCTTGCGTGGTTAGCAAAAAGAAGTTCGAGATTGCCGAAGCAGGAAGGTTGGCTGCTCTTTACAGTCGTGACAGCCTGGCCGAATTGCTTGGGATGACCAGAACCGATTATGCGATCCTCGACGAACTTCGAAACAATCTGTTGAACGACACGACTCTGCTCAAGAACAGTATTCGCAACTATCAACAACTGGTTGCAACTGGTCAGAATGAGAATCAGAAACTGAGTGCGAACCTGAAGGACCGTGAAAAGACTATCGCGGAACTGCAGAAAATGATCGCCCAGCAAAACCAAAAGGTGAAGGATCTGCTGAAGAGCGTGAAAGATGCCTTGCTTGGTTTCAGCAGCGACGAGTTGACCGTTCGCGAAGAAGGTGGCAAAGTCTATGTAGCGATGAGCGACAAGTTGCTATTCGAATCGGGCAAAGCCATTGTGAATGAGCAGGGTAGGGAGGCTCTGGGCAAGCTTGCAGGCGTGCTCAACCGACAGACTGACATAGATGTTTACATTGAAGGCCACACGGATAATGTGCCCATCAAAACGCCTGTCTTTCAGGACAATTGGGACCTCAGCGTGATTCGAGCAACAAGTGTGGTTCGCATCTTGACTGAGACCTATGGCGTGAATCCTTTGCAGATCCTGCCTTGTGGTAGGGGAGAGTTCAAGCCTGTCGATGTCAACACTACGACTGAAGGCAAGGCTCGCAACCGTCGAACGGAAATCATTATGGCTCCGCAGCTCGACAAACTCTTCAAGATGCTCGAAGAAAGCGGCCAATAGGAAACTACTTTCCTGCCAATACGGAAATCAAGGGCACGCTCTTCAGGAAAAGGGGGCGTGCCTTTCCTTTGAAGTCGACTAAGTGCGAGGGAAAACCTGATGTGGGACAATTCAAATCATAACGTTTGACGTTTGCGATTTACTAGTGTGACGTTTGCGATTTACTAGTGTGACGATTGCGATTTACTAGTGTGACGTTGGCGATTAACTAGTGTGACGTTTGCGATTTACTAGTGTGTTGTTTACAAACCAGGTTAGGGTGGGGGAAAGGTTTTTCTGCAAAAAAAAGTCTTTTCGCTTTGCTCTTTGCTCGCTTATTTGTAACTTTGTCGTCGCTAACGCAAAAACATACCGCTTTATATCACACACGAAAATGAAGAGAACAACATTAGCCGCCATCGCTTTCCTCGTGGGAATGAGCCTTTCGGCACAAATTCGCTTCGGCAATTCGCCCTCGAACAACAACCAGATGAGCGACCTGGAAAAGAACATGCAAAAGCTGGTGATGGCAAGTTTCATGATAAACAACTTCTACGTCGACAGCGTTGATTCCAAGAAACTTACAGAAGACGCCATCAACGGAATACTCTCCAAACTCGACCCTCACTCGGCCTATACGAACGCATCGGACACCAAGAAGTTTACAGAGCCCTTGGAAGGCTCCTTCGAAGGCATCGGAGTGCAGTTCAACATACTGGAGGATACGCTTCTCGTCATACAGCCTGTCCCAAAAGGTCCCAGCGAAAAAGTGGGCATCTTGGCTGGAGACCGTATCGTCAGTGTTGCCGATACGGCCATTGCTGGCGTGAAGATGAGCCGCGAGGAAATCATGCATCGGCTTCGCGGACCTAAAGGGACAATCGCCCGTCTAGGGGTTGTCCGTCGAGGCATTCAGGACACACTTCGCTTCAATGTCAAGCGAGACCGCATTCCTGTCAACTCGGTCGATGCCGCTTATATGGTGACGCCCACCATCGGACTGATTCGTTTCAACAACTTCGGGCAAGCAACTCATAATGAAGTGGTTGAAGCCATCAAGAAGTTAAAAGGCGAAGGCATGCAAGACCTCATCATAGACCTTCAGCAGAACTCAGGAGGCTTCCTCAACGCAGCTGCCGAAATTGCAAGCGAATTCCTGCCGAAAGGCGACATGATCGTCTATACGAAGGGCAGAAGCGTGCCCAACCAGGAGTTCCGAAGCTCGGGTGGGGGCTGCTTCCAAGAGGGAAAAGTGGCCGTCTTGATTGATGAATACAGCGCTTCGGCAGCCGAAATCCTTTCCGGAGCCATCCAAGATCAGGACAGAGGCATCGTTGTGGGACGCCGTTCCTTTGGCAAAGGCCTCGTCCAACGCCCGTTCGATATGCCAGACGGCAGTATGATCCGACTCACCACAGCCCGCTACTACACCCCTTCTGGCCGTAGCATTCAGAAACCCTACGAGAAAGGAAAGAGCCTCGACTATGCCCGAGACGTCATCAATCGCTATAATAAAGGCGAACTGACGAACGAGGACAGCATCCACTTCCCCGATTCTCTGCGCTATCAAACCCTTCGGAAAGGCCGCACAGTTTATGGCGGAGGCGGAATCATGCCTGACTATTTCGTTCCTCTCGACACTACAAAGTATGCAAGATGCTATCGCGAATTGTCCGCCAAAAGCGTCATCATCAATGCGAACCTCAAATATATGGACAAGAATCGGAAGAAGCTGAAGAAGGCTTATCCGAGCTTCGAACAGTTCAAAAAAGAGTTCGAACTGCCTCAGGAAATCGTCGACGACATCTTTGCAGAAGGCGAAAAGCAGAACATCAAGCCGCAAGATGACGAGGAACGACAGAAGACGACAGACAACATACGACGCATCGTGAAAGGACTTGTGGCACGGGATTTGTGGGACATGAGCGAGTACTTTGCCATCATCTATGCCGACGATGAAGTCGTCAGAAAGGCTGTCGAACTCCTTCAGACTGAATGATTACCTACAACACCATAAACGTAGAGATGCCGAACATCGTCGAGACAGAGGTCTCGGCTTGGGTGAAAAGCACAGCTGCCACATATAATAAGGTAGTGGGCGACATCAACTACATCTTCGTGGACGACGAAACTATGCTCGACATCAACCGTCGGTTCATCGGACACGACTACTATACCGACCACATCGGCTTTGACTATAGCGAAGACGACGCTCTGAGCGGCGACATATACATCAGCCTCGATACCGTCAAGACGAATGCCGAGAAGTTTGGAGCCACATTCGATGAGGAACTTCGACGTGTCATCATTCACGGACTCCTGCATCTCTGCGGCCTTCGCGACAAGACGGACGAGGAAAGACAACAGATGCAAAATGCTGAAGACAAAGCCCTTAACGCACTATAATCAATATGGAAGATTTCGACATAAGACAAGAAGGACGCCAGAAAGAAAAGGACTTCGAGAACGCACTCCGACCTTTGTGCTTCGAAGACTTTAGCGGACAACAGAAAGTTGTCGAGAACCTGCGCATCTTTGTCGAGGCTGCGAAGTATCGCGGAGAACCCCTCGACCACACACTTCTGCATGGCCCTCCAGGACTTGGTAAGACCACGTTGTCCAACATCATTGCCAACGAGCTGGGAGTCGGCTTCAAGCTGACGAGCGGACCTGTGCTCGACAAACCCGGTGACCTTGCAGGCATCCTCACATCTCTCGAGCCGAACGATGTCCTTTTCATCGACGAAATACATCGTCTCTCGCCCATCGTAGAGGAATATCTCTATAGTGCGATGGAGGATTACCGCATTGACATCATGATCGACAAAGGCCCTTCTGCACGAAGCATACAGATAGATCTGGCGCCATTCACTTTGGTGGGAGCAACCACGAGGAGCGGCTTGCTCACGGCACCCTTGCGAGCTCGTTTCGGCATCAACATGCATCTCGAATACTACGATGCCGACACTTTGCAGAAGATTGTGATGCGCTCGAGCAAGATCCTTGGTGTGCCCATCGATTTCGAAGCAGCCGGCGAGATTGCAAGCCGCAGTCGTGGAACACCTCGAATAGCCAACGCTCTGCTCAGACGCGTTCGTGACTTCGCACAAGTCAAGGGAAACGGTCGGATTGACCTCGATATAGCTCGTATCGCGCTTGAGGCTCTCAACATAGATCGCTATGGTCTCGACGAGATAGACAACAAGATCCTGACCACCATCATCAACAAATTCCAGGGAGGACCCGTGGGAATCAACACGATAGCTACTGCCGTCGGAGAAGATGCAGGCACAGTCGAAGAGGTCTACGAGCCGTTCCTCATCAAGGAAGGTTTCATCAAACGAACGCCTAGAGGCCGCGAAGTGACTGAACTTGCCTACAGACATCTAAAGATTTCCCCAACGAAAGACGGTTACATTCAAGGCGACCTCTTCTCATAAACACTAAAAAAAAGACTTTATGGTACTGAATTACATCTGGATAGGGTTTTTCCTCATCGCGTTTCTCATTGCCTTGGTGCAGCTTTTCATGGGCAATACCGACGTATTTCCCGCTATAATGAACAGCACGTTCGACAATGCGAAGACTGCTTTCGAGATATCTCTCGGCCTGACAGGCGTGCTTTCGCTGTGGATGGGCATTATGAAAATAGGCGAAAAAGGCGGGCTGGTGAACGTTCTGGCGCGTTGGTTGTCGCCCCTCATGGTACGCCTCTTCCCTGAAATTCCTGCAGGTCATCCTGTCTTCGGACACATCTTCATGAACTTCAGTGCCAACATGCTTGGACTTGACAACGCGGCAACTCCACTCGGACTCAAGGCGATGGAAGGCATGCAGGAACTGAACAAACAGAAGGACACCGCAACGAACGCGATGATTATGTTCCTCGTGCTGAACACCAGCGGCTTGACAATCATCCCCGTTGGCGTGATGACCTACCGCGCAGTTGCAGGTGCGGCCCAACCCACGGACGTTTTCTGTCCTATTCTTATCGCGACAGCCATTGCCACGCTTGCAGGCATGATTATCACAAGCCTGTACCAACGCATCAATCTCTTCAATAGAGCCATTATGGCTTTCGTGCTTGGCATTTGCGTTGTGGTGAGTGGAGTAATTTGGCTCGGCACGCAAGTCGACCAAGAAACTATGAATAAGTGGAGTACTGTGGTTGCTAACGTCTTGCTTTTCAGCATTATAATGGCCTTTATTGGGGCAGGTGTAAGGAAGAAGATAAACGTTTACGAGGCCTTTGTTGAAGGGGCAAAAGGAGGCTTTGAAACAGCTGTCCGCATCATCCCCTACTTGGTCGCAATCCTTGTTTCCATAGGTGTTTTCCGTGCTTCGGGAGCAATGGACTTCATCGTGGGCGGCTTAGGAAAGTTTGTTGAAATGCTTGGAGGAAATGCGGACTATGTTGCGGCCCTTCCCACAGCTATCATGAAGCCTCTTTCTGGCAGCGGAGCACGCGGAATGATGGTCGATGCAATGACTCAATACGGCCCTGATTCCTTCATTGCCCGCCTGTCGTGCATCTTCCAAGGGGCAACCGATACGACCTTCTACATACTGGCCGTTTACTTCGGCAGCGTAGGAATCCGCAAGACAAGACACGCCGTCATGGCAGGCCTTCTGACCGACATCTGCGGTGTTATCGCTGCAATTGCAGTTGCGGCAATTTTCTTCGGATAAAACGTAACGTTGTTAAAACGCAAACGTATAGTGTTACGATTGCAATTGTATAGTGTTATGATTGCAATCGTAACGTGCCACGTTTTCAGATGCAGGCTGTGATGTCTTCTTTTGGCACCTTTTGCCAGTCGAATAGGGGCAGGAGTTCTTGGGGTTTGGAAGGTGTCGATTCAGGCAAGATTCCTGCCAGAAAAGCGAGAAAACCAACGATTTCATCGGGTTTTTTATGTTTTTCTCTAAGATAGGAAAGGTCGAGGGATTTGTCTCGCTTGCAGAGTCGTTGCCCGTTTTCATTCACCAAAAGCGGATGATGGAAGTAGGTAGGCTCGTGGAAACCCAAGGTTTGATAGAGATGTAACTGTTGTGGGGTGCTCAACAAGAGGTCTCGTCCTCGCACAACCTCCGTGATGCCCATCAATGCGTCATCTATCACGACTGCCAACTGATAAGCCCAAGCCCCATCTTTTCTCCTGAGAACATAATCGCCACAATGCTTTGCCAGGTTGACTTGCTGCAAGCCATAATGACCGTCTTGGAATGTTATGTCCTCGTTCGGAACCATAAATCGTGTGGCAAAAGGCTTGTTTTGCGCCATTTCATCGAGTTTTTTTCCTCTGCAAGTGCCTGCATAAACCACTCTTCCATCTGTTTCGTGAGGGGCTTGAGTGGCCATAATGTCGGCTCTCGAACAGAAGCAAGGGTAGGTGAGACCTGTTTCCTGTAACTGCTTGAGGTAGTGCTCATAAAGGTCCGAACGCTGGCTTTGCCACACAATTTCCCCATCCCAAGGAAGGCCCAGCCACATCAAATCGTCCATCAACTGCAGGGCAAAATCGCGCCGAGAACGGTCTGGATCGAGGTCTTCTATGCGCAAACGCCACTCTCCACCCTTGCTCTTCGCGGAAAGCCACGAAAGAAGGGCGCAAAACACGTTGCCCAAATGCATTCTTCCTGTTGGAGAAGGTGCGAAACGACCTGTCGTAATCATCTTGTTCTCTTTTTGCCTTAAAGCTCTGCCTGGCAGCACTTTTCAGCCACAAAGATAAGCATATTTGCCGAAAGAACGTTCAATGTTGGCACACAACAAGTATGTTTTCTGGGAATTTTTTTGGAAGATAACGCTTTTTTTATTAGTTTTGCATCAACAAAGTACAACAAACAAACCATTACCACCATGAAAAAGAAAGTGCCCCAAATCAGTCAGAAAGAAAGCAAATCCATGTCTCGTCGCCAGTTCCTTGCTGCTGCAGGAACAGGTTTGGCAGGTTTTATGATCTTGCCAAGCTTCACAATAGATGGCGTGAGGGTAGCTCCAAGCGACAGAATCGTGCTTGGATTCGTAGGACTTGGCCAGCAAGGATGCAGCGATTTCCGCAGCTTTGCAGCTTGTCCAGGCGTTCAGGTAGCTGCCTGCTGCGATGTGGACAGTATCAAGAGAGAACGCTTCCGCCGCTATGTTACCAAGTGGCAGAAGGAAAAGGGAATGGCCGAACGGTGCGACACATATGAGCGCTACGAAAAGCTTCTCAAGCGAAAGGACATCGATGCCATAGCCATAGCAACCCCCGATCATTGGCACGCGCTCGTTGCCATACATTCTCTGCAGGCCGGAAAGGACGTTTACGTACAAAAACCGCTGTCCTATACCATAACAGAAGGACTGGCTGTTCAACGTGCAGTACGAGCCAACAATCGCATCCTGCAAATGGGAAGCCAGCAACGTAGCAGCTCGGAATTCCAAACGGCAATAGCTCTTGTACAAAGCGGAGCACTTGGAGACATCAAGGAAATCTATGTTCGAGTAGGCGAGCCACCAAAGCCTTTCGACCTTCCTGAAATGCCTGTTCCGGAAAATCTTAACTTCAACCTTTGGCTCGGACCGCTTAACAATCCGAAGATACATTACCATCCAGACATCTGCCCAGTCGTTACGCTCGATCCAGAAAAGAACGAAACGCTTTGGGGAGCTTGGCGATGGTACGAAGAGACGGGTAACGGATATCCTGCCGACTGGGGCGCTCACATGTATGACATAGCGCAAGCAGCCATCGGTATGGACGGGCTTGGACCTGTCGAATTCATTCCTAAAGGCTACAATGGTGCGGAATATGCCACGATGAAATACGCCAACGGAATCATCATGCAAGAGCGTCCTTTCACAGACGACAAGGAAGCGAAAGGCATCAAGTTCATCGGCGACAAAGGCTGGCTTAAGGTTACGAGAGGATATATCGAGTGTTCCGACAGTACGAAACTGAAGAAACAACAAGAGGAAATTGCTGCCGGGCAATATGAAGTAAGCTCACCACACATGCAAAACTTCATCGATGCCATTCGCGAACACAAAGATCCGATTGCTCCAGTCGAGTATGGTTGCAGCACAAACACGCTTTGCTGCCTGTTCAACATTGCCCGCGAGCTGAACCGTCCTGTTCGTTGGAACCCCGCAACCCTGACATTCGGAAACGACAAGGAAGCCTTTGCTCACCGTCTTTACTACTACGATTACCGTCGTCCATACACCTTACCGTATCTGGAAAGACGCGGATAAGGATTAAGCGACTTGAAGTCAGAAAACTCGCTCCGCAACAAAGGAGGCGAGGAGATGTAGTGCTTCTGTGACAGAGGCGTCTCGAGTGTCGTCGATAAGGCCGTCAGCCATACCTTGCATGTCCTTCATGTGCCATGCTGCATAGTCCAAACCGCCTTCACTTATCGAGAACTTGATGAGCTTTTGAATCTCTCTTTGAGTTGCTTCACGACGTCGAACTTTCAAAGCCAACTCGCGCATCGACTCATCTTCGCTGTGCTTGACGGCATAGATGGCTGGGAGCGTGAGTTTGCCTTCCTTCATATCATTGCCGACAGGCTTTCCCACTTCTGCCGTTCCATAATCGAAGACATCGTCGCGAAGCTGGAAACAAATGCCGATGAGCTTGCCGAACTGTGCCAAACGCTCGGCATCTGCTTCAGCACCATTTGCTGCCAAAGCACCCAGACGAGCACAGACTGAGAACAAACTTGCCGTTTTGCGAGAGATGATGTCGAAGTAAGCGGCTTCCGAAAAGGCGTCAGAATCCTTGTTATCAAGCTGCAGGAGTTCGCCATCGGCAAGCGATTGTCCCAGCTGGGCAATATAGCGGACCACCCTGACATCTTCTGTTTGGGCAGCACATTCGAGCGCTTTGCTGAGGATGAAATCGCCGGCAAGAACGGCGGCTTGATTGCTGAGAAAGGCGTTCAGGGAAGGCAATCCGCGACGACGATTGCTTTCGTCCACCACATCATCATGTACGAGAGAAGCCGTATGAAGCATTTCCAGAGCCAAAGCCACATTGATGACTTTGTCGCTTACCTTGCCCACCATTTTCGCTGAAAGCAGGACAAGCAAGGGACGAAGCTGTTTTCCTGGAGCCTTCAGCAAGTGTTCGACGGCTTTTTCAAGCAGAGGATTGTCGGCATAAAGTGTTTGGCGGAAAGCTTCGTTGAATTGTTCCAATTCAATCGCAACTGGGGCCTTTATCTTATCTAGTACGTCCATTTATCTCATCTTTAGAGTGCAAAATTACATAAAAAAGTGCTACCTTTCATATTTTTTCAGTAATTTTACATCATAAAAGGACAGAAACGATGCAGAAACTCTATTTACTTGATGCTTATGCACTGATTTATCGTGCTTATTACGCCTTCATAAAGAATCCTCGAATCAATTCGAAGGGCGAAAACACGTCTGCCATTCTCGGTTTTGTTAATACGCTGGAAGAGGTGATTAGCAAGGGAGCTCCAACACATTTGGGTGTTGCCTTCGACCCTCATGGCGGCACTTTCAGGCACGAAGCTTTCCCTGAATACAAGGCACAAAGAGAGGAGACGCCAGAAGCGATACGCTTTGCCGTTCCCATCATCAAGGAGATTCTGGCGGCTTACCACATTCCTGTGCTTGAAGTGCCTGGTTATGAGGCAGATGACGTCATTGGAACTCTTGCTCATCAGGCTGATATGAAGGGCATTGAAACCTTTATGATGACGCCAGATAAGGACTTCGGACAGCTTGTTACAGAGAGGGTGAAGATGTATCGTCCCCCAGTTGGGAAGAACAGTGAGGCAGAGATTCTGGGCATCGAGGAAGTGAAGAAGAAGTGGGGACTGCAGTCGCCCTTGCAAGTCATCGATATGTTGGGACTGATGGGAGATGCAGTCGATAACATTCCTGGCTGTCCTGGAGTGGGAGAGAAGACTGCTCAGAAGCTCATCGAAGAGTTTGGAAGCATCGAAAATCTGCTGGCTTCGACGGACAAACTGAAAGGTGCGTTGAAGGAAAAGGTTGAGAACAATGTCGAACAAATCAAGCAAAGCAAGTGGTTGGCTACTATCAACCAAGAGGTTCCCATCAGCCTCGATATGGACCTTCTGCAGCTTCGAGAACCTGACACAAACAAGCTTCAGGAACTCTTCAAACGCCTTGAGTTCCGCCAATTGATAAATAAGACTCAGAGTAGGGTAGAGGAAAAACCTGAAGAAAAACCTGAACCTGCCAAGAACAACGATGGTTCCCTTCAGCTCGACCTTTTCAATGCGGCTCCAGCACCTCAGAAGAAGGAGGAAGATAAAGGGCCTGTTCAGCTCGACCTGTTCAGTTCTGTTCCTGCCGCTCCTGTTCAGAAAGAGGAACAGACAGAGCCTTTTGTGGTAGTTGAAAATGTCGTTATCGGCCACAACCTGAAGGCAAATTGGAAGGAACTGAAGGCTCAGAAACTGACGGAAAACGCGATGTTCGATACTGAGATTGCCCATTATCTGCTTCATCCAGAGATGCGTCACTACCTCGACTACTTGCTTTCCGTCTACAACTGCAAAGATGTTTGCGCACTCAAGCAATCCCTCGAGCAAGAACTCAAGCAAGAAGGGCTTTGGGACCTCTTTGTAGAGATAGAAATGCCGCTAATGCCTGTCCTTGCCGAAATGGAGGAAGCTGGCGTACTTATCGATACTGAAGGGCTGAAAGAGACAAGCAAACTCTTCACCCAACAACTCCAAAGCCTCGAACAGGAAATACATGCTTTGGCTGGCATGAACTTCAACATATCCAGCCCAAAACAGGTTGGCGAAGTCCTTTTCGAGACACTCAAGCTCGACTCGAAGGCGAAGAAGACCAAAACAGGTCAATATGTGACCAACGAAGAAGTGCTGGAAGCCCTTAGACGAAAGCATCCCATTGTCGGCAAGATATTGGAATACAGAGGATTGAAGAAGTTGTTGAGCACCTATATCGATGCTCTTCCACAACTCATCAACAAGGAGACTGGGCACATTCACACTTCGTTCAACCAGACAGTTACGGCTACAGGTCGACTCTCTTCGTCGAATCCGAACCTGCAAAACATTCCAGTTCGAGACGCTCAAGGCAAGGAAGTGAGGAAAGCCTTCATTCCCTATCCAGGACAACTCTTTTTCAGTGCCGACTACAGTCAAATCGAGTTGCGAATCATGGCTCATCTCAGTCAGGACAAGAACCTGATAGAGGCCTTCCTGCAAGGTAATGACATTCATGCCGCAACTGCCGCCAAAATCTTCAAGAAAGCGCTTGAAGAGGTCACATCGGACGAGAGAAGAAAGGCCAAAACAGCCAATTTCGGCATCATTTACGGCATAAGCGCTTTTGGTTTGGCTGAAAGGATGGGGGTTTCGAGGAGCGAAGCCAAACAGCTGATAGATGAATACTTTGCGACCTATCCAGGCGTGAAAGCCTATATGGAGAAGAGCATTCAGATGGCTCGCGAGAAAGGCTATACTGAGACCATCTTCAAGCGTCGCTGCTCGCTTCCCGACATCAACTCGAACAACTCTGTGGTTCGCGGATATGCGGAAAGGAACGCCATCAACGCACCCATTCAAGGTAGTGCTGCAGACATCATAAAGATAGCGATGATTCGCGTTCACAAACGAATGAAGGAAGAGGGTCTGAAGTCGAAGATGATTTTGCAAGTCCACGATGAACTCAACTTCTCAGTCCTTCCAGAAGAGAAAGAGAGGCTTCAGAAACTGGTTATCGAGGAGATGCAAGGTGCTGCAAATCTGAGTGTTCCACTCATTGCCGACTGTGGTTGGGGCTCGAATTGGCTCGAGGCACACTAGTCGTTTACAAACATCTAGTGTGACGTTTGCGTTTAACTAGTGTGACGATTGCGATTTACTAGTGTGACGTTTGCAATTTACTAGTGCGAAGTTTGCAATTTACTAGTGTGAAGTTTTTAATCGTAACTGGGACTTATATCACCATCGAAAGCATGCTGAGGTCCGCTTCCTCGCCCACAACCCAAACGATGTCGCCTTGAGCGAATTCCCGCTTTGCCTGAATGGTGCCAAGATGACCTTCCTCACTCTCCACTCCAACCACCATACAATGGTAGCGAACACGGAAATCTATGTCCTGAAGGGTGTGTCCTATCAGGGGACTGCTCTCGCCAAGTTTGATGGAAATGACAGTCAAGTTGTGCGATTCCTTGTCTCTCTCCTGCATAGGCAAAACTTCCTGTTCACTCCTTTGACGCAGGTTTTCTATGGCTTCACTACCTGCCACTACCTCCAGAATATCACCTGGATAGATGCGATTGCCGCCTCCAGGAATGTTTATTCTGTGTCCTGCTCTCAGGATTGCAGCAATATGAATGCGGTCAGTCTTGCCGAAGTGAAGCTGGGCAAGCGATTTTCCTCCCCATTTCGAATGGGCAGGAACCTTCACTCGAGCTATCTGGAGGTCTCTTCCCCGCAGTTTTCTGCCATAACTCAAAGCAGACTGTTGTTCTCTGAGACGAAGGTTCTGCTTGAATGTTCGCTCCATTTTGATGCTCGTATACTTGACTAATCGGCTCAGAACCATGAATATGAGTGCTGCAAGACTGATGAGCGTTTCCCAAACCCACCAGTATGGAAAGACAGAAGACACAACATAATAGATTATAACGAAACCCAAAAGCACCTTCGCAAACAAGGTGAGTCGCACAAGGAAAGCAGTCATTTTTCCCGATGAAATCAGGTATTTTACCTCCTTACTGCGATTTTTCCGTACAACGATAGGTCTGATGCAAGGCGAGAGAAAAAGGAGTGTGATAATCAAGCCAACAATGGTGCCATACTTTTCACCAATGATGTGTTTGCAAAGAGGCAATATTGTGGCAAAACTGAACATAGCAAAAGCAATGGAAATCGTTACATAAGCTGCCGTTTGAAAGAAGATGGCGCTGAAGAAACGCTTCCAAGCTATGGCTTTTGAAAGCCTGAGCCGTTCGATTCTCTTGTTAATGGAAAAGTTTTTGCCGCGTTTGAAAAGCAATTGCAACTCGCTGCTCATCGACTTCTCTATGCGATTTGCGGCTTTTGGAGAGAGTTTAATTATATAAGGTGTAAGGAAAGTTGTAATGATACTCACAGCCACAACTACAGGATAAAGGAACTTGCTCGTCACTCCCAACTCTTGTCCCAAAGCCGCTATGATGAAGGCGAACTCACCTATCTGCACCATCGAGAAGCCACTTCGAACTGCAGTCTGAACATTTCCAGTAGTTGCAAAATAACTCAAACTACCGAAAAACATCTGACCAAGCACTACTCCAAAGGTCAGGACAAGTATCGGAAACCAGTATTCACTCAGTACAGAAGGCTCGACCATCATGCCGACAGACACAAAGAAGACTGCTCCAAAGAGGTCTCGAAGCGAGCCTACACTCTTTTCAATGTTCTCTGCCTCAAGCGTTTCGGCAAATATACTGCCCATCATGAAAGCGCCAAAAGCAGGACTGTAACCCACCTTCGAAGCTATCACAGCCAACAGAAAACACAATCCAACAGAGACAACAAGCAAGGTTTCACTATTGATGTAGTTCTTAGCTTTACGCAAAATAAGCGGCAAAAGGTAGATGCCAACCAAAAACCAAAGCAGTAAGAAGAACGCCAACTGCATGAGACTCTGTATAAGTTGCAGTCCCTGGAAGGTTCTGCTCACAGCCAAAGCACTCAGCATTACCATTAGTAAAATGCCGAGAATGTCTTCGATGATAAGTACTGAAATGACCCCTGAAGCAAAACGTTTAGTGCGAAGTCCCATATCATCGAATGCTTTGTAAATGATTGTGGTTGAGCTCATGCTCAGCATTCCTCCAAGAAAAAGCCTGTCCATATTGCTCCATCCGAACAACGAGGCAATCATTCCGCCCACACCTATCATGCAACACATTATCATGATGGCAGTCAAGATGGGTTGCATACCCATCTTCATAATCTTCTTGAACGAGAACTCAAGGCCAAGCGTGAACATCAGGAAGATGACTCCCATCTCGCTCCATTCGTCAATACCATCCATACTGCTGACCGAAGGAGTATAGGGCATATGAGGACCAGCAAGGAAACCTGCCACAATATAACCAAGCACAAGCGGTTGTCGCAAGCGTTTGAAGATGATAGTCACCACGCTAGCAACAACAAGAATATACGCCAGATCGGTTATTAAGGACGACATAAATGCCTATTTACTCATTTCGAGCATTCTGTTTATCGACTTCACAGCTTTCTCTGCTACACTTTTGTTGACCTTTATTTCAGGCCATTCATACTTCAGACAGTTGTAGAGCTTCTCCATCGTGATGAGTTTCATGTAGTTGCATTCATTGCAAGCACAAGTGCTGTCATCAGGTGGAGCAGGAAGGAAGGTCTTTTCAGGACAAGCTTGCTGCATTTTGTGGAGGATTCCACTCTCTGTTGCAACAATAAATTCCTTTGCTTCATCTTCCTGACTGAACTTGAGAAGAGCGGCAGTACTGCCAACCTTATCAGCTACCTTAACGATAGGTCCCTTACATTCTGGATGGACAAGTATCTTGGCATCAGGATGTTCGGCCTTCAGTTCGAGGATTCGTTCCAGGCTGAATTTCTCGTGAACATGACAAGCGCCATTCCATAAGAGCATCTCTCTGCCTGTAATGGAATTGATGTAATTGCCTAAGTTACGGTCAGGACCAAATATTATCTTTTCTTCTTTAGGCAGGGAATTCACTATTTTCAGGGCGTTTCCACTCGTCACAACTACATCTGTCAGAGCCTTTATGGCTGCAGTCGTGTTCACATAACTGATGACAGTATGGCCAGGATGAGCTTTCACGAACTCGCCAAACTCTTTTGGAGGACAGCTTTCTGCAAGGCTACAAGTTGCATTCAGATCAGGAACAAGGACCTTTTTGTCTGGGCAAAGTATCTTGTTTGTCTCACCCATAAAGTGGACGCCACACATCACAATAATGTCTGCATCAGTCTTTGCAGCCTGCTGGGCAAGGGCAAGACTGTCGCCAACGAAGTCTGCAATGTCCTGTATCTCACCTTGAGTGTAATAATGCGCCATGATGACTGCATTCTTTTCCTTGCACATCCTTCGAATCTCAGCCTTCATATCTGTACCTTTAGGTACAGGTTCCGTCACAAATCCGGCAGCCTTCCATTTGTTGTCAACCATCTTTTATATTATTATAAATGTATTATATTTTAAAATTAAATATATCTATGATGATGATATAGGGTTGATATGTTTATAACTTTTGGCCCATTTCATCGCTAAAAATGTTATGAACCGTTCTTCAACATTTCATCATCGTTTATTAACCTGTGTGTTTTGCCTTTTATATGCTGAGTACTATGCGATTACCTTATTTTGTGGTATTGGGTTATCAACATCTGTTAATAATATGCAAAGTTAATAATTTTCCTTTATATGCTGTCTTGATAACTCCTTTTTTTTGCGTTGAAAGGGGTTTTATAACTTTTTTGGAAAGTGAATAACGGGTAGAGTGACATCTTTTTCCTGCTTTTTGTGTGAATAAGTACGAACTTATCAACCAACTTATCAACATAAATTGTTAACTTTGTCAACAGAAAAAAGGTCATCGAAGTATGAGAAAGCTGAAAGTGACGGAAATGGGCCGACTGAGTTTGGCTGAATACAAGGCATCGGAAAAGCAGCCTATTGTGGTTGTGTTGGATCATGTTCGAAGTCTCTACAATGTTGGAAGTGTGTTTCGCAGTAGTGATGCTTTCTGCATAGAGGGTGTTGTGTTGTGTGGCATAACTGCCAGACCTCCTCATCCTGAAATTCATAAGACGGCTCTTGGGGCTGAGGAAAGTGTGGAGTGGAAGTATTTCGAGCAGACAGAAGATGCTTTGACTTGGTTGAAGCAGCAGGGCTACACGGTTCTTGCAATTGAGCAATGTGAGGGAAGCACTATGCTTCAGGACTTTCAGAGAGAGCCTGGAAAGAAGTATGCCGTAGTGCTGGGAAACGAGGTGAAGGGTGTTCAGCAACAGGTTGTGGACTTGTGTGACGGATGTCTAGAGATACCTCAATATGGCACGAAACACAGCCTGAATGTAAGTGTTGCTGCAGGCATCATTCTTTGGCACTTGTCGAAGAAATAATTTTCCCCAACCTGATAGAAAAACTAAGCACGCCTAGTTTGTGGATTAGGCATGCTTAGTTGAGCAATTACACGTGCCAAGTTTGCCATTTAGGCACGCTTCGTTTTCTTATTTCCTGATTCCGTTGAGGAGGAACTTCTTGGCTTGTTCTCTTGCATCCTTAGCTTTGTCGATGTCGCCCTTAGCCTGTTCGTGTTCACCCTTTAGGTTTTCCATGTTGGTTTGGGTGCTTTCTATTTCAGAGCGAATGTTCTCAAGCTTCTGCTGAGCCTTTTGAAGGTTCTGTTCTGCCTTAGCCACATTTGCCTCTGCTTTAGTAGCTTTCGACTGAAGCTTCGAGAGTTTATCACCAGCTTTTGCGTGTTTGTCCTGCAGTTTAACGGTCTTGTTCTGAGCTTTTTCCAAGGAAGATTCGCCCTTCTTCTCCATTGAGGCGGCTTTCTTGGCTACCTTGAGGTTTGCCTGTGCCTTTTTCAGTTGTTCACTTTTTTTGCTGATTTCGGACTTTGTTACTGTGCTTGCATCCAGCTTTGCCTTTTGCTTCAAGGTGTTGAGTTCGCCTTTAAGAGTAGCAACCTCTACCTCGAATTCGTTCTTCCACTGTTCGCAAGTCTTGCCGTCGTACATTGTCTGTGCCATTACGGGCATTGAGATGGCGATAGCCACCATTGCTAAAATCTTTTTCATAATGTTTAAGTTTTTTAGTTTATGAGTTTTTAAGTTGATTTGTATTATGGTTTATCTGCATAGTTCTATGCATACTTTGTCCTGGAAAGTGCGTCCCATCGCCGATGAACCGACGCCCTGATTGATGATGGCAAAGGCGAGGGTGTGTCCGTTCGCAGTTGTAATGTATCCTGCCAGCGAGGAGATGCCGTTGACGGTACCAGTCTTGGCCCTTACGTTTCCGTCTGCTTCTGTGCCTACCATACGGTTCTTCAGGGTTCCGTCGAAGCCTGAAACGGGCAGCGAAGGCAGCAGATGTTCCTTGATGGACTCTGTTCTCCAGGCATAGCCAAGCAGAGCGACAAGCATTTCGGCTGAGGCATAGTTGTAGAGCGAAAGGCCGCTTCCGTCTGCAACCCTGTATTGGTTGGCATCCAGACCTATTTTGCTGAGCAGTTCTTCCGTTCTTTGAGCGGCTTCTTTCCTGCCTGCAAACTTCTTCCCAGTTGTGGCTGCGATCTGATAGAACAGGCATTCTGCATAGATGTTGTCGCTGTTCTTCATCATCGGTTCCAGCAGTTCATCGAGGTCGTGGCGAATCGAATAGACTGTTTTCGACTGTCTGTCGGCCTGACCTTTCAGGCTTTGAGTGCTCGTGCTCAAGCTGATGCCAGCCTGGGTGAGTGCTTGAATCCACTTTTCCTCGAAGCCGTCTTTCCCGTTTACAAGCAGGGCGGAGAGTGGGCCGTAGTCGTCGTCCCAGCACCAACCCCAGCCCAGTTCCTTGTCTTCGCGCATGGAAAGGTCGAAGACGAGGTTGCCTGCTATTCGGTCTATGCCTTGTTTCTGCTTGATAGTCAAGGCCGCTTCGAGCAATTCATCATAGATGACGAGAGGATCCATTCCGCCAACAACGATGAGATTGCCTTGCAGAACGCCACCCGTCACCTTTCCAGAGATACGGAACTCTGTCCGAAGTTG
Organism: uncultured Bacteroidales bacterium; assembly: GCA_902779315.1. Classification (GTDB taxonomy): domain Bacteria; phylum Bacteroidota; class Bacteroidia; order Bacteroidales; family Bacteroidaceae; genus Physcousia. Next base: position 23,128 of record CACZBC010000009.1, on the reverse strand, counting down.
GAAATCTTTCTTCAGACAGTTGAGGGCCGTAACTGCCGTAACCACCTTCTGGCACGAGGCTGGACGCATTCTGTGGGCTGCGTTGATGGCATAGAGAGGCAGTCCATCCGTCAGATCATATACGTAGAGTCCCAACTGGGTGGTCTCGAAGATGGGCGATTGACAGAGCGAATCGAGGGCTCTTTGCTTGTAGTATTGCCAAGTTCCTTCAGGGAAGGGATACACCTGGGAAACCAAAGGACGGGCACTTGCCACGACTTCAGGCTCCAGAACCGCTTCCTCTTCCTGAACTGCGACAGGTTGCTGCACCACTGCTGGCTGAACAGGCTGTCTGTCAGCCTGATAGCTGTGATGGCGAACACTACGCTGCGAAGCACAAGATGCCGCAAGTAGAAGCAAAAGCAGATACTTTGTGTATTTCATTCGCTTGTTTTATTTCAAGTGCAAAGGTACGAAAAAAAAATCAACATTTGCAACATAAATTTCATATTTATCTTGCTAAGGAAAATAACATACCGCTTATGGTTTCAAAACGTATAGTGTTACGATTGCAAACGTATAGTGTTACGATTGCGATTTACTAGTGTTACGATTGCGATTTACTAGTGTGAAGTTTGCGATTTACTAGTGTGAAGTTTGCGAACGTCAAACGTGATGATTGCAAACGTCACTAAGGTGGTTCCAAAACGGCTTTTGCTTGCTCTGTATATGCCTCATTATATGCAAAAGGTCGGAACTTTATAAGAATTTTTCATAAAAAAGTTTTTTTAATGAACATAACTTCCTATTTTTGCCCTCGTAAAACACCTATACATTATTATAAAAGTATGAAATCCGTAAAATACATACTCTCTTTCTGCTTTGCTATCTGTCTGCTAGCTCTCTATGCTGCTGATATAGACGGTATTTACGTGTGGAAAGACGGCTCTTTCGCCAGATTGGATGTGGCGGAAATGCTCTTCGCAGACGAGAAAATAACGATTGGTGAAACCGTTTTCGACGTGAATGAAGTGGATAGCATCACTTTCAGAAAACCCGATGAAACGGGCGAAATTGTGACTGATACCTTATATATTTTATATGAGGGACAGGTTGCGAAGGTCAGTCCGGAAAGCGTGAAAGGCATTTCAACTGAGATAGTTGGAGCCGCAGTCAACCTGACGAACACAAATACGGACAGGGAGATGTGCTTCATTCTCAGCGGAGAAAGCGAGGAGGGAAGTTTCACCTACAACGGCGAATACAAGGCCTGCATCCGACTTGCTGGCGTGAGTCTGAAAAGTACGACTGGAGCGGCTCTCGACATAAAGTGCGGCAAGCGAATCGCTCTCGAACTCTTTGAAGGGACGGAAAACTATCTGGAGGACTGCGCAGACAGTCTCGGACAGAAAGCAGCCCTTTATTGCAAAGGCCATCTCGAGGTCAGCAAAGGCGGAACGCTTACTGTGAAAGGTAATTACACCCACGCAATCAAGACGAAAGAATACATGTTGGTGAAGGCCACAACTGGTGGCATCAACATTATCGGAGCGAAAGGTGACGGCATTCATGCAGGCCAGTACTTCAAGATGAACGGCAGTTCTGTTACCATCAACGGCGTGAAAGGCGACGGAATACAGGCTGAGGCAACTCAGGAAGGAGATGATTTCGACGGACAACTCGTGCTTCGAGGCGGCACTCTCAATGTCTCAGTTACAGAAAGAGATGTGGCTGCCGTCAAGAGCGACAGCCTGATGACTATCGATGGGGGTAATATCACCATCACAACGACTGGCGACGGAAACAAAGGCTTCAAGAGTAAAGACGACATCTTCATAAATGGGGGAGAGCTCGACATTACCCAAACCGGCAAATACATAGTGGTGAACAACGACCCGGGCTATGTTGTGGGCATCAAAGCAAGTGGTGACCTCGACATTTGTGGCGGTTCAATCACCATCAACAATACTGCCGAAGCAGGCAAAGGCATCAGTGCTGACGGCAATCTTAACATTAGTGAAGACGCGGCTTCACCCACCATCAATATCAAGGCAAATGGCTCTGGAGCCGCTCTCGACCTTTCGAGAAACGTAGAAGAGGATGATGCAGGAGGCGACGGAGGCGATGGTGGTGATGATGGCGACGAGGAAACTGTCTATCGCATCTGTGTTGCGCTCAATTCCACAACCAGCCAATATTGGAAGAATGTCGTGTATCTCTACAGTTCGGACGGTACCAAGATAGATCAACTGACTCACACCATCACAGTTTCTGCAACTGGTCAGACTACGCGTACATTCTATTACTACGACTTCGACGAAGTTCCTGACGGTCAGTTCTACTTTGCAAGCGACAACTATACCCGTACTGGCGGAGGCGGTCCTGGCGGTGGTGGAGGCGGACAAACCTATACGATTCGCACCTCGACAGTAAGCGGTCCGACCGAAACGACACCTTCTGTCTATTACTTTATCAATACTTCCAACCCGCAGAGAAGCGGCACAGTCTATACTTTCACAGTTTCCGACTACACTTCTCGCTACGAGAACGGCACAATCACAGATAGCGGCTCAGTCACTCCTTCAGGCAACAAGTTCGCTACTGCAGCTGGTATCAAGGGCGATGGAAACATCACAATTGCCGGAGGAACCATTATCATCAACAATACCGGAGCTGCAGCGAAGGGCATTTCATGTGATAAGGTACTCACCACGACTGGCGGCTCCATCACGATTACCAATAGTGGAACAGGCACAGGCACGACCAGCAACTACTCGACAGCAAAAGGTCTCACCTCGGACGGAAGCATCAACTTGCAGGGAGGAACCATTTCCATCAGTATGTCTGGGCAAGGTGGTAAGGGCATCAAGAGTGATGGAACGCTCGTTATCGGCAAGAATGATGAGGAAGGACCCACGCTAACTGTCAGCACGACTGGTGCCAAATATCTCAGCACATCTTCGGCCAAAGCCATCAAAGCAACAGGTGCCATCACGATAAATGGTGGCGAAACGGTTGTTACGACCAGTCAGACTGGAGCAGAAGGCTTGGAGAGCAAGCTGAAGTCGAATGCTTCGATTGTCTTCAACGGAGGCAAACACTACTTCAAGTGCTATGATGACTGCATCAATTCGCCAGGAGCGATTCGCTTCGAAGGCGGCATAGTCGTCTGCTATGGCTTTGGAAATGACGCAGTTGACAGTAATTACGGACAAAGCGGGGCCATCCAAATCGGAGATGGAACCGTGTTGGCTTATTCCTCGAAAGGTGGTCCTGAAGAAGGTTTCGACTGCGACAACAACTCCTACATCCAGATAACTGGTAACGGAATCGCTATCAGCGGAGGCGGTTCGCAAGGTGGTGGCGGCGGAGGCTGGGGAGGAGGCGGCTCCTCGAGCAGTATCGGAAGCGCAGTTCAGGGATATTATCTCAGCACTTCCAGCATCAGTTATGCACCAAATCGCTACTATACTTTGGCCGATGCGAGCGGCAACAACCTCGTTACCTACTCGGTTGAAGCCAGCTTCAGCAGCACTCTTTCTCTCTTCACAGCTAAGGGAATGACGAGGGGCAGCAGCTATAATGTCAAGTATAGCACTACCAAACCAACTGACGCAACAAGCGAATGGCACGGAGTTTACTTGGGTAGTTCAGCATCAGGTTCAACCCAAACGACAAGCTTCACAGCCCAATAGAGAAAACGTATAGTGTGATGTCGGCCAACTTCACACTAGTTAAATGCCAACTTCACACTAGTAAAATGCAATCGTCACACTATACGTTTGCATTTTAACTACGCTATGTTTTCCAAGACGAAGTGTTCTTCTGTTTTCACCTCAAAGTCAGGAGGGCATAGTTGATGCCGTCACATTGGATGGATGTGCAGGGAGGAGTGTCCTCATCTTCAGTTAAAGAAGGCTTTTCGCTTTGTTCCGAAGCTAACGAATTCTCGATGGAATCGGCATTTTTCTGAATGTAAACGGGTCGTTCGACAATCCTTTCCTTCTCCACAACTTGGGTGAGAAACAGAGTGTCGTGAACTGGTCGAACCACTTCGACTGTGTCTGTCGTTTGAACAAACTGGACGGATGAGTCCTCGTTCACAATCGAATTCAGGGACATACCAAGGACTATACCCACGACAGCTGCTGCTGGTGTGGCCACCCAACTCCAGTAAGAAGCCTTTTTGCCGAGTGGATTTGATGGGACATGCATTCTCCTGTTGTCCTCGAAAGCAAGGTTTTGTGCCGATTTGGTGAGTCTATCTTCAAAGTTTTTCATGCTGAGCAAAGTTTTTTCTTGAGTGATTGGGTTAATGTATAAAGTCGTGATTTGACGGTTCCTTCAGGAATCGCCATCACTTCGGCTATTTGCGGAACGGAGAGTTCCTCTTCGAATCGGAGGGAAAAGAGCAGTCTGGCATCAGACGACAAGTGCTCCAATTCCTGTCTCAAAGCCTTGTTGAAGGCCTCGTCATCCAGTTGTTCGATGATTTTGCTGTCCTCTGTTGTCGGTTGATGTAGGCTGACGAACTGCTCGAACTGCTTCTGATGTTCTGCATGACGGTAGTGATTCTTGAGCAGATTAAAGGCGATGGTGAAGAGCCAAGTACGGAAACTAGCTCCAGCAAACTTGTCGCGAGCAGTCCAGACACGCATGAAGGCGTCTTGCGTAAAGTCGGAAGCCAAAGCTTCATCCCTTTCTAACTGCCTGAAGAAGAAGCCCATAAGCCTTCGAGCATGACGATGGTAGAGCTCGCCAAAAGCCCTATCATCGTCCTTCTCGCTTACCTTTTGCATCAGTTCATCATCCGTGAACGAGCTGAGAGGCTTGAACAAATGGGAAATAGTCATCACTTCTCTTCGATTTGTTCCTTTAGCAGATTGTCGAAATACTCTTGTGCTTTGGCAGGGAACTGCTTTCCACATCTGTAAAGGCACTTGTTGAGGATGTTGTGCAGATGTTCCGCTTGAGCGATTTCGCCCTTTTTCTTGAACTTCGAAATCAGGTTGGAAAGGAGCGTAACATGGTTCATGTCAGTCATTCCGCTTGTTTCCCAATCGTCATACACAAGGTCGGGCTCTGCCAGATACTCAAGGTTGTAGACCTCTTTCACATTATGCATGGCAACGGAAAAATTGTCGTAAGGCTTGGGGCTGTACTTCAGGACAAGTCCCTCGTTGTAGATGCTGTCCCTGTCGAGAATGGTTGTTTTGGGGTTTGTGGGTGAGAAGTAGGCAGGCCTGCCACTTTCCTTTATCAGATACATAATGATGTCGGCCTCATAATGCCTGGCCCAGTCCTCGCCGTACTTACTGTAATCTTGCAGATTAATGGTGAGAGGCTTGATGCCAAGCTTCTTGTAGAGGGCCTCCATAAAACTGTCTGCATGCAGGAACGACACGTTGATGATGGTCACATCCTTGCGTTCTTCAAGTGCTTCCTGCAGTATCTTCATCGGAGCAGAATCGAGGTCTCCGTTTGGGAAGTATATCGCGTTTGGCTCCATACAGAGCAGCATGTTCCTGTTGAACTGCATGATACGGGCAGGATAATACTTGTTCCTGTACGACTTGGTGAACAGTTCATTCACGAGAGGGCTTTCAGGATCGGCAATCCACATGCGGCAAGCCAAGTAGTTGATGTCCTCAGCACACGCATTTTCCGGCATAAGTTCTATAGCTCGGCGAACGAAATCTCCTCTCCTGGAAGCAATGGAGTCAGCACTTAAAGCAAAACGGCTCTTGCACAGGTTTGATAAATAACTGTCAGGAAAACGGGTTTCTATCTCGCGAACCACTTTTGCCGTCTTCGATTGGTCTTGCTCTTCCCAACTCTTCCATCCATTTGTAAAGGAATCATGGTAATATGAGGCTCTGAACAAGTTCCTCCAAGCCCATTCGTTGTCTTGTGGATTCTCGTCAATTACCTTTTGCCAAGCCTCCATTTGGGCAGCATACCAATCCGCTTCATGACTCTTGGAGACGATGGATTCTATGGTTTCTGCCTTCTGCGAAAAGGCTAAAGTTCCGCATACAAGCGTTAAAAAAAGAAAGATTGTCCTTTTCATATTCTTAATCTGTGACTATACATTATTATATTTCCTATTTCTGAGGCGCTCTCATTATTGCAAACACCTGAAAACGGAAAACGTTCAGTTATAATCAGAGATTAAGGTTTTTTAGGAAAACGGCGAGCCGTCTTTCCTCAGAAGACAGCCCGAACGATTTCGCAGACATTGTCAGGCTTGGCCATAGTATAATAATGTATGGCAGGGAAACCGTGTTCCAAGAGTTCTCGACTCTGCTTAATAGCCCATTCGATGCCAAGCTGGTAGGCGTCTTCGGCAGTCTTAGTCTTGTTCATCAGGCTGACGAGTTCCTGCGGAATGTCAATGTGGAAGGCTCGCGGAAGCATGTCAATCTGCTTTTTCGACGAGATGGGTTTGAGGCCAGGAATAATGGGAACGTTGATGCCAGCCTTTCTGCAAAGCTCGACAAACGTGAAAAACTTCTCGTTGTCGAAGAACATTTGAGTGACGATATAGTCCGCTCCAGCCTCCACTTTCCCCCGAAGATTCTGGATGTCGCTCTCCAAATTGGCTGCCTCGAAGTGCTTCTCTGGATAGCCTGCAACACCGATGCAGAAGTCGGTTGCAAGCCCTTGCTTTACTGTAGGGTCGAGATATTGGCCACGATTCAGGTCACTAATCATCCCAACCAATTCCGAACTGTGCGAGAAACCGTCTGGTTCTGGCAAAAAATGTTTTTGTCCAGGCAAAGCGTCACCTCGCAAAGCCATAATGTTGTTGATGCCAAGGAAGTGGAGATCAAGCAGTTCGCTCTCAACTCTACTGCATGAAGAGCCTCCACAAATGACGTGTGGCACAATCTCCAACTTGGGATAACGACGCATAATAGCAGCCACGATAGCAACTGTGCCAGGTCGTTTTGCCAAAGTCATCCTAGTGAAAGTTCCGTCACCTTTTGGAACGAACTCTATTTCATCACGATGGCAAGTGATATTGATGAAGGGAGGTTGGAACTCCATCAAGGGGTCGAGGCTCTGGTAGAGACGGCTCGCATCACTGCCTTTCAAAGGTGGAACAAGTTCGAAACTGGCGAAAGGACGCCGTTTGCCATTCAAAATGTCGATGACTTTCATGTTATGATGATTGTGTTATGAACTTGGATAAGAGGTTTTCGCCTTCCTCGATACTGATTTTTCGACGTTGGCAATAGTCGGCAAGTTGGTCTCGATCGATGCGACCTACAGGGAAGTATTGGGCTTCAGGGTGTCTGATGAAGAGACCACAAACGGAAGTGGAGGGCTGAATGCTGTAGTGGTCGGTCAGTGTGACATCGAGTTTTTGTTCTGCTTCCAGCCTGTCGAAGACGATTCGCTTGAGTGAATGGTCGGGACAAGTCGCATATCCGAAAGCGACTCGCATCAGTTTTTCACCTGTAAAGTGTTGCCTTTGAAGCCATTCGGCACCAGCTTCTGCCAAACGAGCACAAAGTGCATGCGTCATCAGGCGTTCCTCTTCGGAACTCGGCTCCTGCAAAGGCCTTGCCGTTACCAAGAAAAGTCCGATAGGGGAGGGTTGCTGCTCGTCGAAGAAGTCTGCGAGGCAACGGTAATGATGCGTGGCAGATTGGCTGCGAAGCATCGGTAAAGTTTGTCCGTCGTCTGTGAGCACGATGTCGTTTCCCTGCCTCTTTGCTGGCTCTTCCTTATATAAAGTCTCCACTTTCAGCAGTCCTTTTTGTAGGAGCGACTCGAGGATTTGCTTGCCTTTCTTTAATGTCTTTTCCGCTTCAGGATTGACCAAGAGCTGAGGCAGCGTTTCGCCTTTGAACCCCCAGAACAGCAGGAACATCCGCCAATCGATGAGGGAAAGGAGAGCCCCCTCCCCGCTCCCCCTTTGGGGGAGTGCTATAATGGTGGTAGAGGCTGAGGCATTGGGACACTCTCCCAAAGGGGGAGCAAGGAGGGGGCTTCGCTTGTTGGCTTCCTCATAAGGTGTGAGGGGTGCATGATGCTCGCTCCAAGCATCACGAATCTGTTGTTGTTCGTCTTTGATTTGCTCGATGAAATCGGCCTTTTTTGTGGTTAATCGCTTCGCCAACACAGATGTTTGCGAGGCATCGCCACCATAAATGACCAGACCATCGTAGAGAGGAGCAAGTTTTACGGCTGTGTGGGTGGCAGAGGTCGTTGCTCCCCCAACCAGGATTGGCGTGTTAAGATGCTCTTTCTGGAAAGTCTGGCAGAGTTTTTCCATTTCCTTCAACGAAGGTGTAATCAAGCCGCTAATGCCGACAAGGACTGGGTTGTGCTTCATGGTAGCTTCGAGAATTGTCTCGCAAGGCACCATAACTCCGAGATCGACCACTTCGAAACCATTGCACGCAAGCACGATGCCGACAATGTTCTTGCCGATATCATGTACGTCTCCATTTGCCGTAGCAAGCACTACGCAAGGTTTTGCCTTCCCTTCTTTGCTTTCGTCCGATGCATCGATGTAGGGCTGAAGCAGAGCTACGGCGTCCTTCATGACTTGAGCTGAACGGACAACTTGTGGCAGGAACATCTTTCCCTCGCCAAACAAGACGCCGATGTGCTCCATCGCTTGCATGAGAGGACCTTCGATGATATTGATTGGCTGACCGAACTTGGCAAGCGCTTCGGGCATATCTTCTGCGAGATGAGTGCTGTCGCCCTTTGTCAAAGCGAGTTGAAGACGGTCCTCAATGGGCAGCACCCCTCTGTCTCCCGCCAAAGTGGGAGTATTCAAGCGAGCCTCTCCCTCTTGAGGGAGTAAGAGAGGGGCCAGCTTTAGTAGTCTTTCGGTTGCTTCGTCGTCGGTGTTCAGGATGACGTCTTCGACGGCTTGACGCAGGTTTTGGTCGATTTCATCGTATATTTGAAGCATCGACGGATTGACGATTGCCATATCGAGACCAGCGCGAATGGCATGATAGAGGAAAACCGAATGCATCGCCTCCCTTACCTTATTATTACCGCGAAAAGCGAAGGAGAGGTTGCTCACACCGCCACTCGTCTTCGAGTAGGGCAAGTTTTGTTTGATCCATTCAACGGCTCGGATGAAATCGACGGCATAAGCCTGATGTTCTTTGATGCCTGTTCCAACGGAAAGGATATTGACGTCGAAGATGATATCTTGTGGTGGGAAACCAATGGAAGTCAGCAGGTTGTAGGCACGACGAGCGATAGAAATCTTGCGTTCGAAGGTCGTGGCTTGTCCCTCTTCGTCGAAAGCCATCACGACAACAGCGGCACCTAAGCGCCTCAGTTCAAGGGCTTTACTGAGGAAATCCTGCTCTCCGGCCTTGAGACTAATGGAGTTGACGATGCACTTGCCTTGTGCGTTCTTCAATCCGGCCAGAACCGTTTGCCAATCACTACTGTCGATCATCAGAACGGCTTTACCCACAGCAGGTTCTCCGCTGATGTATCGGCAGAAAGTCTGCATTTCCTGTTGGCTGTCGAGCATCGCATCATCCATATTTATATCGATGATTGTTGCCCCGCCTTCAATCTGGCCTCGAGCTACGGAAAGTGCTTCGTCGTATTGTTTTTCTGCGATGAGACGGGCAAAACGCCTTGATCCGGCCACATTTGTACGTTCTCCAACATTTGTGAAGTTCTGCGTTTCGCGGTCGATGAGGAGTGGTTCGAGACCTGATACACGCAGCTTCTGGTCGGCATTTGGAATGCTTCGAGGGCTGATGTCGCGAAGTGCTTCTGCAATCGCCTTGATGTGATGCTCGTCTGTTCCGCAGCAACCTCCTGCAATATTGATGAGTCCGGCTTCTGCCATTTTACGCAGATGCGAGGCAGTAAAGTCGGGAAGTTCCTCATATTCACCCATTTGGTTGGGCAATCCGGCATTCGGATAGATGGAAATAGGCAGGGGAACGTTGGCGGAAAGTTGTTCCATGAAGGGTCGCAAATCTGTGACGCCGAAGGAACAGTTCAGGCCGAAACTGAGCAGATAGGGATAGTGGCTGACGCTCGTATAGAATGCCCAAAGCGTTTGTCCCGTCAGAGTTCGGCCACTTCGGTCGTTTATAGTGACAGACACCATGACCGGAATTTCCCGATGAAACCGGGCATTTATGTCATTTATGGCTGCGAGAGCGGCTTTCGTGTTGAGGGCATCGTAGCAAGTTTCCAAAAGTAGGAAATCGGCACCGCCTTCGAGGAGCGCTTCCGCTTGCTCGCGATAAGAATCGGCCATTTCATCGAAAGAAACGAGTCGATGTGCCGGCTTGCTCATATCGGAAGCGAGGGTCAGGGATTTTGAAGTGGGACCCATCGAACCTGCCACCCAAATCTTGCGTTCTGAAGCGTCGGCAACTTGTCGGGCCAGGCTTGCACCTTCGCGAGCCATATCTTTTGCAACCTCAGCACAAGCGTATTCCTGTTGGCTGATTCGGTTGGAGGAGAAGGTGTTTGTGGCAATGATGTCGGCTCCGGCCTCGATGTATAGGCGATGAATCTGCTTTATGACTTCGGGTTCGGTCAGGCATAGGACGTCATTGTTGCCTGCCAAAGAGACTGGCCAAGACGCGAACTTTCCACGATGGAAACTCTCGGCAGAAAGTCCGAAAGCCTGTATCCTGGTTCCCATCGCGCCGTCGAGAATGAGGATTCTCCGGGCCAGTTGGTCTCTTATTTCCTTAAATGTCTGCTCCATTTTCGTGTGCAAAGGTACGACAAAAAAATGAAAAATGAAAAATGAAAAATGAAAAATGATGGAATGCTCCCAGTTACGTTCGAAAAGATGGCATTAGTCGTCAGCAATCGTATAGTGTTATGATTGCAAACGTCACACTAGTAAAACGCAAACGTCACACTAGTAAATTGCAAACTTCACACTAGTAAATTGCAATCGTCACACTAGTAAAACGCAATCGTCACACTAGTAAATTGCAATCGTCGCCTTAGTCGTTTTTCGACATAGCTGCCCACATAAGAAAAGAAAAACTGATTTTTCTTTTGTGGTTCGCTGCGTAATTCGTAAATTTGCAGCGGAAAAAGTGTCATTTAAGGCAGAAAAAAGTCATGATAAAGAAGAGTGAATTCCTGATTATAGGCAGCGGCGTAGCCGGAATGAGCTATGCGCTGAAGGTGGCGAACGCAGGCAAGGGCAAGGTGACGCTCATCTGCAAGACAACCCTCGAAGAAGCGAATACGGCAAAGGCACAGGGCGGAATCGCTTCTGTGACGAACCTCTTGGTCGACAACTTCGAGAAGCACATCGAGGACACCATGATTGCAGGCGATTACATAAGCGACCCTGCTGCTGTGGAACAAGTGGTCCGTAATGCGCCTCAAGGCATCAGAGACCTTGTGAAGTGGGGCGTCAACTTCGACAAGAAGGAGGATGGCGAGTTTGACCTCCATCGTGAAGGAGGCCATTCAGAGTTCCGAATCCTGCATCATGCCGACGATACTGGAGCTGAGATTCAGCGCGGACTGATGGCTGCCGTTCGTCAGAATCCCAACATCGAAGTGCTGGAGAACCACTTTGCAGTCGAGATCATCACTCAGCATCACTTGGGAATCCGCGTCACTCGCCGTACTCCAGACATCGAATGTTATGGTGCTTACGTCCTCAACCCCGATACAGGCAAGGTGGATACCTACCTGAGCAAGGTCACACTTATGGCGACGGGAGGAACTGGAGCCATTTACGCCACCACCTCCAACCCTAATATCGCGACTGGCGACGGCATAGCTATGGTCTATCGTGCCAAGGGAAAAGTGAAGGATATGGAGTTTGTGCAGTTCCATCCGACAGTCCTCTATAACCCTCAGGAAACGCATCCGGCCTACCTCATCACAGAGGCGATGAGAGGTTATGGCGGCATTCTTCGTCTTCCTAACGGGGAAGAATTCATGCAGAAATATGACGAACGACTCTCTCTGGCACCTCGCGACATCGTGGCTCGCGCCATTGACCGTGAGATGAAGATTCACGGATTGGACCACGTCTGCCTCGATGTCACCCACAAAGACCCGGAGGAGACCAAACACCACTTCCCCAACATCTACGCCAAATGCTTGAGCATCGGCATAGACATCACGAAACAGTACATCCCAGTCGCTCCCAGCGCCCATTATATGTGCGGCGGCATCAAGGTCGACCTCGACGGACAAAGCAGCATCAAACGCCTCTATGCTGTGGGCGAATGCTCTTGCACTGGTCTTCATGGCGGCAATCGTCTGGCCAGCAACTCGCTCATCGAAGCCGTCGTCTATGCCGATGCCGCAGCCAAGCACTCGTTGGAGGTCATCGATCAGTACGACTACAACGAAAAAGTGCCTGAATGGAACGACGAAGGCACCATGACGAACGAGGAGAAAGTCCTCATCGCTCAGGACGTCAAGGAAGTGAATCAGATCATGAGCACCTATGTCGGAATTGTTCGAAGCGACCTTCGTCTTCATCGGGCATGGGAGCGTCTCGATCTCCTTTACGAAGAGACGGAACACCTCTTCAAACGCGTCAAGCCCACAAAAGACATCTGTGAGTTGCGCAATATGATAAATGTGGGCTATCTCATAACCCGCCAAGCACTCGAACGCAAAGAGAGTCGCGGCTTGCACTACACAATCGACTACGCGAAGCACGCACTCGACAAGAAATAAATGAAAAAAGGAATCCTCGGAATCCTCGTCGTCATGGAGGGCTTCTTCCTGTTGCTCTCCATGCTGGTCGCCCTCATCAATGATGAAAGCGACTGGCTCTGCTTCCTGCTTACAGCATTAGGTGCGATAGCTGCAGGCTCTTTCTGTATCTTCCTGAGTCGCAGAGAAGAGCACAGAAGGATGCGTCGAGCCGACAATTTCCTCGTTGTATCTCTCTCCTGGATTATCTTCTCCATAGTCGGAATGGTGCCCTTCCTTTATCTGACAGACATGGATTTGGCAAGCGCATTCTTCGAGACGATGAGCGGTTTCACTACGACTGGAGCCACTTGTATCAACGAGATAGACCCCTTGCCGAAAGGTCTGCTCTTCTGGCGCGCCCTTACACAATGGATAGGAGGTCTTGGCATCGTCGTCTTCTCGTTTGCCCTCATCCCCGTCTACGAGATGAAGAACAGCAACATCTATTCGGCCGAGGTGACAGGTTTGGGACTCGACAAGTTGCGTCCTAAAATAGGTGCGACGGCCAGACGAGTGCTCCTGATTTATCTTGTGCTGACCAGCTCTTGCGCCTTTCTCTATTGGCTCGGACCGATGAATCTCTATGATGCTGTTTGTCACGCGTTTACCACGATAGCGACTGGCGGCTTCAGTACGCACTCCGAGAGTATTGCCTATTTCCATAGCGGCTATATAGAATATGTGGCAAGCATATTCATGGTGGTCAGCAGCATCAATTTCTCGCTCTACTACTACATGAGCATTCGTCGCAGCCGTGTGCTCTTCCAGAACGAAGAGGTTCGCGTATTCCTTTCTTATATAGGTGTTGCAGTCGTCATATTCATTCTGCTCTTCTACTTTGCTCCTGTTCCAGAGAGTGCCGACGAGTTGTTGCCGAAGGGTTTCGAAGAAAGTTTCCGCTCAGCCCTGTTCCATGTGAGCAGTGTTGCGACCAGTACCGGTTTCTCGGCTCAGAAGTTCGATTATGTGGCGTGGGGAGCTTCGTTCTGGATGCCGACAGTCGTCATCATGGCAATAGGTTCTTGTGCTGGCAGTACGGCTGGTGGCATCAAGGTCATCAGAATAATAATCTGTGCCAAGAGTGCCTTTAATGAACTCATCCAGATGCTGCATCCCAGAGCCGTCCTGGGCGTTCGTGTCAACAAGCAAATCGTGCCTGACCATAAAGTGCGACAGGCTTTGGTCTTTGTCTTCATCTACTTCCTGTTGGTGGTTATCGCAATGACTTGCTACTCCCTGCTTGGAGCAGATGTCGATACGGCCTTGGGCAGCAGTATCAGTATGCTGAGCAACGTAGGTCCAGCTACGGGTGCTACAGGTCCAGCCAACACCTTCGCCAATGTTCCTGCTTCAGGAAAATGGCTCATGAGCGCTTATATGCTCATCGGACGTCTGGAGATATTCACCGTTCTCTTCCTCTTCATGCCTGGCTACTGGAAAGACCGAAAGTAGGTTTGTCCAGTTTCAGCTAGAAAACTTCAGAGTTTCCAAGGTTTGCGGTAATCGGGAGTAATGAAGCGGTCTGCCTCGCGATTGTGGAAAGTGTGCTTCGAATCGTCGTAGGTCAAAGCTTGGTGAGTTCGTGCTGCAATGTTGCCGATGTGAGCGTATTTCGCGCAGAAACTGCCGTTCGTGATGGGGCAGGCGGTCTGCATATCGCGCTGCTTCACACAGTCCAGGAAGTTTTTCGTATGATCCAGATGGTCGTTGTTCGACGGCTTCACCAGTTTTGCCTCCAGTTTGTCGCCTTGAGGAATCACTTCCCAACTCTCGCGATTGGCGACGAGGGTTCCGTTAGTGCCCTTGAACTCAAGCCCATAGTTGCGTCCGTAAGGTCCCGATTCTATGGCCACGTTAGACCATTGGATGAGGTAATCGGGGAACTGATAGGTAACACTCAGCGTGTCGAATGTCTCGGAAAAGTTATTGGGATAGGCATGATTTCCGCCTGCCGCAATGACGAGTTGAGGCATTCCCTTGACGTTCATTCCCCACAAAGCCATATCGAGCAGATGCACGCCCCAATCTGTAAGCAAGCCTCCGCCATAATCCCAGAACATGCGCCATGAACCATGAAAGCGCGATGCGTTGAAAGTGCGTTTGGGAGCAGGGCCGAGCCACATGTCGAAGTCAACACCTTCAGGAACAGGACCATCCTTGGCCGGGTTCAGCAGAGCGGCATACGAGAAGTTTGCCCAGACGTTGACACGACCGATATGTCCCAGCTCACCACTGTCGATGTACTGCTTCATGCTGTGCCAAAGTTCTGCACTCCGTTGCTGCTGTCCCACCTGAACGACACGACCATAGCGTTGAGCTGCAGCCACCATAGCGTCACATTCGGCAATACTGTTGGCCAGAGGTTTTTCCACATACACATCCTTGCCTGCCGAGCAAGCGTCGGTCGTTATCTTGCAATGCCAATGGTCTGGTGTGCCAACGACGATGATGTCCACGTCATCACGCTCCAGCACCCTTCGATAGTCCCCATAGAGTGCTGGCCGTTTCCCCCAGTTCTTTTCCGCTTCGGCAGCCCGATTGCTCAGGATGCGGCTGTCTATGTCGCAGAGAGCGACACAACTGGTGCCAGGATATCTCATAATGTCAGAGAGGTCGTGCCAACCCATAGAGCGGCAACCGACCAGAGCGACATTCAGACGGTCACTTGCAGCAGTCTGTTTCTTGGGTGCTCCTGCGTAAAGAACGTGAGGCATCAGCATGCCGGCAGCCAAAGCAGAGGCCGACTGGCGCAGAAAGTTTCTTCTCGTCGTCATATTTTTCATGGTTTATGGTTTTGACTTCTTTTCTCTTACAGAGGACGAATCCAGATGTTGCGGAAGCTGATGGGCTGACTGGGGTCGCCATGCGATTGCAGTCGTATCGGACCTTCGCCGTGCTTCACTGTGCGTGGGAATCCTATATATTCTGTCGTACCTTGTATTTCTGTGTGATTCTGCAGCACAACACCGTTCTGGATGACCGTCACGAATGGTTTGTAGAGGTAAGTGCCGTCTTCCTTGAAGACTGGGGCTGTGTAGATGATGTCGTACACGTTCCATTCGCCTGGTTTCCTCATCACATTGACCAGAGGAGGCGTCTGCTTGTAGATGCTTCCCGTCATACCGTTCACGTAAGTCTCGTTGCCGAAGCAGTCCAGAATCTGCACTTCATACATGTCCTGCAGGAAGACGCCGCTGTTGCCTCGTGCCTGACTCTCTCCCGTGATGCCTTTTGGCACACACCATTCCAGATGCAGTTGGAAGCTGCCGAACTTCTGACGGGTCACGATGTCGCCCTTCGACTTGTCGACGGTCATTACGCCGTTCTTGACGGTCCATTCCGCAGCCGAGCCGTTAGGGTTCATCCAAGCAGAGAGGTCTTTTCCGTCGAAGAGCACAATGGCGTCGCTGGGAGCGGTAGCCAGCTTAATGTCGCCAGGCTCCACCACCTTTGGCTGAGGAGTCCAGTACTCCGACATTCCTGGTCTCATAGGTTCGGGTTTCGGATACTCTTTAGTCGTTTGTGCCAGGCAAGCTGGGCAAGTGGCAATCGTGAATAGTGCCAATGTGAATAGTTTCTTCATAGTCGTTAGAAATTAATAGATTTCAATTGCAAATATACACAAAAAAATGAAAAGAGAGAAGAGAAAAAAGAAAAAGTTGTATCTTTGTAGTGCGACAAACAGTTTAAACATGGAAAACATGTCACAGAAACGTACAACACCGGAGTTCATTACGGAACTTCAGCCAGGCGAGATTTTCGTGTTTGGCAGCAATTTACAAGGTATGCATGCTGGAGGGGCAGCACGTATTGCTTACAACAACTTTGGGGCCATCTGGGGACAAGGTGTCGGCTTGCAGGGCCAAAGCTATGGAATCCCCACAATGCAAGGTGGTGTGGAGACTGTTCGCCCCTATGTGAACGAGTTCATCCAGTTCGCTAAGGACCATCCGGAACTGACTTTCCTTGTCACTCGAATCGGTTGCGGCATAGCAGGCTTTACGGATGCCGAAATGGCTCCATTGTTCGAAAAAGCGCACAACATAGAGAATATCGTCCTGCCAGAAGGATGGTAAAGTTTGTTCTTCGCTCTCACTAAAAGGCCAAACTTCGCACTAGTAAATCGCAAACGTCGCACTATATGTTTGCGATTTAAGCACTATACGTTTGCAGGATGACTATGGGCCGATTACCGTTATTATTTGCCCGAATATTTCCTCAATCCAAGAATTATTCGTACCTTTGCAGCCTGAATAAGGAAAAAGGATTGTTTTTTATGAAAAAGGTTAGAGTGTTTGCACCAGCATCTATCGCCAATTTGGGATGCGGTTTTGATATTATGGGACTTGCGCTGGACGAGGTCGGGGACATCCTGGAAATGACGGCTTCGGAAGGCGAGGGTATAACAATCACCAACAAGACGAGTGTTCCGTTGCCGGAAGACATCGAGGACAATGTGATTACACCTGTCATCCGCAAGTTCTTCGAGATGACCGGACTGAGCGGACACATCGATGTGACGATTTGCCAGAAAATCTATCCGGGCTCTGGTATCGGTTCAAGCGCGGCTTCCAGTGCCGCTGCCGCCTATGGTATGAACGAGTTGTTCGACTGTCCCCTCTCGGACGAGGAGATGGTCGTCTGTGCCATGGAAGGCGAGAACCTGGCCAGCGGCGGCTATCATGCCGACAATGCGGCTCCGGCCTTGATGGGAGGCATCATCCTGATTCGCGGTTACGAACCCCTCGACATCATCCAATTGCCCATCCCAGGCAACTTCTACTGCGCTGTGGTCCACCCCGAGATTGTGGTCTCGACGAAGGAGGCTCGAAGCATCCTGCCGAAAGCCGTTCCGATGCACGATGCCATCAGTCAGTGGGGAAATGTCGGCGGACTGATAGCCGGCCTCTATTCGGGCAATATCGGCCTTGTGGGCCGGGCCATGAAGGACTCTGTGGCCGAGCCTTATCGCAAGCAGTTCATCCCTTCGTTCGACGAGCTCAGGGAGAAGATTCTCGCTGCCGGCTCGATGGCGATGAACATCTCCGGCTCCGGTCCCTCCGTCTTCTCGCTCTCCGACAAGCGCGAAATCGCTCACAAGGCTGGCGAAATCATGAAGGAGCACTTCACTTCGAGAGGCGTGAAATGTGATGTCTATGTGGTGAAAGTCACGAACAAGGGCGCAAAACTGCTGGCTCAATGATGTACTATAGCACGAACGGAAAGGCTCCAAGGGCAGACCTGCAAAAGGCTGTGACAAAGGGACTTGCAGAGGACCGTGGGCTCTATATGCCGGAACGGATTCCGCAGTTGCCAGCCGAGTTCTTCGAGGGAATGGGCGAACGCTCTTTTGCCGGGAACGCTTCGTTGGTGGCTGAGGCTTTCTTCGGAGAAGATGTGCCGAAGGAACAGTTGAGGCGCATCGTGGCAGACACACTCTCCTTCGATTGTCCGATAGTGGAAGTGGAGCCCGACATCTGGTCGCTCGAACTGTTTCATGGTCCCACTCTGGCCTTCAAGGACGTCGGAGCGAGATTCATGGCCCGTCTGCTTCGCCATTTCACGAAGGGAAGGGGAGAGGTGAATGTGCTGGTCGCTACGTCTGGCGATACGGGCAGTGCCGTTGCCAACGGCTTTCTGGGCGTAGAGGGCATCCGTGTGTTCGTGCTCTATCCCAAAGGCAAGGTGAGCCCCATTCAGGAGTGCCAGTTCACCACACTCGGCCAGAACATCACGGCACTCGAGATAGACGGCACTTTCGACGATTGTCAGGCACTGGTGAAGAATGCCTTCATGGATGCCGAGCTGAATGAGAAGATGCAGTTGACTTCGGCAAACAGCATCAATGTGGCCCGTTTCCTGCCTCAGATGTTCTACTATTTCCAGGCAATGGCCCAGTTGCAAAGGAAAGGGCTCAGCCAGAATGTAGTCTGCTGTGTTCCAAGCGGCAACTTCGGCAACATCTGTGCGGCTCTCTTTGCAAAGAAAGCAGGACTGCCCATCAAGCGCTTCATCGCAGCAAATAACGCAAACAGCGTCTTCTACGAATACCTGAAGACAGGGGTTTACACAGCCCGGCCCTCCATCCAGACCATTGCAAACGCGATGGATGTGGGCGACCCAAGCAACTTTGCCCGCATCTACGACCTGTATGGGAAAAGTCACGAAGCCATTTCAGCCGACATCAGTGGCGCGACCTACAGCAACGAGCAGATAGCGGAAACCATCAGGGACTGCCATTCGCGAACAGGCTATCTGCTTGATCCTCATGGTGCTTGTGGATATCGTGCCTTGAAGGAGAACCTGCAAAAGGGAGAGGTCGGCTTCTTCTGCGAGACGGCCCATCCGGCCAAGTTCAAGGATACCGTCGAAGGCATCATCGGCGAACCCATAGAGATACCAGAACGCTTGCAAGCCTTCATGCAGGGCACAAAGCAATCAGTCGCTCTTTCCAAAGAGTTCCAGGAGTTCAAAAGCTTTTTGTTTTCCCGCTCCCGATAAGTCTGTTCTGAGCGCAAGAAAGTTGCG
This sequence comes from uncultured Bacteroidales bacterium, assembly GCA_902779315.1. Lineage (GTDB taxonomy): Bacteria > Bacteroidota > Bacteroidia > Bacteroidales > Bacteroidaceae > Physcousia. Next base: position 3,919 of record CACZBC010000009.1, on the reverse strand, counting down.
AAATACAAAGTTATGGAGCAAAGAATGTGTGTCAAAACGACGTGTTGACTTCGTCTTCAAGCCTACCGTTCGGCATAGCCCAAACGAGTTTGGCTTTGCTCTCTCTTAAAACGGCTTGTTGCTTTTGTTGCTTTTGTTGCTTTTGTTGACTTCGTCGAGCCTGCTCACACTCGACCATCAGAGAACAAGTTCTCATGGTGCTCGCTTAATCGCAGCCTTGCATAATAAAGTCGGCAGTTTCCTGTCGCCTTTATTCGTTTATAGAAGTTTCTTATTTAATTGCGATTTTACTGCTTCCGCACAGGACGGACGGGTCGTCCATAGAAGCGAGAGGAATAACGGTCTGTCCTTGGCTTGCCCCAAAAATACAAAGTGTATGCGCAACGAGAGGTAGCTGGGTGGAGCGAGCGCGACCAATAGCAGCCGAGGGTGCCTGCATAATCTGCTTGCCAGCCGCATTCGCCAGCGGCAGGCAGGAAAATACTATTGCCGTTGCTGTTACTCGTAATCAGACACCCTTTTACATCGTTCTGGGTCGTGTAAGATGAAGTTGTATAGTCGTCGTTTATTAGTTCGTTCATTTGGTCGATGCTCGGCATCTGCCAGCCCTTGCCCCAATTGGTTATAGCAGCATCATCCTCCGGCAACAGTTCTGCGAGACCATCACCGATGAACGTGCCTTCGGCGTCATACCAGCAACCTTCCGTCTGACCATCGTCGGTGGTGTACTTATTAATCTGCGTCCATGTTTCTTGTCCATCGTTCATCCACTTGTAGTACCACCATGAGTTGTAGCGCTTGGGTTCTGTCTCGCCCCATGCTAAGTAATCGCCATACTCTTCGGGACTATCCGCTCCTATGTTGCAAGTTGCCCAAAGTGTGCCCGAAGGCAGACCGAGGTCAACCCATTCGTGCTCGATGGTCACTTGACATTCGGCACATACATCGCTGCCGTCTGTTGCCTTGCATGTGATGATGCAGAAGCCTTTACCTACAGCTGTCACCTTACCTGTTTGGTCAACGGTTGCGACGCTTGTTTTGCTGCTCCTCCATGTTACGGCGGGGTTGCTTGCATCCTCTGGAAACACTGTGGCCGTGAGGGTCTTCACCTCGTCCAGTTGGAGAGTGATAGACGTCTCGCTCAAGACAATATCGGTGACAAGATTTGTAGGTGGTGTCTTCTGAACTCGAACAGGACGGATGCACCGGCCAGAGTCGCGGAAGCCAACACGGTTCAAATAGCATTCGTTTGAGTCAAAACTTAGAACGTATGCACTTACGCATTCGTACTTACTGAGTGTACGCGACCAATAGAGGCCGAGGTTGCCTGCTACTTTATAAACCTCGTTGTCACGATAGCCAGTAGCAGGCAGGAAAATACTTCTGCCATTGCTCCAGCTTGTTATCTTCCTCCCGTCAACACCATTCACGGTTACCCATTCTGTTGATGTGTAGTCGCTATTGAACAGCTCATGAATCTGAGCTTCACTCGGCATCTGCCATTTATTGCCCCAAAGTACGGTTGCGGCATCATCCTCCGGCTGAAGCGCGGTCAAGGTGTCTGTGTACTCGTTGTAGCCATTATTGGTGTTATATATACTTATAAAACTGTATTTCGTCAAAGAATATTGTGAGCCGTTGCAGTACTTGTAGGTGCTCCAGTTGTAGATGTCTTTAGTCTCTGTCTCGCCCCAGGCAAAGTAATCGCCATACTCTTCGGGACTATCCGCTCCTATGTTGCATGTTGCCCAAAGCGTGCCCGAGGGCAAGCCGAGGTCAACCCATTCGTATTTTTCGACAATTGGCTCATCCTCTTTAGGCACGTTATCCAGCTCCGACACGCTACATGATTGAATAAAAACCAGGAACAATAGGGCTATAATTGAGTTTTTCTTTTTCATGATTTCTGGTTTTATTTGTTTTCCGTTTGCAAAGATAGTGAATTATTCTGTTCTTTTTCACTTAATCAGGATTATTTGTCCGTTTTCGATGTAGATGCCTTGAGAGGGCTTAAGTTGTTGTAGATTAATTTTGATATTGAATTATTTGGGGATACTTGTTCCAGACTTTTACAGTCGTATCAAGTTTTATTTTTTGGGGGAGCATAACTGTACGAAGTGAGGTGCAATGGTAGAACATGGCATCTGATACATGGTTCTTCAATGTATAGAGGCTGAACAAGTGCTTGCCATCTTGCTCAGTGAAGGTATAGCCTGGCTGCTTATAGCCTATTGTCTGTTTGAAATGATCCCATTCCTTCTCATTACTTGTGTCAAGCCAAATAGCCGATGAGACACGAACGTTAGAGTATGCGGGGGTCGCATCGCTTTCGTTGAGGAGCAGGGTCAACTTTATCCAGCGATTCCTTTTCAGCCAATCATACTTGTAATCTTTCCTGTACCAATCCGGTTGAAGGTATTCGTATTCTCCAGCCATTGATTCTAATGCATACCGGCTTGAACTTGACGCTCTTGAACTTCCAACGATGGTGGTCAAGTGCATGTCTGCCCGCTCTTCTACGACATCAATTGTCAGATATGGGCTTTTGTCCTTGTCTATTCTGGCATCTCTCAAGTCGAGCACTTGGAGTTGTCCCCTAGGATGGTCATCCATTGTGCAATACGCAATGCTTCGAATCGTGCGGATGTCTGCCGAATTGATGTGCCCATGTATGATGAGTTTTTGGCAAGAATCGAGGGCTTGTTCCGTCAGATGTTGTCGCAGAGTTCCTGGTGCTTTCAAATTAACCTCCACAACTTTCTGGCTGAAAGTGGGAAGAAAAAACAGGGTACATAAGAATTGTAACAAATGTTTCATAATCATTATATATAAGGTTCTATGCTGCAAATATACGAATTATTGCGTTTCATCTTATTCAATTCTTTGTACAGTCACCCCTGCCCCAGATGGCTTTTCCTCTTTTGAACCACTCCATTTTCTCTTAAAGACAGGCGTATCTCCTTCCATCTCATAATCTATCTGATATGAACCACCTCGAGTGACCTCTAGTTTAGGATAATATTCGCAATAACTTATGTCACCTTTAGCCTGTATTATCCGTAGGGTTTTAAGGTCGAAATATGCCGTACCTGTAACCATTAAAAAATAATACCCCCAGTTGGTTGCCGTGATTTTCTTGTTGGGAGTATAATTAACGCGATATACGCCTCTGCCCGATTCATCAGTAATGCTGTATACTTTCACATCATACAGACTCATCAATTTCTGGAAAATCTCTTTTTTAGTCTTTTTATCCGATACGGAGCGAGAATTAACGTGATCAAGTATGGGACTAGAAGTGGAAAATATAGCCAAGCAGAACATTACTCCAGCAGAGTCCTGAGGCGTTAATTTGACAGGTCCTTCGAAACGGAAATATTCTGGTTTCCCTGTTGTTTTTAGTTTAATACCTGATTCCGCAGGGAAGAAGTAGCTTGATACGACTGGGTATGTGGGATGCTTCGGGAAAGGGAAATCCCAATCGCGTATAAGTTGCGCTATGATACTATCCAGCAACTCCTTCGGCTCTTTAATGGGCTTAATTGCCATTGCGCTGATAGAGTCCTCCATCTCCACATCCCAAAATGCGGAATCGGTAAGTTCCTGGCTGGAAGCGGAAAGCAGCCAAGGCAGGAAGCAGAGAAGAAGCAATACACGTTTCATAATGGAAGGCTAATCATTTTTCTACAAGTTGTATGGAAGTCCTACGTATCATGTAGCCACCCCATGAAATGATGTTTATAGACTTCTTCAGGACTGGCGTTCCATTTTCTTCGCCAAAATCATTTCGATAAAGAATACGCCATCCTCTTTTTCCACGGTCTTCGTTGACTTGGATTAAACGTAATGATTGACAGTCCATATACCACTTCATCTTCCGATTTGCAAAATGCATCTGAGCTTCTTGCGTCTTCTGTTT
>CACZBC010000008.1 GCA_902779315.1 uncultured Bacteroidales bacterium | reverse complement strand
GGTAACGATTCTGCAGATGCTCATCAAGGCTTATGCGCCCGAGGTGGACAAGAGCCTTGGCCTGTTCATTCCGCTTATTGTGGTGAACTGCATCATCCTTGGTCGCGCAGAAGCTTTTGCAGCCAAGAACGGTGTGGCGAGCAGCATATGCGACGGCATCGGAATGGGCATAGGTTTTACCCTCGCCCTTACCCTTTTGGGAGCGGTTCGCGAGTTGCTTGGAACAGGAAAAGTCTTCAATGCGACACTCTTCCCCGAGAACTACGGAGCGCTCGTCTTTGTGCTTGCTCCTGGAGCCTTCATTGCGCTGGGTTATCTCATTGCTATTTTCAACAAGATTAAAAAGGCATAACTATGGCATACATACTTATATTCATTACAGCGGTCTTTGTTAACAACATAGTCCTGTCGCAGTTCTTGGGCATTTGTCCCTTCCTTGGTGTCAGCAAGAAAGTGGATTCCGCCCTCGGAATGGGTGCTGCCGTGGCTTTCGTGCTCACGCTTGCCACCATCGTCACCTATCTTATTCAGATGTATGTGCTCAAAGCGTTCGGGCTTGAATACCTCCAGACGATTGCCTTCATCTTAGTGATTGCAGCCCTCGTGCAGATGGTGGAGATTATCCTGAAGAAGAGCGCTCCTGCCCTCTATCAGGCGCTTGGCGTCTTCTTGCCGCTCATCACGACAAACTGCTGCATCCTTGGTGTCGCAATACTCGTAGCTAACGGCACTTACGCCACTCAAGGACTTGAGCCCAACCTCTTGACCGGTGTCGTCTTTGCCATAAGCACGGCTATCGGTTTCGCTTTGGCACTCGTTGTCTTCGCAGGCATTCGCGAGCAACTCGCCATGATGGATGTTCCCAAGGGATTGCAGGGAATGAGCATCGCTCTCATCACTGCAGGCCTTCTGGCGATGGCTTTCATGGGCTTTAGCGGTGTTGATAACGGACTCAGGACACTATTCGGCTTATAACTTCTAATACTCGTTTATATGAATATTCTTTTGACAGGTGGTGCAGGCTACATTGGAAGCCACACCCTCATTGAGTTAGACAAGGCAGGGCATAGTGTTGTCGTTGTCGACAACTTCTACAACTCTCAGCCCGAAGCAATCCGTCGAGTCGAAAAAATCATCGGCCATGAAGTGACACTTATTGAAGCCGATATCCGAGATCGCGCAGCTCTCGACAAGATCTTTACTGAGCACAAGATAGATGCTGTCATCAACTTCGCAGGCTTGAAAGCCGTGGGCGAATCCGTTGCAAAGCCACTCATGTACTACGAAACGAACATGAATGGCGTTTTCGTGCTTGTTGATGTGATGGCTCAGCATGGATGCAAGAACATCATCTTCTCCAGCAGCGCAACCGTTTACGGCGATCCTGCCATCATTCCCATCACGGAAGAATGCCCAAAAGGACAGTGCACGAACCCCTACGGCTGGACGAAGTCGATGATTGAGCAAGTGCTGATGGATGTCCAGAAAGCAGATCCCGAGTGGAACGTCGTTTTGCTTCGCTATTTCAACCCCATCGGCGCTCATGAATCCGGTCTGATTGGCGAGAATCCCAACGGCATTCCCAACAATCTGATGCCTTACATCACGCAGACTGCTATTGGAATCCGCAAGGAACTTGGCGTTTTTGGCGACGACTATGACACGCACGACGGAACGGGCGTTCGCGACTATATCCACGTTGTTGACCTTGCAAACGGTCATGTTTGTGCACTCAAGGCCATTCAGGAGAATAAGGGCCTCGCCATCTACAACCTTGGAACTGGTCACGGCTACTCAGTCCTGGATGTTGTGAAGGCCTTCGAGAAGGCAAACGGGCTGAAGGTTCCCTACGTCATCAAACCTCGTCGTCCAGGCGATATTGCAACCTGCTACTGCAATCCCGCCAAGGCGAAACGCGAGCTGGGATGGGAAGCAAAGTTCGGCATTGAAGAGATGTGCCGCGACTCGTGGAACTTCCAGAAGAACAATCCCAACGGATATGACAATTAAGGCAAAGGGCTCGATTTCAACATCGGGCCTTTTTCTTTTCCCCCAGCAACGGCAGACTCCTTATGCATGGCGTGTGACGATTGCGATTGTATAGTGTGACGATTGCCATCGTATAGTGTTACGTTTCGCATCGTCACGTGTGTCATCCGGATTGACACTCGCAGTTAAATTCCTGAGCATCGTCTCTTGCAGAGAAATTAATCAGGTTTCTATGCCAAGAAACTGTCTCTTTATTCAATTTCGTACCTTTGCAAAAGAAGCCAGAAGATAGAGTTTGGTATAAAACAATACAGATAAACAAATAAATATTAATTTATTTGGCTTGAAATCCAAAAAAACGTATCTTTGCAGCGAAATTGGCGGGATGTAGGCCGTCAGTTAATGAAAAAGAAGAAAAACTAACAATAAAAATACAACAGGAATGAAAAGATTTTCTTTATCTCTTTTGACACTCTGCATGGCTCTTCAACTGACTGCAGGGCCCGTCAGCAAGCAAACCGCACTCTATTCGGCACAGAACTACATGCTTGCGAAAGGCAAAAACATTGTTGCTTCACAAAAGCCCTTCAAGGCTCCACGTAAAGCCTCAGCTCAGCAAACAAATGAAGAGGATGCATACTACTATGTATTTAATGCCGGAAATGACGGCGGTTACGTCATAGTTTCCGGTGATGACCGAGTGGAACCGATTCTCGGCTATGTCGACAAGGGTTCGTTCGATCCGAATAACATCCCCGAAAACATGCGTTCCTGGCTGCAACTCTATGCCGACCAGATTAAGTTCATCATAGACAACGACATACAGCCAGGCTCTCCCCTCATCCAGAAGCGCAACAAGATTCGCGGCACCAAGCACAGCGTAGGCGAACTCCTCACCACGCGCTGGAACCAGGGAAGACCCTACAACCTCACCTGCCCAGACTACTATCTAGAGAAGGACAAGGAAGAAGGGACCTCTCTTCCGCTGAGGAACGGCCCCGCAACCGGTTGTACAGCAACTGCTATGGCTCAGGTGATGAACTTCTACAGGTACCCCGAAAAGACGAAGGCCGTCATCCCCTCCTACAGCATTACCTACACGTCGGAAAAAGACGGCTCAAGGAAAACCGTCACGCAAACGGCCATCCCACGCAACACACCAATCGACTGGGACAACATGCGCGATACCTATTCGTGGTCTGACGGCCACAAGCCCAACGCGCAGGACAGTGCCGTTGCAAACCTGATGCACTACTGCGGACAGTCTGTAAACATGCACTACGGCCCCTCCTCCGGCGCCAACTTCAGCGCTTACGCCTACACTCATTACTTCGGATATGATAACAGTTGCTACGTAGGAGAACGCTACGATTACTTCATCGACGACTGGTTCGACATGATCTACAACGAGATAGAACAAGGTTATCCTGTCCTCATGTCCGGTTTCTCTTCCGGAGGCGGTCATGCCTTCGTGCTCGACGGCTTCGATGGCGACAATCTCTTCCACCTCAATTGGGGTTGGGGAGGCGGCAGCAACGGCTGGTTCCTCGTCGGCATCCTGAATCCTGGTGACAACAGCGGAATAGGTGCAAGCAGTAGCAGCGACGGTTACAGCATGAGCCAACGTGCGCTCTTCAACCTGCGTCTGCCCGACAACAACAATGCAGACACATATCTCTTCGCCAAAGATGTTTCCGTCGTCAACAACACATCGATCAAAACCACATTCGAGAACAGGACAGGAGCGAACGGAAGCTTTACCACGGCTATCGTCAGATACGACGAAAATGACAACCTCGTTGTCGTAGGAACCCAGCAGTCCATCTCCAACATGGCAGATGGCGCTTCCTCGACCAAGACCTTCTCCATCAGGAACAAACTGCCGGAAGGGACCTACAAGCTTTCTCCCGCCAGCAAGGCTGCACGAAGCAAAGTATGGAAACCGAAGTATGACCTGCGCAACCATTACATCGAAGCTGTAGTCGACAGCACTGGCGTCGTCCTGACTCCTGTCGACATCAACAACGGAAACAGCATCAGCATCGATACGATTGTCTTCCCAGGCCTTCGCATCGTCGGACAGGAACAGGAAGTGAAAGTAACCTACCGCAACAACGGCAATGAATACTTCAGGGAAGTCCGACTCTTTGCCAGCAAGACACAAAACAAAGTCTATGTCGAAAGCAAGTCGATGGTTGCAGTACGAAACGACGAAACCGTTGATGTATCATACTTCTTCAAACCAGAAGAGACAGGGACATACAACCTCTGGTTCTGCACAGGAAGCGACGGAAGCGGACAGGTCGGAACAGGCACGATGGAAGTCGTAACCGAAGCCGAGGCGGAAGCGAACAAGGCGAAACTTACCGTCAACTCCTATACCGTCACCAACCTCGTAAATGGCGTCGCTTATGGCAAACGCATTGTCGGCAAGGCAGCCATCAAAAACAATAAAAACGTAGACTTCCACGGAGGCATTCGCTTACAGATATGGAACCAGCCCAACAGCTCAGGTTCTGCGTGGGGCGGTTCGAGCCATACATATAACGTTGACATCCTTGCCGGCAAGATTGCAACTGTAGAGTTTGACTTTGACGGTCTCAGTGAAAACAACAAGTACTACATCAGCGCATCCTACGTCAACCAAAGCGGCAGCCTGAACAACGGCGGCGTTTGGGACCTCGGCGGTTGGGAGATGAAAGCAGGCATAGCAAGTTGGAAAACGGATGGCACCATTGTCGGCAAACAATACACAACTTCCATAGCGACACTCTCCAGCGTTTGTGGCGTTTATGCTGATTGCAGCAAGAAAATCAACCGTATGACGCCCAACAAGAACCCCAACACCATCTATGCTTTTGCAGCAGGCATGGAGGTTCCGGCCACCCTGAACGGTTCGAATGTCGTTAGCGGGAAATACGCTAGCAACATCAACTTGGTTAGCGACGAACCCTACTACCTTCCCGTAACTTTCGATGCCGACACCGCATCCTTCACCTATACCTTTGCAGAAACAGAGGATGGCTCGGGATGGCACGCATTCACTATGCCTTTCGAGGCAGACTCCATCTTCATAGACGACATTCCCGTTTCACTTGAAGACTCGCTCAATCACTTCTGGATATACGAATTCGCTGCAGAAGACGACAACGGAGACGTCATCTTCAGGCCCGCCACAATATTGCGTGGAGCGACTCCGTACATCATTGCCGGCGATGCAAAGATGGCAGGACGTTCCCTTGTCTTCCGCTCTTATGATGTCCCATTCTTCAAGGCCGGTTCCGACAAGATGGTCGTAACATCATCCTACTATCAATTCCACGGCAATACATATTCACCCAAAGTCAAAGATTGCTACATCCTGAACGAAGAGGGAACAGCCTTTGAATACGTAACTACGACAAAGACGTTGCCTGCTATGGCTTCCTACTTTACCACGAACCTCACGGATGAAATGATTCCAGACAGCATTCCTCTGCCCGAGATACCTGCTTCGCCAGTTCGTAAAGCGGTACTCGACGAAATGGTAGACAGCGTTGCCATCGAAGCCAACACATATGACGAACTCACTTTGAAACGCACATTCCAGGCTGGATGGAACACAATATGCCTGCCTTTCGACGTCAAAAATGTTGAAGGACTCTTCGGTGAAGGAGCAAAAGCATATACATTCTGCGGAATCGTTGATAACGAGATTGACATCCTCATTTCCGACTCAATCAATGCAGGTGTTCCCTATCTCATTTACATTCCCGAAGCCATAACCGAGGACTTCGAGCTGGAAGACATTCTAATCGCGCCGAACAATGTGCAAAGTGGTTACACATCTCACTGTGGCGCATACTTCTGCGGCACATACAACCCCATTGCTGCAGGAAACTGGATGAAGGTCGGAGATGCCGACACCATCTATGGTTTGAACGCTGACGGCACAATTGTCAAGATAGATGAAGAAACTGGCATAAATGGTTTCCGCGCTTACTTCAACCTGCAGGAAGGAACTGAAGCGACTGCCCTTCACATCTTTGATTCGCCCGATGCCATAAGTGTCATACCTGTCTCCAAGGAAGACGGCACGATTTACAACCTTGCAGGTCAACGCCTTAGCAAACCAATCAAAGGCATCAACATTATAAAAGGCAAGAAAGTTGCCACCAACAAAAACTAAAAACTAATGAAGAGAACAACTATTTTCTTTGGGGCTGTCTGCTGTTCGCTTATGCTGACAGCAGAACCCATCAGCAAGCAGGCCGCGCTCTATACTGCCCAAGCCTATATGCTTGCGAAAGGCAAAAACATTAATACCACACAGAAACCCTTCAAGGCTCCTCGTAAAGCAGCAGCCACAAACACATCTGCCGACGAGAATGAAGCCTACTATTATGTCTTCAATGCAGGAAACGACAACGGTTATGTCATCATCTCAGGCGATGACAGAACAGAGTCCGTTCTCGGTTATGTAGATAAAGGTTCTTTCGATCCAAACAACATTCCAGAGAACATGCGCTCTTGGCTGCAGTTCTACTCAGATCAAATCAAATACATTGTTGACAACGATATCCAGCCGAACTCGCCTCTTTTGAAGAGACCCAACAAGATAAGTGCCACCAAGCATAGCATCGCAGAGTTGTTGACAACACGTTGGAACCAAGGGCATCCCTACAACTTGACCTGCCCTCAATATTACGACGAGAAAACCGGCGCGCTGAAAAGCTATCCTGCTGCAGGATGTGTGGCAACAGCTATGGCACAGGTCATCAACTTCTACAGATTCCCTGAGAAGACGAAAGCCGTCATTCCTGCTCACTCATGCACCTACACCCTGCCAGACGGCACCAAAAAGACCATCAATTTGAGGGCCATACCCCGTAGTACTGTAATCGACTGGGAGAACATGCGCGACACATACAACTGCAACAACGAGCATGTTCACGACAGACCGGATACTGCAGTTGCCAACCTGATGCTCTACATGGGTCAGTCCGTCAAGATGGGCTATGGTGCTTCATCTGGCGCTTCTACCTCAAGGTCGCGCGATGTGTTCGTCAACTATTTCGGCTTCGACAATTGTGCATATTGGGGAGGACGTGGTGACTTCACTATCGATGACTGGTTCGACAGGATATACGGTGAAATAGACGCAGGCTATCCAGTCCTTTATGCAGGCCATTCCTCGGGTGGCGGACACGCTTTCGTGCTTGACGGATTCGATGGTGAGAACCTCTTCCATGTCAATTGGGGTTGGGGAGGCGGCAGCAACGGCTGGTTCTTGGTAAGCATCCTCAATCCTGGCGACAATTCCGGCATTGGAGCCAGCAGCAGCAGCGACGGTTACAGCATGAGCCAAGGTGCACTATTTGGCCTTCGATTGCCTAGGGAAAAGATTGACACACATCTCAACATCAGTGACGTCAGCATAGTCGGCTCATCCGTCAAAGCTGTGTATACCAATAAAACACATACTACAGGCCCTTATAATGTAGCTATCGTCACAATCGGAGAAGACGGACGTCTTGTCCCGGCTAGCACAGTACAAAACATATCATCCTTAGCCAACAACGCTTCTCAATCCAAAACATTCACCCTGAAAGGGAAGCTGCCTGAAGGAACATACAAGCTTTCCCCTGCAAGCAAACTGAGAACAAGCGATGTATGGCATCCGGCATATAACATGATGACAGGTCAGTATATTGAGGCAGTTGTTGATAGTTTAGGCGAAATAAGCATGAATTTGCGCTATCCCACAACTGAAATCATCAGTATTGACACGATTGTTTTCCCCGGCACACGCATTCAAAAGAAAGAACAGGAAGTGAAGGTGACGTTCCGCAACGATGGCAAGGAGTACTTCAGGACTGTTTACCTTCTCGCCAGCAAAACTCAAAACAAGGTCTATACCGAAAGCAAGTCGATGGTTTCCGTTCGTTCTGGCGAGACTGTCGATGTGTCCTACTTCTTCACTCCTGACACGACAGGCACTTACAACCTATGGTTTGCTACAGACGACAAAGGCAATAACGTTATAGGAGAAGGCACTATAGAAGTCATTACAGAAGCAGAAGCCGTTAAGGCTAACCTTTCAGTCTCTTCCTATACCATCAGCAATCTTGTTAACGGCATTGCTTATGGCAAACAACTTGTAGGCAAAGTAAGCATCAAGAACAATGGCTCGAAAGACTTTCACGGCAATATAAAGTTGCAGTTATGGAGTCAGAAAGTCGGTAACAATACTGCATACAGCAGTTCAAGCAGGACGTATTATGTCGACATTCTTGCCGGAAAGACTGCAATTTTAGATTTCGAGTTCGACAATCTTAGCGAGGGTTATTACTATCGACTTCCCGCTTACTATGTCAGTCAGGGTGGCAACCTCAGCAATGGAGGACTTTGGGACCATCGATGGGAAATGAAAGCCGGCGTTTTGACTTGGAAATCAGACGGAACCATCACCGGCAAAGCATACAGTTCGAACATTGCTGTAGGTACAACGGCTTGTGGTTTCTATGCAAATTGCAACAAGATAAATCGTTTGACACCAAACAGATATCACACCAACACCATTTATGCATTTGCTCCAAGCATGGACATTCCTGCCACTCTCGACGAATATAATGTGGTGAAGGGCAACCATGCAGACCGTATTGACTTGGTTAATGACGAGCCGTACTACATTCCTGTAAGCTTCGATGCAGACAGCGCATCCTTCACCTACACCTTCGAAGAGACAGAAACTGGCACTGGTTGGCACGCATTCACTATGCCTTTCCAGGCTGACTCCATCTTCCTGGATGACATTCCTGTTGAGCTTGACGACACGCTCAATCACTTCTGGATATACGAGTTTGCTGAAGAAGGAGGCAATGGTGAAGCCATCTTTGAGCCTGCCAAAGTGTTGCGAGCCGGCAATCCTTACATTATTGCTGGTGACGCCAAGATGGCCGGACGTTCTATCGTCTTCCGTTCAAACAACGTTCCTTTCTTTAAGACTGGAACAGACAAGATGGTTGTGACTTCGCCAAACTACAGGTTCCACGGCAACACCTTCTCGCCAAAACTGAAAGATTGCTACGTCATGAATGCTGAAGGGACTGCCTTCGAGTACACAACCTCGCTGAAAGCGATACCTGCAATGGCTTCCTACTTTACCACAAACTTTGTGGGAGAGTCGATTCCAGACAGCATTCCGTTGCCTGAGATACCTGCCTCCCCCACACGAAAACTGGTGCTCGACGAGATGGCCGAGAACGTCAACATCGAAGCTAACATGTATGACGAGCTCACTCTGAAGCGCACTTTCGAGGCTGGTTGGAACACGATTTGCCTTCCTTTCCAAGTCAATAATATAGAAGAAACCTTTGGAGAAGGCACAAAGGCTTACGAGTTCTGCGGTTTTGTGGAAGGCGAACTCGACTTCTGCATAGTCGATTCGATTGTTGCAGGACAGCCTTACGTGGTTTACGTTCCCAATGCCGTTTCCGAAGATATCGTTCTGTCGGATATCCTCATCCGTAAGGCAGACGCTCAAGCAGGGTTCATCAATAAGTCCGGAGCCCGTTTCCGTGGCTCATACGAGCGTTTGAACTCGGATATTTTCTCGATAGAACTGCGCAAACTTACTGCTGAAGGCACACTCGTTTCGTTTGGTCCTGAAGAGGAGTTGGGTGGCTTTAGAGCCGTCTTCCACATTCCTGCCGAAGCAGAAGCGACACTTCATCTCTACGACGACCCGACTGGAATCAAGCACCTCAACGCTTACTTCAACGAAAGCATCTATAACCTTTCAGGTCAACGTCTTAGCAAACCCGCCAAGGGCATAAACGTTATGAACGGAAAGAAGATACTGAGGTAGAGCGCTTCTCTCGCAGCAGACAGACAAAGGCGTACTTCGAGTTTCTTCGAGGTACGCTTTTGTGTTTCCAAACGTGGCACAGTTAAATTACAAACGTAACACTATATGATTGCAAACGTCACACTAGTAAATCGCCAACGTCACACTAGATGTTTGCCATCGTCACACTAGTAAATTGCAAACATCAAACGTGACGTTTCGAATCATCCCACGCCATCTTTTCTGCCCCACCATTTTAGGCGGAGAAAAACCACTCCAGATATCATTCCCAAACAATAAGGAACTTTTTTTCTCTCGCTTGCCCTCTATTTTATAATTTTACCTTATCTTTGCATTTTAGTAAAGAATAAAAAACAGAACTGGTATGACAGAGAACGTTACAGACAACGTTGAGGAGAAGAAGAGCCTCAATTTCATAGAGCAGAAGGTTGAGAATGATTTGGCGGAAGGCCGTAATGGAGGACGCATTCAGACGCGCTTCCCACCCGAACCTAACGGCTACCTCCACATCGGACACGCAAAAGCGATTGCCCTCGACTTCGGCATCGCCGAGCAATATGGCGGCAAATGCAACCTCCGCTTCGACGATACGAACCCAACGAAGGAAGACACCGAGTACATCGAAAGCATAGAGCACGACATACAATGGCTTGGTTTCCAATGGAATAACGTGTACTACGCGAGCGATTACTTCCAGGAACTTTGGGATTTTGCCGAGTGGCTCATCATGCAGGGACGTGCTTATGTTGACGAGCAAAGTGCTGAAGTGATTGCCCAACAAAAGGGAACGACCACGAAGGCAGGCACCAACAGTCCTTTCCGCGACCGTCCTGCTGAGGAGAGCCTCAAGCTTTTCCGCTTCATGAATAGTGGCGAAGCCGTTCCTGGAACACTCGTTCTTCGTGCCAAAATCGATATGGCTCACCCCAACATGCTCTTCCGCGATCCCCTGCTCTATCGCGTCATGAACATCCCTCACATCCGAACCGGCAACAAGTGGAACGCCTATCCGATGTACGACTTCACCCACGGTCAGAGCGACTACTTGGAGGGAGTGACGCACAGTCTTTGCACGCTTGAATTCGTGGAACATCGTCCCCTCTACGACCTCTTCGTAACTTGGATGAAGGAATACAAGGGCGAAACTGACAACATCGAGGACAATCGCCCTCGCCAAACAGAATTCAACAAGCTGAACCTCAGCTACACACTCATGAGCAAACGCAACCTCTTGGCTCTCGTCAAGGAAGGTCTCGTGAGTGGATGGGACGACCCTCGAATGCCGACCATATGCGGTTTCCGTCGTCGCGGCTATAGTCCTGAAAGCATCCGTGGTTTCATCAAGAAGATAGGCTACACCACCTTCGATGCCCTCAACGAGATGGCGCTCCTGGAAAGTGCCGTTCGCGAGGACCTCAACAGTCGCGCCATTCGAGTGAGCGCAGTCCTCAACCCCGTCAAGGTCGTCATCACGAACTATCCGGAAGGTCAAGTCGAGGAACTTACCGCCATCAACAACCCTGAAAATGAGGCAGATGGAACCCACAAGGTTGCCTTCAGTCGTGAGATTTGGATTGAGCGCGAGGACTTCCAGGAAGAGGCTGAGAAGAAATTCATGCGTCTCGCTCCAGGTAAGGAAGTGCGCCTGAAGAACGCATATATAATAATGTGTACAGGTTGCACGAAGGATGCCGATGGAAACATTACGGAGATTCAATGCACTTACGACCCGGATACGCGTAGTGGAATGCCTGGAGCAGACCGCAAGATCAAGGGAAAAACCCTTCATTGGGTAAGCTGCCAGCATGCCGTCAAAGCCGAAGTTCGCCTCTACGACAGGCTTTGGAAGGTGGAGAACCCTCGTGATGAACTCGCAGCAATTCGCGAAGCTCAGGACTGTGACGCAGTAACGGCTATGAAGCAAATCATCAATCCAGACAGCTTGACAGTCCTCAAAGACTGTTACATCGAGGAGTTCGCAGCCACAATGAAACCCCTCTCCTACCTCCAGTTCCAGCGAATCGGCTACTTCAACGTCGATACAGAAAGCACTCCAGAACACCTCGTCTTCAACAAGACTGTGGGTCTGAAAGATACTTGGGCAAAGAAGTGAGTCGATTTCACAGCCCAAATCGCTCAACTTGACTAGGGTAATTTATTGATTAAGGCAATGGAAGAAAGCAACAAATACTATCAGTCTCGGCATTTTCTGAGGTTGCTTCATCGTTATGAAAAGGCAATCTCCGAAGGGCAAACGCCCTATATGGAGGCAGATGAACTGACAGACATTGCCGAATACTACATGACAGGCAAGCAGGATGCCAAGGCAAATCGAGCCATTCAGGCTGCCATCGACATGCATCCGGACAGCGTGGATCCGCAAATCTTCCTTGCCCGACAGCGGATGTTCTACGGAGAACTTGACGAAGCCCGCAGCATAATCGACGCCATTACCGAGCAAGACGATCAGGAAGTCATCTATATCCGAGCCGAACTCCTCATCAAAGAAGGACAACCTGACAAGGCATCCGATTTCCTCTTTGAGCAGATGTCGCTAATGCAGGACTGCCTCGACACCTATCTCTACGATTGTGTCTCCATCTTCATGGATTACGACAAGTGGGAATTGGCACAGGAATGGCTGGAACAACTCAAGGACAACTACCCTACTCATCCGCGTTTGCCCATCATGGAGGCAGAGATAAAGATGGGACTCGACGACTATGAGGATGCCTACATCCTGCTGAAAAAGATTCTCGACGAAGAGCCCTACAACTCCGAAGCATGGAATCTTTTGGCCGAGACATGTATCGCACTCGAAAAGTTTTCAGAGGGTCTCGAAGCTGCCGACTTTTCTCTCGCTATCAATCCGCAAGACAATACAGCCCTCTTGATGAAGGCAAATGCCCATATGCACGAAGGTCCGATGACCGAAGCAATTGAGTATTACAAGAAATATCTCGAGTCGCAACCCGAAGATCTCAACGTTCAACTTTCGCTTGCACTATGTTATTGTAGCGAAGAACGCTTCAAAGAACTCCTGCCTTTACTCGAGAAAGCGGAGAAGTATACACGAAAACTGCCTGACAGAGAAGCAGCATTGTCGCAAATTCTTCAGTTGAAAGCCTTTGCTTTGAGTCGTCAAGATAGGATTTCCGAAGCAATAAATCTCGCAGAGGAAGCAAAGAAATATACAGACGAAACGATGCTCTGGAAGTGCTATATGACTGAGGGGGACATTTATCTGCAAGGCAAGCAGACCAAGCTCGCCGAAGATCATTTCGCAATAGCCTTGGAAAAAAGTCCTGAGAAGGGTGACACACTCTTCAACATTGCACTCTCTTACAGCAATGCAGGCTACAATGACGTAGCCATCGACCTTCTCGATGATGTCTGGACCATCTATGGAACTGAGGAAGGCAAGTTCGTTGTCCCTTATCTCGCGAACTGTTATCTTCGCAAGAACGACATGGAAAACTTCCTCACATACCTTAAGTTGGCACCCTCTTGCGACCGTGATGCAACCCAACTTCTCTTCCGTGATCGTTTCCCTGACATTGCTCCGGAAGACTACTATGCCTATGCCTATAAGGAAGTTCACGGCTCCTTCCCTGATGTACGAACAAGCTAAAACACCAGATAATATGAGAAACATATTCCGCCACAGATTGATAGCAATCGCTGCCATCATGTTAACCCTTGCAGACAATGCTTGTGCACAAAGTACATGGACTAAGCAGACTGCCCCAGTCATGACAGTTTGGGGCGAGCAACTGACTGCTGATAATGTGTGGCAGGAATATCCTCGGCCCTCCATGAAAAGGCAGGATTGGATGAACCTGAATGGCATCTGGCAATACTATAAGCGTTCCTCCATCAACTACAACTACGAGAATCGCGCTTCATCCTTCTCGAAAGCCATTCTTGTACCGTTCCCCGTCGAGTCTGCCCTTTCGGGAATCATGGATAAGAGCTACTCCTCGAACAGGAGAGCGACTCACATGTATCGCAAGACCTTCTCGTTGCCAGAGACTTTCAGCGGCAAGAACGTCCTGCTGCACTTTGGTGCCGTCGATTGGCGCTGCTATGTTTATGTGAACGGACAACTGGCTGGCACTCACGACGGAGGCTCTGTTCCCTTCGCATTCGATATTACATCTCTGCTGAATGAAGGAGTCGAGCAAGAACTGCAAGTAGCTGTCTGGGACCCGACCGATGGCGGACAACCCAACGGCAAGCAAAGTGTCTCACCCAACGGCATTTGGTACACACCCAATAGCGGCATTTGGCAAACGGTTTGGCTGGAGCCTGTCAGCCCCACTCACATTGAAAGTTACGAACCTATTCCCAATATTGACAACTCCACAGTTTCCATCAAGGTGAAGACTTCCGCACCTTGCTCCGTAACACTTACGGTTAAGGACGGAAGCAACTCTGTCGTCGAACAGACTGGTGACTCTGAGCAAACTTTCACGCTCTCCATTCCATCTGCTAAACTTTGGAGCCCTGATGAACCTAACCTCTACAATCTCGATATTACCCTTAAAAACGAAGAAGGACAAGAGGTGGACAAGGTGAGTGGATACTTTGGCATGCGGAAGTTCTCCAGAGGCATGGTGGACGGGCATCCTTGCGTCTTGCTCAACAACAAGCCGCTCTATCTCTATGGCCCCCTCGACCAAGGTTGGTGGCCCGATGGATTGCTCACGCCCCCATCCTACGAGGCAATGGTCTATGACTTGCAAGTAATGAAAGATTTCGGCATGAACATGGTTCGCAAACACATCAAACTTGAGAACGACCTTTGGTTCGATTGGTGTGACAAAAATGGACTTATTGTCTGGCAAGATATGCCTTCAGGTTGCGGAAGCGGAGCAATTGGAAACCTCGAATATGCCATGCAGAACTTCTATCGCGAGAATGAAGCCCTCATCGATGCTACGCGTCATCATCCATGCATTGGGGCTTGGGTGGTATGGAACGAAGGCTGGGGACAACATGCCGGCAGCGGCATGGCACACACCATGCGAGCCGTCAACAGTGTCATCAATGCCAATCACGATCCAGGCCGCTTCGTTCACGCTGTGACAGGATGGACTGATGTTGAGATGGGTGACTTTCTGGATGTTCACTCCTACCCTTCCCCAAATGCTGCCACCAACCCTGTTAATGAGCGCATTGCCTCTTGTGGCGAGTTTGGCGGCATCAACCTCTTTATCAAAGACCACATGTGGGCAGGATCCGATGTCAACTATACAACTGTTGAAGATGCTGAGACATACGCCAATCTCTATGACCGCTATACAGATCGTCTCGGTGAACTACAGCAAGAGAAAGGCTTGTGGATGTCGGTTTACACACAAATTACAGATGTGGAACAGGAATGTAATGGCCTCCTAACCTACGACCGTAAAGTCCTGAAGGTTTCACCTGCCCAGCAGGAAATGATGAAAGCCAAGATACTGCGCACTGTCAATTCTCGCTACAAGGACATGACCACGATAGTTCCTGCTGGCGACCAAAACACCAGCATTCAATGGAAATATACAACCACGGAACCAGCTGCTGACTGGTATGCCGTTGATTTCGATGCTTCAGGCTGGAGGACAGGCAATGCCGGCTTTGGTGGAGGAGGAAGGACATCATGGTCCAGCAGCGACATTTGGTTGCGCCGCAGTTTCAAAATCAACAACTTCGATACGGGCCGACTTCCTGACCTTCGACTTTGGCTCTTCCACGATGAGGATGCCGAGATTTACATCAATGGGACTCTCGCAGCAAAGATGACTGGCTACAACACCAAGTACGAATCGTGGCCCTTGCTTCCCGATGGACTGCAGGCATTGAAGTTGGACGGTTCGGACAATGTAATCGCCATCCATTGCAAGCAGACTACAGGCGGTCAGTTTATTGACTGCGGACTGAAAGTAAGAAACTATGTTCCAAACTCCGAGTTGCAAGTCGATCCCATGCCTGCCAGAACTCCTGCGCCCGAATTCAACACCGCAAGCGGAAAAGCATATTTGCTCACCTATACCTTGCCAACAAGCAAGAAACTGCTCTATGCTTATAGTTTGGATGGTGCAAAATGGAAAACTATCAATGGCGGTAGAAGTGTCCTCGGAGGTGATTTTGCTGATGTGGAAATGTTGGCTCCATTTGTTCGCAGAGTAAATATCGACGGAAAAGATGTATTCCATCTTGTAGCTGCCTACGCGGATAACAGCCAGCCTGGTTTCTTCCATCTTCAGAGCGAAGACCTTGTCAACTGGCAGTCTGGAGAGAGTGGAAATATTCGAGTGAAACCCTCTACTTCCGATATATGTAAGGCAGAGTCGCCAGAATGGATTTATGATGAGGCCTCATCCAGATTCTTTGTTTACTGGAGTGCCAGGAGTAATGACAGAAACAATATTTACCTTACGACGACTCAGGACTGGAAGCGCTTCATCACCCCCCGCACTTTCTATTCCACCAGCTATTCCGTTTACGATTTTCATCTCGAAAAGACAGGCGATACCTATTCAGGCATCTTCTACAATTCAGACAGAAGCCTCCTCCAGATACAAGCACCTGTACTGAGGCCTTCAGGAATGAGTTTCTCAGAGCCTCAGCGCATCTTCAGCTCGCAGATACCCAAGAATAGAGCGCCACAAACTTTCCCTGCCCTCGATGGATCAGGTTGGTTCCTTCTATACAACTCAATTGAACGAAACCAACAAACAATGAGTCGAAGCGGTAATCCTAGCGAGAACAAATGGTATCCTTGTGATGAGAATGAACTCTCGCTGCCAGAAGAAGCACAGGAAGGTTCTGTTCTGGTCATCACATCAAGCGAACTTCAAACCATATTGAACAACTTTTTCTATGAGGAGTGCGATGTTCTGCCAACTGCCGAGACAGAGCCTCAAGTATGGAAATACCAGACTGCATCGAGCGTTGCCACAAACAAGAATTGGACTAAGCAGAACTATAGCGATGCTTCCTGGAATGACGGATTGTCCGGCTTTGGAGCAAGCAATCCCCCTGGCAGCCATGTGAACACCTCATGGAGCAGTTCTGTCATTCGAATCCGCTATCACCTCGACTTGACAGGATTCACGCCTGAGCAAATGGATGCCCTTGTTGGAAGGATTCACCACGATGAGGATGTGGCAGTTTATTTCAACGGAGTCCTGGCATTCCAAGAGAGCGGATACCTTACTGCCTATAAGAATATCTCTATCAATCAAGAAGCCATGG
Source organism: uncultured Bacteroidales bacterium (assembly GCA_902779315.1). Classification (GTDB taxonomy): domain Bacteria; phylum Bacteroidota; class Bacteroidia; order Bacteroidales; family Bacteroidaceae; genus Physcousia. Next base: position 32,552 of record CACZBC010000008.1, on the reverse strand, counting down.
AGGCTCTGACCCCAGACAACACGAATGTCATTGCCATTGAATGTACAAACAAAGGCGGAGGTCAGTATATCGACTTCGGACTGAAAGGTATTCGCCCCATCCCAACAAAGATTAAAGCTGTGGAAGGCAACAAATCGAGTGCGAAGAACGAGACTGGCTATGAGGGAGTTTACAATTTACTGGGCCAAACGATTAGCACTAAAGGGACAAATGGCAGAATGCCTCAAGGCGTTAGCATTGTCAACGGAAAGAAAATTCTCTATTGACCCACGGCAATGATTCTGCTTTGCCCACCTTGTGAGCGAATGTACATTCCATGCGGCAGAGCGTTTGCAGCATTGATTGGTTGCCCCAACATATTATAGTAGCGGACAGGTGCTTTGTCATTTGTCAATTTGCTTGTTTCTATAGCCTCAATAGCAGTAGGATTGCTAGGAGCTGGCGTTACTACAAAGTTATCGAAACGCAGCACACTGTCGTGAGCCCTAAAGCCTGCCCTACCAGTTATGAAGGGAACAGGATCGGTATAGGTGATGAGGGGAGTGCTCATGTCATCAAGATAGCAACGGATGGTAGCCCCTTCAACTTCCACCTTCATGTGGTGAGATTGACTGAGGTTTATGGTGTGGCTGACTGTGGAGAGTGCTTGCCAACCGAAGTTGTGTTTTCCTAAAGTAGAAGATGAACCGCTTGCCAAGAACACATAACCCTGCAGAAAGTCTGTTCCAAGCACAGGATTGTCATCTGCTCCACCAGTGCTGGCATTGGTTGTGCGGAAGAGAAGACCGCCATTGGTACCGCCTGAGCCATAAATGACATCACATTCCACGGTGTAGTCAGTCAGGTGAATGTCATCGAAACCACCCATCAGCATCTTGCCATACCTGCCTGTCGACTCCAATTGTCCGTCGACGATGTTCCAATTGCCTTCCTTGTAGCCCCATTCACTGCTGAATCCTTCCTCGAAATCATCAGCCATGACATGAGGTTCGCGCACTCCTCGCTTAATATTATACTCCATAACGAAGACTTTTCCGCTGACAAGTTCAAAGGAGAGAGTATGGTGGCCGCCAGGTAGCTCGATATCTTTCAGAATTTGGACAGCAAAGGCATTGCGAGTGCCTGGCAGTTCGATATTATCCATCATGACTACGCCATCAAGCAGTAACCGGGCAATTGACCTGGAGGAAGAACGATAGCGAAGCCCAATATTATAGAGATTGTCGCGTTGGATGTTGACTTTGTAGGTCATGACTGCTCCTGGGTCACAACGCATGATTTGGTATTTTCCAACCGACATATTTGCAGAAGTTGCTATGGCTAGCTCGTTCTTCTCTGCGCAAAGGTTAGCTGCTATCATGCCAGGCAATGGCTGGCTGACTTGAAGCGAAGCGCTGCCATCAACATAAGGGCTGACGGCAATGTAGCCAAACTGAGCCGCACAATTGGAAGTGACATAACCGACTCGACCCTCAGCAGTGCTCAAAGTATATTGAGTCTTGCGCATGCCATCGATATAGGCTCGCACGCGTGTACCATTCTTTTCTATGCGAATACTATGCCAGCAGGTTGGGTCGAAATCCTCAGGCAAAGCGAAACTTTTCTTCGACTGCTCTTCTCCTTCGGAAAAAGTAAAGATTTCGAACTGATTACTGTCAGAATTGATAGCGGCAATGCTGTAATTGTTCTCATCTTGATAAGAGAAGAGTGCACCTATGAAACCCGAGTCGTACGAAGAAGCACGAAGCGTAAACTCGGCTGTGTAGCTCTCATAGGCTTCAGTCTGGAAAATAGCATAATGTAAACCGGCATTGTTGCTCTGAACAAGGTGGTCATTATCTTCAATCTGCCAATTCCCATCTTGCGACAACACCCACTTACTTCCCACCTCCGAGCGCTCGAAGTAGTCGTTTTCAGCTACGAGAGGACGGTCCTGTTCCCAATCTGTGGGACCAGTCATCATTAGCTTATCGCCGTTCCAAGCAATGCGTTCGAAGTTTAGCAAGCGACGCGATTTGTTGTCTTGCAGATTGTGATAACAGAAGAAATAGGTGTCAAGGTCTGGCCCAACGAATGCTGTTCCATGCCCTAGCGCCTTGTGAGTGGGCGTTTCGGTATCAACCAAGATTGGGTTCTGCTCACTTTGCGGATGGAAGCCTGTGAGAGGTCCCGAATTGGAAATGGCATAGTCTATGCGATAGCCATTTGTCCAGACATGATTGCCTGTATAGATCAGGTAATAGAGATTGTTGCGCTTGAAGACGCAAGGCCCCTCTGTCCATTGTCCTGATATGCGGCACCCCAGGTCGACATCACTGCCGAAGCTGAGATGCGTGGGCATTGTGCAGCCCCTTATTCCGCCATTGTTCGCATGATAGAAGTACCACTTGCCGTCGTCGTTGACAAACATTGAGCCGTCTATGTCGCGCCCCAGATTTCCTGTCTGATGAGTGAAGGGACCAGTAGGACTATCGCTGGTAAGCATATAGTGTCCACCTCCTCGGGGAGAGGTACACATATAGAAAAGTCCGTTCCAATAGATGACCTCTGGGGCATAAGCAACTGCAGTCGTCTCGTCGGTACAGCAGATATAGGGTTCAGACCATTCCATCAGGTCTTTTGTGCGCCAACAATAGATATTGCGGTCTCCTGCACTAACATAAAGATAGTAGTAGCCCCTGTACTTCATCATGTAGGGGTCGCCCAGACTGCGGTTCTGCAGGCCAGGAAGAACCATTGGATTAGTCCATCCCTGAGCACTTACTGAGGTAAAGACAGATGCCAGTCCAATCAGACAAAGCGTTAATGTTAAGCGGAGAAAATGCATTGATTTCATGTGTTCAACAGTTATTCTGAGTGCAAAGAACGCATTTTCTCGCCATAAGTGGAAGGATAAAATGAGTTATTTATGTAACTATTTGACACACGAATGAAATAGTCACACCCCATCATGGCAGAAGTACCTCAGTTCTTCTTGCCTTTTTACCTGATAAAGTGCATCGGTTCCCAAGGCTCGCGCTCTGGGTAGTCCGGATTGCCGCTTGCATGAATCTTCTTCAGGAGCCAAGCCATATTGTCTGCTAAGGTTCGCATGGTCTGCAAGCCTTCCTTGTCGAGTGCTGCCTGACCCTCTTCCCTGCCATAAACAATGTTCCAGTATTGCGAGGTTACGACAGGCATGTTCAGCATCATGAAGGGCATGTTCATCGTCTCGAAAGCTGCGGTAGCTCCGCCTCGACGGCACACACAAACGGCTGCTGCAGGCTTGTTCTGCACCTTCTTTCCTGCAGAGAAGAATATGCGTTGCATTAGTGCGAGGACGCTTCCGTTGGGCTGTCCATAATAGACAGGAGAGCCGATGATAAGGGCATCTACTGAATCAAATTTCTCTGAGATGCGGTTGCAGATGTCATCGTCGAAGACACACTTGTCCAATTCCTTCATCTTGCATTGTCCGCAAGCGATACAACCGCGAACAGGCTTCACGCCAATCTGCACAATTTCAGCCTCGATGCCGTTCTTCTCGAGCTGTTTAGCCGCCTCGCTCAAAGCAACAAATGTATTGCCATTCTTGCGAGGACTTCCGTTTATCAACAGAACTTTCATAAATGTAACAAGTTTTATCGTTATTGCCTTTCTGCCACCACTTCAATCTCCAGCATAGCACCTTTTGGCAATGTCTTGACTGCCACAGCCGAGCGAGCAGGATAAGGTTCCGAGAAGAACTCAGCATAGACCTCATTCATGTCTGCAAAGTCACTCATATCGGCCATGAATACAGTCGTCTTCACTACATTATTCATTGTTAAACCAACCTCTTTCAGGATTGCCTGGATATTGAGCAACGACTGACGGGCTTGCTCTTTGATGCCTCCTTCGGGAAAGGCCCCTGTAGCAGGGTCGATAGGGAGTTGACCGGAAGTATATACAAGATTGCCCACCTCGATGGCCTGACTGTAAGGCCCGATGGCTGCTGGAGCCATATTCGTACTGATTGTTTTCATAAGTCCATTGTCTTAGTCTTTCCTCTGCAAAGGTACAACATATTATTAATCTGGCAAAATTTTCGGCATCAATTTGGTCATCAAAGACAATTATCTATGTGACATTGCCGAACGACAAACGTGACAATGCTCAATGACTAACGTGACGATGCCCAACGACTAACGTGACAAACGCAAACAACTAACGTGACGATGTCAAACGACTAACGTGACAAACGCAAAGTTCACGTGTGACGTTTGGAGATTACACAGGTGTTCTCAGGAAAACAAGCTTCAGATACTGAGCCAGACAAGGATGACATAGACAAGATTGACAATACCTGCTTGGAGAAGACAAAGATTGTACTGAGCGCCTTTTGCACGCAAAACATTGAGGTACAGGACAATAGCCGGGATAATAATTCCTACAGCCCAGCTCCTTCCGAAAGCCAGCCAAGCGAATAGCGGCATGAGGGCAACGATAACTCCTAAGAGCACAAGTGCCCACTTCTTCCCCACCCTGACTGGAATAGTTCGCTTGCCCACCAAACGGTCATCATCCACATCACGAATGTTGTTGATGACCAGAACACACATCGAGATGAGTCCACAAACTGCTCCAGCATAGATAGGCGTCAAGATGCTGAGGTCTAGAGGCTGTCCTGCTGAACGAAATTGCAGCCACACAGTTCCCCAAGTGGCAATGACGCCATAATAGAGGAAGACAAAGATGTCGGCTATGCCCAAGTAGGAAAGTGAATAAGGTGTGGCAGTATAGAGCCAGGCAAAAAGTAGGGCAGTGACGCCTATTGCCACAATTACCCAACCACCTATGTAACAAAGAATGGCCCCGAGAATGAGGCATATAGCAAGGGTGACAAGACAAGCTAAAAGTATCTCCTTCTCATTCACCAAACCTTCTGCCAATGCACGTTTGAAGCCTACCCTGCCCTGCTTGTCTGTGCCTCGCTTGAAGTCATAGTAGTCATTGATGAGGTTACTGAGAATCTGCAAGGCAAGGGCACAAAGGGCGGTCAGCAAAGCCGTCAGTTTCATACTGGAACTGGATTGTGGAATAAGTGTGTGGGCGACCATCAGTCCGACCAAAACCGGACAAAGTGATGCAAAAAGAGTTTGCGGACGAATAATGCGAAGCCAAAGGGCAATCTGTTTCATAAGGAATAAGGACTTTTCTAGTGCAAATTTACGAAATAATTCATCACTCATCATACCACTTTCTTCTTTTTTTCGTAATTTTGCGAGAGAAATAACATATTTCGCATGAAAGAGATTGAAGTCGTTGCTGCCATTATCCGCAAGGAAGGCCGTATCTTCGCCACCCAAAGAGGCTATGGCGAATGGCAAGACTGGTGGGAGTTTCCTGGAGGAAAGATGGAGGCTGGCGAGACAAGGGAAGCGGCTCTGCGACGAGAGATTCGCGAGGAACTGTCGGCAGAAATTTCAGTGGACGACTTCCTCTGTACTGTGGAGCACGACTATCCGAAGTTCAAGCTCAGGATGCATTGCTTCCTCTGCTCACTGCAGACAGATGGGCTGCACCTAAACGAGCACGAAGCAGCCAAATGGCTCAGCATTGACGAACTGGACTGCGTAAAGTGGCTTCCTGCCGACCTGAAAGTGTTGGAAGAACTGAGAAAGAGACGTTAGAAAACAATATATATTATGAAAAAGATTGCACTATTTGTAGTAGCACTCTTGGCAATATGCCTTAGTGCAAGTTCACAGACGAAGAAACAAAAGGAGAGCAAGGACTCGAAAGTGCTGGTAGCTTACTTCTCAGCAACAGGTACAACGAAAGCCGCTGCCCAACAATTGGCGGAAGTGACCGGCGGAACACTGCATGAAATCAAACCAGAGCAGCCTTACACAGATGCCGACCTCAACTGGCGCGACAAGCAGAGTCGCTCGTCGCTGGAGATGAAAGATAAGACATCTCGTCCAGCCATCACAGGCAAACTCGACAACATGAAGAAATACGAGGTCATCTACGTGGGCTTCCCAATCTGGTGGAACACTTGCCCCACCATCATCAACACCTTCATGGAGGCCTATGACTTCAAGGGGAAGACTATCATTCCCTTCGCAACCTCTGGAGGCAGCAGCATCAGGCAGTCATGTGAGGACTTGAGAAACGCCTATCCCAGCCTCAATTGGAAGGAAGGTAAGTTGCTGAATCGCGCTTCGAAAAAGGAGATTGAGGACTGGGTGAAATAAATCCCCAGCCTCTCTGTCAAGCAGATACTTTTGTCATCTGTTTTTAAGGGAAGATTTCACGAAGTTTCCGAAGGTAAGCATCGGCATACTGGCGCATTCCCAAGTCGTTGGGATGTAGTCCCTCTACCATAGAATCCTGCGTGAAACCCAGTTCTTCGTGGCTCAAATAGAAAATGTCTTTCACGCCTTTCTGCTGCAAGGTCTTGAAGACACGTTGCTGCTCTCCATTAGAGCCAGTATACCAATCGACATTCTGCTGCGAACTGACACCATTGGCATAATCGTGCTCGACCAGAAGGATGGGAGCCTGACTCTTCTCGCGAAGCATTGAAATGCCCTTTAGCAAGCGGTCGTAGATGAGTTCTGTCCGTTCTGTTGACATATTTGGCAGGCAGTCGATAACAAAAAGCCTTGCATCAATCTCTGCCAGAAAAGCAAACATCTCTTCTTCGAGTTGACCATTGCCAGAGAATCCCAGATTAATAACAGGATAGCCCGATTCGCGATGTACGATGTTGGTCCAAGCCATACCCGTTCGAGAGGCACAAGCACCTTGAGCAATCGAAGTTCCGTAAACCACAATAGGCTTCTCCGAAGAAGCTGGTATGAAACGCAGCTCGCGACCTTCCTCCACACCTATTTCCATCCATGAAACCTCGTTGTAAAGGGGCAGGAAGAGTTCGAAATCATAACCTCTATCTTCGCCAGTAAAATAAGTCAAGTCCTTGAATTCATAGTTGATAGTGTCCTTGAAAGAGAGATTAAACTTGCTGGCACACCAACGCAGCCTTCCATCAGCATCGGTGGCATAGAGGTCGACGCCAGAAACACCAGTCGTGGGCATATGGAACATGTTCAATCCACCCTTCACCCCATATCGGACTTTTATGCTTGGCGCGTTTGTATGGAAGCATATAGAGAGGCCAGCCGATTGCTTCGACAACCTCCAAACCGCGCTGCGAACCTTGTTCTCGGCTCTTGGAGTCAGACGATGGAAATTGTCTCTCAGTTCGCCATTCCACCAACGACCATGAACAATGTTTTCTCCCTGTTCCAGAGGATTCATCCACCTCGTCTGAGCAGAAGTGGTCAGCACATATACAGCTGACAGCAAGCAAGTTAACAATAGTTTCTTCATGAATTTATTAGACTTGAATATGTTGATCAAATATACCTTTATTTGTTGGGACAATAGTTCAAACGAAGTGAGACATTATCGGTGGTGGGGAAGTCTTTTGGAACTTTCTGCGTGACTTTTCCTTTTGCACACCATTCCGAGCCACGCAGAAGAAGTGTTTGGAATCCTGCACATTGCATGGCCGGATTGTCTTCCAAACTGTCTCCACAATGACCAAGCATGATATGGAAGACTCTTCCTTTGCCATATTCTACTGTAAAAACAAGCGGTTCTTCGCGACCTGAGCCTCTTTGCTCTGGGGAAGAATAGGCTGTGTAGAGCAGGTCTTTTATGCCTCCAGGACCTCTCATCCTGTCGTAAAGTTCGTCTGAAGCATGCTTCCATCGGGCAGGCAAACCCTTTGTGATAGGATGCGAGGCCTTGCGACAATTGAGGACAAACTCGTGTCTGAAGCCATGAGAGCCTCCATTGCCAGGAGATTTGTCAGCCTGCAAGGCTCCATCTTTCCAGTAGAAATAGGGACCAGACGCTTCGTTCCTTCCGCCCCAGCCACCCAGGGCTATCATCTCGTTGTAGGCTGGCCAGTCTGTAAAAGCGTTATCGGCTGCATGATAAACCACCACTCCACCTCCTCTCTGCACATAGTCCATGAAAGCTGACTTCATGTCTGCAGACCAATTGTCTCCGTTGTAGTCCAACACCACAAGTTTGTAATTGCTGAAATCCACAGAGAAGTTCGTCATATCCTCTCCTTGCTTTGGAGACACAGCCACATCGAGGCTGAAGAGTCCCGAGTTTTCCAACGTCATCTTAATTGCTTTGTGGCTGACGGGCCAATTGTGATTGTTCTGTCCTGTAATGATGACACCATGAACAGGTTTCTTCGCGTTGACACAGGTTATGGCTGAGAGCAACACTAAACCCGTTAGAAGGAAATGCTTTACACTTTTCATCTTTCAATCTTTTCAAAACATCTTTTATATTCACTCTCGAAGTTGGGAGTCAGTATCCCCTGCCCCATCGCTTCTTGAATCTCCCGAACAGTCCAGAAACGACCTCCTTCCAGTTCAGTTTTCGAGGGGCAAATCTCGCCGTCGAAAGTGGTTCTGTTCACATAAACCAGTTCTCGTTCGCGATTGCTCTCGAACACATATTTGTCGACAAGCTCTGGAATGAAGTCGGTGATACCCAGTTCTTCATGCACTTCGCGAAGCAAAGCCTCTTCTGGCGTCTCGCCATAGTCGATGTGACCACCAACGGAAGTGTCCCATTTCCCTGGCTGAATGTCCTTCCAATCAGGCCTTTTCTGCAGATAGAGTTCACCCTTGGAATTGAAGACATGCAGATGCACAACAGGATGAAGCAGCCTGGAGCCGCTATGGCACTCGCCTCTTGTGGCAGAGCCGATTACCTCTCCGCTTTCATCCACAATGGGGAATATCTCTTGCTGGTTGTCCATTTTCCGGCTGGCCTGATTGGTTACTTTCACTTTTTGCCTTTCACAGATTCTGGTGTCCAGTTCTTGAAGAAGCGCAGCACTTTCTCCTGATTGTAGCCCTGACCTTCTTCCAGGAAGCTCGAATCCTGAATGTGAATCAACTTGCCCTCGTTATCGATGATGACGAAGACTGGGAAACCAAAGCGGCCACAGTTGCTGAGCCGTTCCATGAGCGCTTTTGCCTGCAATTGTTTCTCCTCGCTTTCAGACTTTCGGGGATTGTAGTTCACATGGATGTACTCGAAGTTCTCGTCTATTACCTTACTTATAGTCGTATCTTTGGAGATGAAGTCAGCAAAACGCAGGCACCAAGGGCACCAGTTTCCCCCTACCTGACAGACCACGAACTTGCCCTCCTCCTTGGCCTTTCCGATTGCCTGGTCTATCTGCTCGAGTGGGTTGATCTCCTCGTTATAGACCTTCTTCAGCGCAGTTTGAGCTTCAGCCGTAACCGCCAACACAGCTGCACAAAGTGCCAAGATTATCCTCTTCATATTTGTTCTGAACTGATTTCTTGTGACAAAGTTAAGCATTTTGTTTGGTTTTTTGCAGATTGGAATCCGATTTAATCCGCTTTGTTTGCAAATTCGCAATTTGAGGCTTGAATATGACTCCAACCTGATTGGAAAACATCTAGTGTGACGATTGCAATTTACTAACGTGAAGTTGGCGATTTACTAGTGTGACGTTTGCGTTTTACTAGTGTGACGTTTGCCGACGTCACACTAGTTATTTGAAGATGCCCCTGCCTAAGCTTAGAAACACGAAAGGAAGTCGTAATTCTTTTGCGATTTTTCATCAAAAGACTCATTTTTTTGCGTGTAATTATTCGGGAAAAAATAAAAATAATGTATCTTTGCCGGCGAAAAGATTGAAACAAAGGTAAAAACGATTTTATTAACTAAAAAACTAAACTAACATGAAGCAAAAACTTTACCCGTTTTTCCTTCTGGTCCTGCTTGGACTATTTGGAAACAGCATGCATGTCTTGGCGCAGGAAGTCCCTGAGCCTACTGCTCAGTGGAATTTCAACGACCCGGACAACCTGATGGCTCCCGATAAGGGCAGCCTCGTAATGACGCCTGCCACTCTGGGAACAAGAAGCGTTACGCTCTCGACCCTTGAGAACGCAGGAATCATAACAGCCGACGGTCCGGACGAAACAAACAAAGCCATCTTCGTGCCTCACACTTCGGCTTTGAAAGTATCGCGAGCAGAAGGTGCCGCAGCCTCTCAGTCCTACACCCTCATGCTGGATGTGATGGTGGAAGACGCAGGTCCCTACGACGGTTTGTTCCAGACAGACCCCAACAATGGCAACGATGGCGACCTCTTCATCCACAACAACACAGCAGGCGTAGGCTCCCTAGGCTATGGAGGTACAGTAAAGAGCGGCTTTTGGAACCGCTTTGTGTTTACATACCGCGATGGTAAGAACATCCTCTATCAAAACGGCGAAAAGATAGCCGAGGCAGACCCTGACGCCAACGACCGCTTCAAGCTTCAGCCATTTGGATTCTACCTCTTCTGTGACGAGGATGGCGAGAAGAATGACACTTACGTGGCAGGAGTCGCTTTCTGGGAAACATCGTTGAGCGCCGAGCAGATAAATGCTCTTGGAGGCTACAAGGAAGAAGCAAAGAACTTTGAGATTGGAACAGAAGCCGAACTGTTAGCCTTTGCCGACTACGTCAATTCCAACAGGGCTGCTAATGGTGTGCTGACTGCAGACATCGCACTCAGCAATACCTGGCAGACACCTATCGGCATCGATGGTGCACCCTTCACGGGAACCTTCGACGGACAGGGACACAAGATTTCCGGCTTCCAAGGAACAGGAGCAGGCAAGTTCGGACTTTTCGGCTTCATCAGTAATGCAACAGTCCAGAACTTCAGCATTGAGGGCGCACTTTCTGTAACTGGAGCAACTGGAACTGGAGCCATCGGTTGGTCTTCATCCAGTCGCATCTCGAATGTGCACTCCTCTCTGAACATCACCATCAACGAAACCAATGTTCATCATGTCGGTGGTGTGGTAGGCTCTGCTCAGTACAAGAATCGCATTACAGGCTGTTCCTTCTCTGGCACACTGACTGAAGCAGCAGGCAACAACGACTGCTTTGGCGGCGTGATAGGCTATATGGCAGAGGACACCGTATTGTTCTGCGCTAACTACGGTACCGTTACCTATGTGGTAGCCAACGGTTCTGTAGGTGGTATCGCCGGATACCTCAACAACAATGGAGGCATGATGAAAGGCTGCCTTAACATGGGAACAGTTGCCATCAGCGATGAAGAAACCACACCCACATATGGTGGTGCCTTTATCGGTTGGCTGAGAAGCTTCACAGCAGCAAACATGCAAGGCAATTGCTGGCTCGACGGCAGCGCTCCTCATGCAAATGGAGGAAGCACAATGCCTGGAACATTTGCTTTCACAGCCGACAAACTCGCTACTGGCGAAGTCTGCTTCGCGCTGAATGGCGACCAGTCGGAGATTGGTTGGTACCAGACAGTAGGCACAGATGAAGCGCCAGTACTTGACCCCTCTCACGGTCAAGTCTATATGAACGGACGGAAGCACTGCAATGGCGATGTTTATGCAGATGCCACCTATTCCAATACATATTCAGATGTAACACAAGACGACCACGACTTTGTTGATGGATATTGTTCATATTGCGACCTCTTCGACGACAATTACACCTTGACACCAAATGCTGACGGCATATACGAGATAGCTAGTGCAAATCAGCTCAGGCGGTTCGCCCTCATAGTTAATCAAGGCAATCTCAAAGCCAATGCTGTTCTCACGAACGATATTGACTTTGCAGACATCAAAGCAGCAGGTTGGATATGGACACCTATCGGAAGTTGGGTCTCAACCCCATCAGGTAGTGCATGCTTCCAGGGCCACTTCGACGGCCAAGGTCACGCCATCAAGAACTTCAACGTGAACTCAAGCCAGAATTTCTACGGCCTCTTTGGCGTCATCTCTACGGACTGCCTCATCGAGAACTTCAGCATCGACGGAACGATTAATACCAACACACAGTACACTGGCGGCGTTGCTGCATACTCTCGCGACGACCGTCCCGTCATCCGTAACATCCACAGTTTTGTAAACATCAACAACTCAAGTGCTGGCGGCAGACAAGGCGGTATACTTGGTGGTGCTCACTCCACTACCTTCAAGACTGTCATCGAGAACTGTACTTACTCCGGCACTTTGGACGGCAACGATGCAGGTGGCGGTGGCAACTATGGCGGCATTGTAGGCTATGTCAACAACAACGGCAATACCATCGTCGACATCACCAACTGCCTGTTCGATGGCCAGGTTATCAACAATAACGCTGTTCCAGGCACTTGCACCTTTGGTGGTTTCGTAGGTTACAGCAATGGTGCTGTCGTAACTATCAAGAACAGCCTGTCTATCGGTAAGGTTGAATCTGCTGTTTGGGGCCAATTCTTTGGCGCAGTCAAGAGCAACAAGTCTTCTCTTCCCAACAGTTATTATAAAGGTGAGAACCTCAACGGCTCTGCAAGCACAGTTACCTTGACGGCTACAGAAGTAACCGACGAGCAATTGGCAAGTGGCGAGATTGCCTGGAAGCTGAACGAAGAGAACTTCTTTGATGTTGCATGGCATCAGGTTATCGAAGAGCAGCGGTATCCTGTTCTCGAGGGTGATGCTCTTGTTTATGAGTTCGGCGAAGGTGACTACAGGAACCTCAATGATGAAGTGTTGAATGAATTCATCAGCGACATCAGCAGTAAAGAACAGGAATTCCTCGAGGAAACTGCAGCATATCAGGTATTGCTCGATGAATATGAAGCAACCATTCAGTCATGGGCAGACATTGAAACTCTGGAGGAATTCCTCGAATCTTATAAGGCTGCCTTCGAATTGAAGGAAAGCATTGAGATTTCTGCTGCCAATTATGCAGCATACACGAAAACTTGCGAAGATGCAGCCCAATATATAATTGATAATGAACTCGCAGGTGAATATACCGATTTCCTCAAGGATTATCTGGAGCAGAACTCAGAGCCGAATGCTGACTATCCCAACGGCACCTATGCCTACATCATGGAATATCTCAATCTGAACGATGAGGCTCTGGCTGCAGAGATAGCCTTCGTAAACCAGATGCTTGACAATGCCATTGCTGGTGGTGTAACTCCTGGAACGGAGATTACTCGCCTGATGGAAAATCCCACCTTTGCCAATGGATACGAAGGATGGACAACTGAATTTGAAGGCGGAACTGCCACAGTTGGCGGCACACCTGAAATCATGCCTATTCCCGAAGGATTCAACAACAAGAGTTTCAATGCCTATCAGACTCTGACAGACATGCCGAACGGCATCTACATGATGACTGTTAACAGTTTGTTCCGCGCTGGAAATGATGTCTATAATAACTTCTATGCCGGCCAGCTCTACTTGAACGGCACAGTCAACTATGTCATGTCTCCTGGCGAAGATGTCATCTTTGAGGATGATGCCGAGATTGGTGTGAACTGTCTTGGAGAAGGAAGCGACAAACAATATGAATTGGACGGCCTCTTTGGTTGGGTTCCACAGGTAAGAGAAGGCTGCTCTGTTGCCTTCAATGCAGGTCGCTACCAGAACTTCTGTGCCACTGAAGTGACCGATGGCACACTGACAGTCGGTATGCGCAATTTGGGAACTGGTATCTCCGGAGACTGGCTGCCTTTCGGAAATCTGCATGTCTACTATCTTGGCACTGCAGCAGAAGCTGATGCAAAACTCACCGAGGTGCTCAATGGCTATGCTGAACGCGCTCAGACTATCGTAGACTTCATCTGGGCTGATGATGAGAATTTCTTCATGTATCCCAATATGTCGGATGAACTTAAGGATCAGCTCGTTGATGCTATTGCACAAGTTGGGCAGACCAGCGACAAGATGGCTCTCATCAACACCTTCTCCGACCTCTTCAACCAAGTACATGCATGTCGCAAGGCCTACATCACCATGTTCGACGCTGCCAACAAACTCTTTGATACTCTTGACGGCTTGAGCACTGGAGGCCTTATTTCCGACGAGGCTTATATGAGGTGGGAGAATGAAGTTATTGATGCACAGAGCCATTTCAACGAAGGTGATGTCACAGCCGAGGAAGCACTTGCCATTGCCGACAAGCTCATCAACAATGACATTATGCCACAGCCTGTTGATGGTGTTTACCAGTTGAAGACTGCTGGCGATCTTGCCATTTTCTCTATGATTGTGAACGGTGGCGCTCTCGAAGCAGATGCAGTCCTCCTGAATGACATTGACTTTGCAGAACTTGGTGAGGAATTCGCATGGTCTGCTATCGGCAACTGGGCAAGTTCCGGCATTGCATACAAGGGACACTTCGACGGTCAAGGGCACACCATCAAGAATTTCAACGCCACTTCAGACCGCAACTTCTACGGCCTCTTCGGCGTGCTTTCTGACAATGCACTTGTCGAGAACTTCAACATCTACGGCGAACTCTACACCCTTTACCAGAGCGCTGGCGCTGTCGCTGGATTTGCTCGCGACAACAATGTAATTATCCGCAACATCCACAGCTATGTGAACATCCACAACACGAGCGTAGGTGGCAGACAAGGCGGCATATTGGGTTGCGCCAATGATGGCACGATTCGCGTTGAGAAATGCACCTACTCCGGCACCTTTGACAGTAATGACAATGGTAATGGTGGCAACTATGGCGGCATTGTTGGCTACACCAACAATAGTACAAATGCAGTCTGCGACATCATCGACTGCCTATTCGACGGTAAGCTCTTCAACTCCGCAGATGTTCCAGGCAACTGCACCTTTGGCGGCATGGTGGGCTACACCAACAGTTCACTCGTCACCATCAAGAACTGCCTGTCTATCGGCACAGTACAATCTGCCAGATACGCTCAGTTCTTCGGTGCTTTGAACGGACCGAACTCTAAGATCTACAATAGCTACTACAAGGGCGACTATGTCAATGGTTCTTCAAGTGGCCAAAGAGCTAATCCTCAGGAAGCCATTGAAGTTACCGATGCACAATTGGCAAGTGGCGAGATTTGCTTCAAGCTGAATGGCGACCAGAGTGAAATCGTTTGGCACCAGACACTTGCAACCGATGACTATCCCGTTCTTGAAGCTGGCCATCTGCAAGTATGGTTCAACGATGGCGCTTACACGAACATCGATCCCGATGGCATCAGCGACATCCCAGCCACAGAGCAGTCCACATATGTTGGCATCTACAACCTGGCAGGCCAGCGCCTCGAAAAGTTGCAGAAAGGCATCAACATCGTGAATGGCAAGAAAATCCTTGTTAAGTAAGTAACAGACAAACTTATTTCGCCCCCTTCCATAGGTCTCAACAGGTCTATAGGAGGGGGCGATTATTTTTCAAGCTTCTTTGCTTACCTGTTTCGCATGGCTTGTTTGGCGAAGATGAAGAGGGAGAGGGGCAGATGGCAATAGCCGTCGGGGTTCTTGTCGAGGTAGTCCTGATGATATTCTTCGGCTTTGTAGAAGTTCTGCAAAGGCTGTTTCTCGACAACGAGGGGTTGCTGATGGTTCTTCTGCTCCTGGGCAAACACTTTCTCTATGACGGGCAAATCCTCGGCATCGACATAGTAGATGCCAGTCCTGTAGCGCGTTCCTTCGTCGTGTCCCTGCTTGTTCAGGCTTGTCGGATCGATTGCCTTGAAGAACATCTGCAACAGGAACTCGAGGTCGGCAATGGCAGGATTGTATCTGACGTGCACCGTCTCGGCATAACCGGTCTGGTCTGTATAAACTTCTTTGTAGGTAGGGTTTTCCGTGTTTCCGTTGGCAAAGCCGACTTCGGTTTCCACCACACCCTCTATCTGCTTGAAGTAGTGTTCTGTCCCCCAGAAACAGCCTCCAGCCAGGTAAATGTCTTTCATTTGAGTCATAAGAAATGATGTGTTTTCAGAGTTTCTGCCGGCAAAGGTACAAAAATCTCGCGACTCTTGGCGCTTAACTCTCAACTTTTTCATATCTTTGCATAGAAATAGTGCAATTATGGCAAAACCAGTCAATCAAGACCTCTGGCAATACATCGAGGAGAATATCCTGCCCCAGTATGACGCTTTCGACAAGGCGCATCGGCAGGATCATGCCCGAACGGTCATCCGTCAGAGCATGGAAATGGCTGAGAGGCTGGATGTGAATGCCGACATGGTCTATGCCATTGCAGCTTACCACGATACGGGGCTTTGCGAGGGGCGGGAGCACCACCACGAAGCCTCGGCCAGAATTGTCCGGGCCGACCAGAAACTGCGAGAATGGTTTACCGAGGAGCAGATTTCCACAATAGCCGATGCTGCCGAAGACCACAGAGCCTCTGCCGGCCATGAGCCTCGCACGCTTTACGGTCGGATTGTGGCCGAAGCAGACCGCCATATCGACCCGCTGAACATCATCGAGCGGACCATCCAGTTCGGGCTGGACCACTATCCTGAACTGAGCCGGGAAGAGCATTTCGGGCGAATGGTTGCCCATCTGAAGGAGAAGTATGGCCGAGGAGGTTACCTGAAACTGTGGTTTACCGACTCACCAAATGCCCTTCGGCTCGAGGAACTGCGAAGGATGATAGATGATGAACCGCTTCTCCGTAAACTGTTCGACAAATACATGGACACGGGGGGACTAAAACCATAAAAACATGATGAGAATATTACTGTTTGTATTGCTTGCCGCGCTGGGATTGCAGAGTGGCGAAGCCCGTAGGGCAAATCGGGAAGTGTGCCTGCTCTATTGGAACATCCAGAATGGCATGTGGGACGGCCAAACGGACGATTACCAGCGCTTTACGACATGGGTTAAGGCCCAAGAGCCCGACATTTGCGTTTGGTGTGAGGCACAGAAGCTCTATGTCACAAACACCGCCACTTCCGAGGTGGAGAGCGAAGAGGAGTGCCTGGCCCGATGGAAGCGTCTGGCCCGTCGATACGGCCACGAATATGTCTATCTCAGCGCTCACCCCGACCACTATCCCCAGCTCATCACCTCGCGTTTTCCGCTGGAAGCCGAGAAACTCATTTCGGGCAATGCCGACACGATTGTCTGCCACGGAGCTTCGTGGTACAAGTTGCAGAGGGGGCGCAAGACGCTGAACCTCGTCACCCTGCACACATGGCCGCATGCCTATGGGTTCAAGGTGCCGCAAGACCAGCGCGAAGCCAGTCGTGCCCGTCACGAAGGCGACATCTTCCGCAGTACTGAAATGGAGTATATATGCAAGGAGACGGTGCTCTCGCATCCCAAAGCGCAAAGGGAGATGTGGGCCATGATGGGCGACTTCAACTCCATTTCGCGCCTGGACAATGCCACCTATCAGTTGCCCGACTCGACGACGCGATTCCTCGTCCACAACTACATTCTGGAGCATACGCCCTACGTGGACCTCATCCACGACATGCGTTCGGGCCAGTTCATCAGTACCACTGGCGGCAATTCGCGCATCGACTTCGTCTATGTCACCCCTGCCCTGCGGAAACGCATCCGGAGCGCCTCGGTCATCCGCGACACATACACCACTCCCGTCCGCAATCCGCAGAAGATTTCCAACTTCTGGCACCCCTCCGACCACTGCCCCATCCTCGTCCACTTCAAACTCTAGAAATAAAGCCGAAAGATATGAAATCACTGAGAGAACTTTTCCGCATAGGCATCGGTCCTTCCAGCAGCCATACGATGGGCCCGCAAGCCGCTGCCATCCAATTCCTTGAGCGCCACCCGGAAGCCACGGCTTTCGAGGTCACGCTCTATGGCTCGCTCGCGGCTACGGGCAAGGGGCACATGACCGATGTCGCCATCCTTCGTGTCCTGGAGCCTCAAGGGCAGGTCACCATCCATTGGGAACCCACCGTCTTCCTGCCTTTCCACCCGAACGGCATGAAGTTTGCCGTGCGCCAGCCCGACGGTTCGCTCACAGACGAATGGACTGTCTACAGTGTCGGCGGAGGAGCCCTTTCAGAGGGCGAGGAACAAGCGCCAGAGGCTCCTGAAGACGCCCCACTCTACCCCCTGACCACGATGAAGGCCATCATGGCTTGGTGCCAGGAGACGGGCCATGCCTATTGGGAATATGTGGAACAATGCGAGGGGAAGGAGATATGGGACTACTTGCGCGAAGTGTGGCGCGTCATGCAGGAAGCCGTGGAGCGCGGCATCGACCACGAAGGCGTACTGCCTGGTCCACTCGGCCTGCAACGCAAGGCACCCATCTACTACACCAAGGCGAAGGGCTACAAAGCCAACCTGCAGAGTTCGGGCCTCGTCTATGCCTATGCCCTTGCCGTCAGCGAGGAGAATGCTTCGGGCGGACTCATCGTCACGGCTCCCACTTGCGGCTCTTGCGGTGTTCTGCCAGCCGTTCTCTACCATTTGGGGCACAACCACAACTTTTCCGAGGAACGCATCCTCCATGCCATTGCCACAGCCGGACTCATCGGCAATCTCGTCAAGCAGAATGCCAGCATCTCCGGAGCCGATGTGGGCTGCCAGGGGGAAGTCGGCGTGGCCAGCGCCATGGCTTCCGCAGCCGCCTGCCAACTCTTCGGGGGCAGTGTGGCCCAGATAGAATATGCGGCGGAAATGGGACTGGAGCATCACCTGGGCATGACTTGCGACCCTGTCTGCGGCCTGGTCCAGATTCCCTGCATCGAGCGCAATGCCTTCGCCGCTGCCCGAGCCCTCGACACCAACTTCTACGCCTCCCTTTCCGACGGCCAGCATCGCGTCAGCTTCGACCGTGTGGTCCGCGTCATGAAGCAGACCGGCAAGGACTTGCCATCACTCTATAAGGAAACCTCCGAAGGCGGCTTGGCCAAGCTCAGCGAAGACTAGTTCGCCCCCGCGCAGAACTCTTCGTTCCCCCACAGAACGGATGCTGCCTGCTTCCCGAACGTAGCGTGCCAAGTTGCGGAACGTCACGTGTCAAATTGCGCACTTTCACGTGTGACGTTTGCATTTTAGCTGTGCCTCGTTTGACCTTATCTGCAGCTAAGAGCTCACCTCTCTTGATTCAATTGCAAAGTTACGACAATTCCCCTACACCACCAAATTTCGGCACCCCAATTGACGCAAAATTCAGCACGAATTTGACGAAATTGGATGGAAGTGCGCCTCAGATATCAGATATCAGTTATTCAGTTTTCATTTTTGAAGGTACATTTGTTAAAAGGTTGCCTTAAGAATTTTATAATATATATAATATATTATATATATTATAAAATTTTAGTAGCGAAATTGCATTTGCTCACAAGAAAACTGATATCTGATATCTGATATCTGATTCCATCCGGAATCGCTTCGAATGCTTCCGATGTATGTTTGTACCTCCGAAGTGAGAACAATCGCTCTGTGATGCCTGAAATGATTCGTTAAAATTCTTTGAATTTTAAATTTTCGAAGATATTTGCATTTTTCATGGCGAATAGTGCTGGAAATGTTTGGTGGTCTCACGAAAATTTCGTATCTTTGCAGAAGAAATAAACAATATACGGATATGAAACAGACCATCAACCACCTCATCTGCCTATGCGGCCTGATCGGCCTGATCGCCCTGCTGTGCCTGTGCTGCCTGAATGGGAATGCGGCAATGCCCTCCTCCCCCAAAGCCACTGTCCGGAAAGCGGTCACGATGAAGCGCGCAAAGCCCCAGAGCGACATGCAGGCTGCCATGGAACGCTACCTGCAAGGCGCCAAGGACCAGAATCTCAACATCCAGAGCGTCATGGTGTTGCAACACGGGAAAGTGTTGTACGAGAAATGGATGAACGGCGGCGAAGCTCAGAAGCCCCACATTCTGAACAGCGTCAGCAAGACATTCACCTCGGCAGCCGTAGGACTGGCCATTGGCGAAGGGCTGCTCTCGCTCGACGACAAACTGGTCTCCTTCTTCCCCGACGACCTGCCTGCCGAACCTTCGGAGAACCTGAAGAAAGTGACCATCCGCAACCTGCTGACCATGAACTGCGGACACGACACCGAACCTCGCAGAAAGGAGGGCGACACCTGGGTGAGGACCTTCCTCTCCTGGCCCGTCGAGCATGAGCCGGGCACCTACTATTGCTACAATAGCATGGGCACCTACATGCTCTCCGCCATCGTGCAAAAGGTTACAGGCCAGAAGGTTGTGGACTACCTGCAGCCACGCCTCTTCGACCCGCTCGGCATAGAGGCTCCGCGATGGGACGAGAGTCCGCAGGGCATCAACTGCGGCGGATGGGGGCTCTACCTGAAGACCGAGGACCTGGCGAAAATGGGACAGCTCATACTTCAGAAAGGCAAATGGAAGGGCAAACAAGTGCTGCCGAAGGACTATGCCATCGAGATGACACGCAAACAAGTCCCCTGCCAACCGGCCGGCATGAGGGCCGACAAGGTGGCCCAGAGCGGGCTGACCATCGAGAACAGCGACTGGGTGCAGGGCTATGGCTACCAGATGTGGCGCAGCCGCCACAATGCCTATCGGGCCGACGGGGCTGGCGGACAGTACATCATCATCATCCCCGACAAGGATGCCGTGGTCGTCAATACAGCCCAGCTGAATGACATGCAGGCCGAGCAGAACCTCATCTGGGACTACATCCTGCCCGCACTGAAATAAGGGAGATTCAAGAGTTCCTCCATGCCGTCGATAATGGAGTCGGCTCCGGCCTCTTCCAGTTCCGTTCTTGTCCCATTGCCCCAAGTGACGCCACAAGTCCTTGCTCCGGCACTCGAGCCCATCAGAATATCGACCGCCATATCCCCCACCACCAGTGCCTCGTCTTTGGCGAAATGCATGGCGGAAAGAGTCTTCAAGACCGGTTCGGGCTCGGGTTTGGCCCTCTCCACATCATCGGCTCCAATCAGGTACGAGATGCAGTCCGAAATGCCCAAGTCCCTCGTCAGTCGCGACAATGAGGCATGGGAACGCGAGGAGGCAATCGTGAGCGTGAATCCCTGCTCCTTCAAGGCCTTCAAGGTCTCTGCCACACCTGGGAACAACTGCGGCTTGATGGATTGCAGGTTCTCCTCGAAGATTCTCCTGTAGGTATCGGCACAGAGCTGAATCCGGTCGGCATGGAGGCCAGGATAGAGCACCTCGAAACAACTTGCCAGCGGAAGGCCGATGGTGGAAGCGCATTCCTGTTCACTGCGATCAGGCAAACCCACCTCGGATATGGTCATCTGCATCGTCGTGACAATGTTCCGTCGGGTATCGCCCAGGGTTCCGTCGAAGTCGAATATAATCAGTCTTGTGCTCATTGTTTTTCGTTTAGCGCCAAAGCGAATCGAGGAAGTCGAGGTAGCATTGCCAGTCGTAAGGTGTCACATCGTGTTTCCCTGCACGGATATGGTAGCCCACATCATAGTGCCGGGGCTGATGGATGGCAGGCTGTTCCTTGGATGGAAGTCCCCGCATGCCATAAAGCCGGTAAACCGGTCCGGCATAGTAAAGGCTCAGGTACTCTCCCTTCGGATCTGCCCAACTGTCCTCTTCCGCACTGGCCACATAGGCATGGCGAGGCGCAATCAGCGAAAGCAGTTCATGCTGGTCGAAAGGCAGAGAGGCCTCATTCTCGGAGAACTGATTGAAGGCGGGACAGAACCAATGCGGGAAATTGGCAGTAATGCGGCCCACATTCTCGCCGAAAACACGCTTCGCGAGGGCTGCTCCGCCACAACCTGAATCGTTCGAGATGACCGCCTTGAAGCGCTTGTCCTGCACACCTGCCCAAACCGCAGTCTTGCCCAGTCGCGAGTGTCCCAAAACGACCATTCTGCCCTTGTCTATCTGCTTATCCTTCTCCAGATAGTCTGCAATCCGGCTATAACCCCAAGCCCAAATGCCAATCGCTCCCCATTCGCTCTCCTTGCGATTCCGCACATCATAACCAGGAAGGAGCGAGGGAATGCCTTGCGCCATCAAATCCGGAGAATCGGGACAAATGTCGTGGTAGTTCATCGTAGCCACGGCATAGCCACGCTGGAGTGCCATTTCGTACGACCAACGGCTCATCTGCTCTCCTCGAACCCATGCTTCCGAGCCCAAACTCTTCACTATATCCTTCGAGGGCGAAAAAAGGACATCGGGCTCCATAGTGGTCGTCTGGTTGCCATGGAAATTAAAGCTCACAATGACAGGAACGCGCCCCCTCAGATTGTTGGGAATATAGAGCAGCAGAAGGGCTTGGACCGACTTGCCATTCTTGCCTGTAAAGGTGAAGCGGACCTGCTTCTGCGTAGCCAGGCCGCCCATTGCATTCAGGTTCGTGGCGACCACCTCATGCTTCACTTTGATGCCAGTTTGTCGGGGCGTCACACCATATTCCATTTCGCCGAACATTCTCAGCAACTCTGGTCTGCGTTTCTTTTCCCATTGTTTGGCAGTCTCTATGACTTGCCCGTCATTCGCTTTCAATGGGTCAGGCAGTTCGAAGTTGGGCACTTGGCTCTCGTCGTAATTGACGGGAGCATTTTTATTCTGCCCCATTATGGCAGTTGACACAAAAAGTGCCAGCAAAAAGGTCTCAATGTGTTTCATCGTATTTCAATATTTTTTGATAAGCCAATCGTTCGTCGCCAGACTGCAAATAGATAATGCCACAATACGTGAAGCCGTGCTTCAAAAGGTTGTGTTGCATGATTTTATTGTCGCGATGAGTGTCTATGCGAATGTTCGTATCGTGCGAGAAGCAGAAGTCCATGATTCGGCCGAATATTCCATGAACATCCGGATAACTGGCAATGCGATGGACAACATGGTAAGGCTTTTCATCGTCGAGCCATTTGCCCTCGTAAATTGTGGCATAAGTGGGTTCGGGAGATTGCAGATAAGCAAAGTAGCCCGCCACCACGCCATTTTCTTCGATGACAAAGCCGCTATCTTTCTCAATATCAGCTGCGATGGCCGACTCCGACGGGTAACCTTCTCCCCATTGAAGCATATTGCCCGATTGCCGCATAATCTGCTTTGCAGCCTCCATAACCTGCATTATCTCGGCTATGTCGCTCAGCCTTGCTAACCTGATACCCATATCCCTTTATTGGTTTTTCAGATAATCATACAAATCGATTGTCCCGGCTTCACTCTTTATATTGAGGCTTGGGACATATTCTTCCATCCTGGTAGAGCCACTCTCCTTGTTGACATAGAAGTACACGAAAGCGCCTGTATAACTGCGGAAAACCACTTGATAGGCAGAATCCGACTCCTCCCCCATCGTCACAGACATTATGTCGGGATTCTCTTCTGCCGCACTCCAGTCATACTCGTTGTGGCAATAGTTGCTGACGCCTTCCAGAGCCATCTCTGCCGTGATTTCGTTCTTAGAAGCATTTGTTTCGCATGAAAGTAATACTCCGGCAAATATGAACACCAACAAAGTTGCGATTTGTGGGCTCTGCAAATTTCTTATCCTTTTCATTTCCCCTATTTTTTCTGCAAAGATATAAAATTTCTATTAAAATTCTTTCGGAGCAGTGTTAAAACTGCCTTTTCCGTCTCATTTCCTTGCCTGCAACATTGACTCAATTTGCTCCATGATTGAAAAAATCTGCAAAAAGGTGCAAAATTCTCAGATTTTATTTGTACTTTTGCAACATCTCTTAGATGTTTACGCGTTTTAAAGTATTTGGAATAAGGTAATGAGAAAATTTATTGTGTTAGCGACTCTTCTGCTCGGTGCCCTTTCTGGACAAGCTCAGGAAAAGGTCATGAACATCCAGAAGACAGACGGGACAAATGCCCAAACCAGAATCGCCGATTTGAAGCAAATCAGTTTCCTCGCCGTGGAAGCTGGCGAGCAAGGCTTGATAGTGAAGACACAGGACGGAGAAACTGCATTTGTGCTCTTCGAATCAAATCCTGTCGTGACGATTTCCAGTGGCAAGCTGATTGTAAAATCGAGTTCGGCAGAAACCATGAGGTTTGAAATCAACGACATAGCGGAAATCATGTTCGGCAATGAATCGGATGCCACTCCAATCAGGGAGTCTGAAGGCTTTGCCTTTGTCATGCAAGAAGGCAGCGTGTTGATTCGAGACATTCCAAAGGGCGTCAAACCTAGTATATACTCTATCGATGGACGCAGCCTCCCCACTCCCTCCTACAAAGGTGGCGAACTGCGATTGAGCCGTGTCACGCTTGGCCCTGGCATCTTCATTGTGAAGGTGGGTTCGTTCTCTACCAAGATTAAGCTTTAATTCCACTTCCTCCTAACATCAGACTTTTGCAAGATGAAAAAGATATTCCTACTGGCTATCGCCCTACTGGGAACCTTACAGTTCATGGCCCAGCAACCCACCACTATGATCACGACGCTCACCAATGGCGCAAACATCCGTACTGAAGTGAACGAGGTGGAAAAGATAACATTTACCGATTCGTTATTCAGCCTCAACAATAACGGCTTACGCATCCTCGAAGCCAACGAACTTTGCTGGCCCGACGACCGGTTGCTACCCTACTTCCCTGCTCCGGCATCTTCAATCAAAGCTCTTGACATGCCTGCAGCCTCGCTTAGCGACGAAGAACGTGTCATGTTTTGCACCTTGCAGGGCATTGTCAATCGCACCCAACCACGAATCCTCCTCTACAATCACAACGAGGAACCTCGAGCCACTTGGCCCACGGCACATAACCTCACACTTAGTTCCATTTCCACCTCAGCGCCTTATACTTTGGTAAAGCAATTCAAGGATGAAATCAAGGGATTGGTGCTCTATAGTACAGAAAAAAGCAACCATTATATCAACCTTGCAGCCACCATTGCAGGTCTGGACCGCTTGCTTCCCGTAACCGAAGCAATCAGGACCAAACTTGTGGCAAACGGCATGGACTTCCCAGTCGTAGAAGACCTCACATCGCTCACAATGTCCAATGCATATGCCATCTATAACTATCTCTACACCAATTACTGGAGTCGCTGCAATCATCGCCTTCTCATTAGCGAACGTCCTGCCATACCTTATGTTCACGACATTGGAGCGGCTTGCGGTTCGGCTTGTGTGTGGCTCGACCCAAGAACTAGTAGCGAACGCTCTTTGCTTGACAAATTCCTCAAGGACTTGACACCAGGTCGCGACTTTGTCTTGGGTTGGTACCCCGAAGAACGTTCTGGAGTGGGCGAAGCCACCAAGTACGGCCTTTCTTCCGTTCCTGGCGACTTCTTCGAAAATACTACTGTCTATACGGCTGTCAACAAGCCCATCAAGATACCTCCCGTGCCGAAACGTCCCAAACTGGAGAACAAAGTGTATGCAACCATCTACATTAGCGACGGCGACAACATACAGTACTGCCAGCACGCCATGGCCAAGATATTCGAGCAAAGCGGCCGCGGACAGATGCCCATGAACTGGACCATCAGCCCTGCCCTGGCCGACTTTTCGCCCTCAATGCTGAACTACTATTATGGCAAGGCAACGACAAATGACTGCTTCGTCAGCGGACCTTCTGGCATGGGTTATGCCATGCCATTCAACGGATTAGCCGGCACCAGCGGCGAATACTACTTATCGGCAGGTGCGAAGTTTATCCCTTACACCCAGCTCACCCAACGCTACATCGAAAAGGCAGGACTGCGCGTCATCACTATCTGGGACAATATCAGCTCTGCTCAACGCAAAGCCTTTGCCGACAACTGCCCCTACCTCTACGGACTCACCATCAACGACTATGAGAGGCAGACTGGCAGACTGGCTTATGCCGTACAGTCCGGCTGGCTGCCCATCGCGCCTCAGTATCCTTGCTATCGCGGCGACATAGAGGGGATAACCGACTTCTTCAACCGCGACATCAAGAACTTCAAGGGGACAGGGCCGATGTTTGTCACAGGTCAGGCAGACGTTTGGAACTTAGGCCCCGACAAGCTTATCGCCTTGAAGTCAAAACTCAACGAACTCTCACCTAACAATGTCAAAATCGTCCGAGCAGATCATTGGTTCAGTTATTACAACGAGGCTCACCATTTGCCGTTCAACATTACAATGCTTCAGTCGATGACTATTTCCTCATCTCCAAGCAAGACTACTGCCAGGCTCGCTGCCGACGGGTCACCGTCAGATGGATATATTTGGATTTCAAGAACTGCCGAAGGAACTGGCTGGGTTAAGATGGACTTCAAGGAAAACTACAAGATTAGCCGCTATGTGATTCGACATGCCGAAGCTGCAGGACTGGCTCCTCAACTCAACAGCCGCGACTTCACCATTGAGACTAGTCTTGACGGCGAGACATGGACCACGATAGGCACTCACACCGGCAACACCCTGCCCGTTACCGATGCTAGCATCACTCCCGTCGAAGCACGATATGTGCGAGTAAATGTCACAAATGCAGGAACCGACGGCTTTGTCCGTATCGGTGACATTGAGGTTTACGGCGCCCATTAACAAATGACGCTGACCTACATCTTCCATAGCGGATTTGTGCTTGAAGCAGAGCAATCTGTCTTGGTCTTCGATTATTGGCATGACCCAAGTGGTGTGATGGATGGAGTGCTGAAGAGTGAAAAGCCCATATATGTTTTCTCCAGCCATTTCCATGAAGACCACTTTACGAGGGAAATCTTCAATTGGAAGAAGTTACATCCCAACATCACCTACATCCTGAGCAAAGACATTCTCAGACACAGGCGAGCAAGCAAGGAAGAAGCCAATGCATGGCTGGCAAAGGGCGGTTCCTGGACTGATGGAATACTTTCTATCAAAGCGTTGGGCAGTAATGACAGTGGCGTTTCATGGATTGTCGAGACAGAAGGCAAACGCATCTTTCATGCTGGAGACTTGAACAACTGGTATGCGAGATTCCTGTCTGAAGTAGTTCCTGGACAGACCATTTATAGCGAGGAGTTTGGCGAGTACATCGACCCGATTGCTCATGAAAAACAGTTCCTGGGTGAACTGAAAGACATCAAGAAGGTAGCAGACAATTTCGACCTTGTCATGTTTCCTGTAGACGGACGCATAGGCAATGGCTATACACTTGGAGGCCGACAATTCATCGAGCATTTCAAAGTTGGCATGTTCGTACCCATGCACTTTGTTGCCAGCGGTTTTGAATCATCTTGGCGAATGAAAGAGTTCACAGATGAAAAGCACATCCCCTTTTGGGAAATAAGCAGAGAAGGGGAAACGATTGAGGTGTGAACTTCAAAGATTATCGCTCTGTCATAGTTTCAGCCTTCGCCAAAGCCAATTTGGAACAAGTCGCCAAAAGAATGTAAGAATGCGATAACGCCAATCTATCACACGAATGTGGCGATGATGGTAGATTGATTTGACTATGTCGCGAGCCACTTTATCAGGACGCATCAACATCGGATAAGGGAAATCCCCACTAAGCAAAGCTGTATCGACAAAACCCGGACGGATATCGGTGAATCTGATATTCAGGCCTCGCTGATGTGCCTGTTGTTCCAATGCTTGGAGGTAGTTGGCTCCAAGTGCTTTTGTAGCTGAATAAGCAGGAGCCGGACCTAAGCCTTTTGTGCCTGCAATGGAAGTGATGGCAGCAATGTGTCCTTCACCTCTTTCTGCAAAATACCTGAAGGCTGTACCTATCATCCTGGCAAAACCTACGGCATTTGTTTCCATTGTACGCAATTCTATATCTTCCTCCAAAGTGCGATTCTGCTTACCAATTCCAGAGGAATGAAAGTACAGGTCCATCCCGCCGAGTCGTTTGATAAGGCTCTGCAGACGTTCTCCTGCATCAGGCTTCGTCACATCAATAGTCATGACCTCAACTGAATCGGGAGCCAAAGCCTTGAGTTCCAGCAACGGCTCTTCTCGTCTTGCAGCTACACCAAGATGCCAGCCATCAGCAAGCAACAACTTGGCTACTTCCTGCCCAATGCCAGAACTGGCTCCTACAACAATCGCTTTCTTATTCATGCCTTGTTAGG
Organism: uncultured Bacteroidales bacterium; assembly: GCA_902779315.1. Lineage (GTDB taxonomy): Bacteria > Bacteroidota > Bacteroidia > Bacteroidales > Bacteroidaceae > Physcousia. The sequence goes on along the minus strand of CACZBC010000008.1, from coordinate 4,759 downwards.
ATGTTATGTGCCGGCTGAGAATGCAGCCGACACATAGTCATCCTGTCTTACTTTATAGAATCTGATGATACAGTTCGATGATGTCCTGTTTGCTGACAGGACGCGGATTGCCTGGGGTGCAGACATCATTGATAGCCTGCTCTGCCAAGGCTTCTATGGCATTTTCAGTAATGCCAAGGTCGCTCAGTCGCTTGTTGGTTCCAACCAATGCACTCAGTTCTTCGATTGCCTTGCAAGCTGCTTCAGCTGCCTCGTCGATGGTCATTGTGGCTTGATAAACGCCACAAGCCTTGGCTATCTCCACATATTTCTCCTTAGCCGCAGGCATATTGAAGCGCATCACAGTTGGCAGCAACATGGCACAAGCCACGCCATGAGGCACATCGAAGAGGGCGCTCAACGGATGAGCCATTCCATGATCTACACCCAGTCCCACATTCGAGAAAGCCATGCCTGCCACATATTGGGCAACAGCCATACCATCTCGACCCACAGGATTCGTTGGCTCGCTGACAGCCAAAGGCAAATACTTGTAAATCATCTCTATAGCCTTCACCTCGAACATATCGCTCAGTTCCCAAGCAGCCTTTGTGATGAGACCTTCAATGGCATGAGTCATCGCATCCATACCAGTTGCGGCTGTGAGGCTTTTGGGCAATGAATACATCAGTTCTGCATCGATGATGGCTACGCAGGGTATGTCGTTCGGGTCGACACAAACCATTTTGGCTTGACGCGACTCGTCGATAATGACATAATTGATGGTCGTTTCGGCCGCCGTGCCAGCTGTGGTGGGCAGAGCTATGATGGGCAGCGATTTCTTCTTGGTGTCTGCCACACCCTCCAGCGAGATGATGTCGCTGAATTCCGGATTGTTCACCACGATGCCGATGCCTTTTGCAGTATCCATAGAGGAGCCTCCTCCGATAGCAACAATGAAGTCTGCTTGAGCACGCTTGCAGGCTTCGATGCCGTTCTTCACGTTTGTCACAGTAGGATTGGGCTTCACATCATCGAAGATTTCGTAAGCTATGCCTGCTTCGTCCATCACATCGAGCACTTTCCTTGCCACACCAAACTGCATGAGTCCTTTGTCTGTCACAACGAGAGCTTTCTTGAAGCCAAACCTTTTCACTACGCCAGGCAGTTCTCTGCGAGCGCCAGGACCGAAGTACGACACTTCGTTAAGAATAAATCTGTTAACCATGATCCTTATGTTTTTAATCTGTTTCCTTCTATGTTTTCCATGTTTCTTGTGACAAATATAAGCATTTTATTTGGATTTCTAGCAGGACGGAACCAGTTTTAACATGTTTTGAACGCAAATTAGTGTTTTGAGGAATCAAATCAGCCCCAGTCGAATTGCAAAACGAGGCATGGGTAAATTGCAAACGTATAGTGTGACGATGGCAAACGTATAGTGCGACGATGGCAATCGTATAGTGTGACGTTGGCAATCGTATAGTGTGACGTTTGAGATTTACCTTGCCTGCGTTTGAAAAGTCGGAACCGTAATCAAAAACACGCCATTTAGAGGGAATAATTTTGTTATTTGGATTATTACTCGTAAATTTACACCCGAAAAGGCAACATTACCTATGACATTAAGGCGTTTCTGACTCGAATGACATTACCCAAATTCATCATAACTATGGATGGTTACCTGCGGCTGGGAATGGTCCATCAGCACAAGGACTTGCTCCTGGGCAACGACCAATGCATTGGTGGCGGGTACTACCAGTTCGACTGGACAAGCAACCGACTCATCCTGGACCGTGCTTCGTATGACTTTGGAAGGCCAAGATGGCATCTGCTCGACAGGCTGAAAGTTCCTGCCGCATATCGCGGGCTTCGCATCATCTATATCTATGATGACGACCGTGAAGACTACATCGTGAGTGACGAACTCAGCATCGAATACTATGATTGACAATTCCTTATGATGACAAGAATAATAGCATTATTACTGGCGCTTTTGCCAACTTATGGCAACCTTTGGGGGACACGAGTGATGACAGGCGACGAACGGACTGAACTCTATCTGCCTCTCATCGAAGGAAAGCGAGTGGCACTGTTCAGCAATCAGACAGGACTCGTGGGGGAAGAAGGCAAACATGTTTTAGATCTGCTTGTAGAGAAAGGGGTGAATATGACGGCAATCTTCTCGCCAGAACATGGTTTCCGAGGCAGTGCTGATGCTGGAGCCATAGTGGCAGACGAGGTGGACGAACGGACTGGCATCCCCATCCTTTCACTCTACGGACAGAACCGGAAGAAGCATCTTGGAGAGGAAGCGATAAGGTTGTTCGATGTGCTACTTGTTGACATTCAAGACGTTGGCTTGCGCTATTATACATACTACGTGACGATGTGCCACCTGATAGATGCCTGTGCAAAATACGGACGAGAAGTCATCATACTGGATCGGCCCAACCCTAACGGGCACTATGTGGACGGGCCAATTCTGGATATGACACTAAGAAGCGGAGTCGGTTATCTGCCCATCCCCGTCGTTCACGGCATGACGCTTGGCGAACTTGCCAGGATGGCAATCGGCGAGAAGTGGCTGAACGAAGGGAACGAATGCAGGCTGACGGTAATCCCTTGCCTGAACTATACTCACCAGACACACTATACCCTTCCCGTAGCACCTTCGCCAAATCTGCCTAACATGCAGGCAATCTACCTCTACCCTTCTCTCTGCCCGTTCGAGGGGACTGTGGTCAGCATGGGACGTGGAACAGATAAATCCTTCCAGCAATACGGACATCCCGATATGAAGGCGTGCTACGACTACTCCTTTACGCCACAAAGTATGCCTGGAGCCACAAAGCCCGTCCTGCTTGGGGAAAAGTGCTACGGCAGAGACCTCTCGTCCATTCCCTACGACACAATATGGCGTGGACAAATGAGTCTGGCCTACGTCATAGATGCCTATAGATGCCTGAAGAATCAAGGCAAGGCAGGCGGGTTCTTCACCTCTTTCTTCGACAAACTGCTGGGCCAGACCTACGTTCGCGAAATGATTGAAAAGGAATGTAGCGAAGCAGAAATCCGCGCTCGTTGGAAGAACGAGGTGGAGGAGTTCAAGCAGAGACGGCAAAAATACCTGCTGTACAAATAAGACGAGGTAGAAGCAAATGGAAAAGTTATAACTCTTCAGGGAAATTCCTCATCGGCCCTCGCAGACGCGAATAAGACTCCCATATCTCCGGGTTCTTGCCTGTCCGGCTGTCGTGCATTCGACGAAGTGAACGGGACAGCTTCTTCTTCATCTGCTTCAGGACTCTTCTACAGGATGGTGCTTCTGCCAGATTATTCATGCAGTCCGGATCGCATTCGACGTCGTATAGCTCATACTCAGGCCGCTGCTGGGTTGCATGACGGAAATAAGGTACAAAGGCCGAGTCTGCACGATGCTCTATGATGAACTTCTTGGATGGCGAGCCGTCTATGTCGCAATAGCCGTTCACGGGGTTGCTCTCTCCCAGCGGAAGGGCATCTCCTGCAGGCATGCGTTCAGGGTGGTAATTGTGTATGAGCAGATACTTTCCCTGCCGCATGCTGCGAATGGGATAGCCCCAATTGTTCGGACGGGCATAGGAATGACGCTCCCTTCCGCTGTAGATTTCATGGGGCTGGTATTCGTTTTCCCCTAAGCCAAGCAAGGGGGCGAGACTCAGACCGGAAAGAGGAATTGAGGAGTTCGGAGTTCCTGTCAGTTCCATAATGGTCGGAAAGATATCTATCAGACTGACTGTCGTCTGCTCTATGCCGTGACGAAGAGTGTGTCCCTGCCAGCAAATGGCCAATGGAACATGTATGCCTGCATCATAACAATTTGCTTTGGCGCTTGGGAAGGGCAATCCGTTATCGGCCGTCACGATAATAATAGTGTTCTGCATCATGCCGCGCCTCTCCAGTTCCTGAATGATTTGCCCGAGGTGGCTGTCGAACCATTCTATTTCGAAGGCATAGTCGAGCAAGTCTCCACGGACTTCTTTCACATCAGGCAGATAGGCTGGCACTTCTGCACTGGCTTCCGTCTTGCCGTTCTTTTTCCAAGCATCACGCGTATATGGGCGATGGGGCTCGTTGGCTCCATACCAGAAACAGAATGGCTGGTCCGGCGGAAGGGTATCGAGAAAGGCTCGGAAGTTGGCTGAGTAGTCTATATCCGAAATACCCTTGACTGGCGGCTCGAGCCGATGCCTGTTGTATTCCGGTCCTGCTGGGTTCTGTGTTCGGCCCGACACTTTCCAGTCGCCCGGCCCCCACCCTTTTCCTGTATAGCCTACCTGATAGCCTGCCTCATGCAGAACATCGGTATAGCAGACATATCTCGAGGGGAAACTGCTGGCATGTGTCCCTGCCTCCTCAATCTGCCATGGGAAAAGGCCTGTAAGCATGCTGGCTCGCGAAGGGCTGCTGCCAGGGGAACTTGCATAGCAATTGCTGAAGAGTAATCCTTCCGAAGCGACACGGTCGAAAGCTGGGGTGTGTATCCATGTCGAACCGTAAGCCGAGGCATGGGGATAGGACTGGTCATCCGCAATAGCAACAAGTATGTTCGGCCTGACTTGCTTTTGAGCCAAACAACAAACTGGAGAAAGAAGCAACAGACCGGATAGTTTCATGCGAACATATAATTTTTTCCTTCCCTCAAATCCGCAACCTATAGGGTTTAGTGGGATTTTGCTTGCAAAGCGACAAAATTCATTTTATTGTACATATTTCTTGCACAACAGAAATGTCGCAG
>CACZBC010000007.1 GCA_902779315.1 uncultured Bacteroidales bacterium | reverse complement strand
AAGAAAATAAGAATTAAGAGTTAAGAATTGAGAATTATTTCGTAACTTTGCAGACGTTTCACACAAACAAACCATTATGGAAAACAATTATCCGTTTATAAGTATGCTTCGCAAGTACGTTAGCAGTAGCGTACTTCTTGTAATAGCCACCATTGCGGCTCTCGTCATTGCAAATGGTCCTTGGGGCGACCTCTACCGGAAGTTCTGGGAATTGCCTGTCAGCCTGAGTATCGGAGGTTTCAATCTGTTCAGCCACGGCGGACATGCGCTGCATTTGGGAGCCTTCATCAACGATTTTCTGATGGCCATCTTCTTTCTGAGTGTCGGTTTGGAGATAAAGCGAGAAGTGCTTTGCGGCGAGTTGTCGAGCATAAAGAAAGCCCTTGCTCCGGTCATAGGAGCTTGTGGAGGCATGATTGTCCCCGTGATAGTATTCTTTCTGGTTTGTCCGAAAGACCCGGCCATGGAGCGAGGCATGGCGATTCCCATGGCAACGGATATTGCGTTTTCGCTGGGTTGCCTGAGTATTTTCAGCAAACGTTGTCCTATTGGTTTGAAGATATTCCTTGCAGCCCTGGCCGTAGCGGACGATTTGGGCGGCATTATCGTCATTGCAATACGCTATACCGAGAACCTCAACCTTTGGTATCTGCTTGCTTCGGCGCTGACTGTTGTCGTGCTTTGCATAGGTAATTGGCGAGGCATTCGCACGAAAGCCTTCTACCTTAATACGGGCCTCGTTCTTTGGTATTTCATGCTTGGAAGCGGCATCCATGCCACCATTGCAGGCGTGGTGCTGGCGTTCTGCATTCCAGCCAACATTCCGAGGGGCACGAAGTTCTACATCGAGCGCATCCGTCATCAGCTCGACCATTTCCCCTCGACAGTCGTCACCCGTGCGGACCGCAACAAGCCTGTCGTGCTGAGCGACGAGGAAATCGCTTTGCTGAAGAGCGTCGAGTCGGCTTCGGACCATCTCGTCAGCCCGCTTCAAGACATGGAGGACGTACTGAAAATGCCTGTGAACTACCAAATCATTCCGCTCTTTGCCTTTGCGAATGCGGGCGTTAATCTGGCAGGAATGAGTCTGATGAGCCTCTTTTCGGGCGTAGGTCTGGCCGTATTCCTCGGTTTGCTAATCGGCAAATTCTGCGGCGTACTGAGTTTCTCGTGGCTCGGCATCAAGTTGGGCCTCATGCAAATGCCCGAAAATGCCAACTGGAAGTCGTTTGCAAGCATCTGTATGCTTTGTGGAATAGGCTTTACTGTAAGCATGTTCATGGCGGCTTTGAGCTATCCCTCTGCCGAACATGCCGACCTGCTGAACGATGCTAAGTTGGGCATCCTTTGCGGCACCATTGCGAGTGCGCTGGTAGGTTGCCTGATGCTTAATAAGTTTCTACCCGCAGCTCCTTCCCCTCAGCCAGGTCAGAATGCTTGACGAACCAGCCTTGTAGCGGGGTTCCGCCGATGGTAATGCGCTTAATCTTCTCGCCACTACCCTCTTTGACGATGTCGAACGACTTGCCATTTCCGAGGGTAAAGTGCACTTTGTCGAAGAGCGGAACCGTCACGATGTACTCCGGATCTGCCGGCGAATAGGTGTAGATGCCTATTGCGTTGAGCACAAACCAGCTTGACATCTCGCCCGCATCGTCCATTCCCGCATAGGCCAGGCCTTCTTTTCCCATGCCGTAGTACTTGTGCATCAAGGTGTTCAGCACGTGCTGGGCCTTTTCCTGCTTGTCCACAAAATAGTAGGTGAAGGGGATGCTGTGACCGGGCTGGTTGCCGTGACAATAGAGTCCGAGATAGCCCGTGCAGTTGAAGGCAGGATAGCCGCCGTTCTTCACGGTAAAGAGCGAGTCGAGTTTCTGCTCCACGGCCTGCTTCGAGGGATAGAGCGCCACCATTCCCATGGGGTCGTGAGGCGCAAAGAAGAGCGAGTTCCAGGCATCTGCTTCGCGATATTGGTACTGGTAATACGGATAGTTCGGACGGAAATCCTCTATCCAAACGCCCTTTCCATTACGTAAGACTTTGCCGCGCCAAAAGCCCGTCGAGGGGTCGAAGAGCGTCTTGTAGTTCTGCGAATGTTTCAGGAGCAACTGCTCGTTCTCCTTATCCCCAAGTTCGCGAGCCACAAGGGCCGTCGCGTAGTCGTCGTAGGCGAATTCCAGCGTCTTTGTGACAGCGCCTTTGTATTCGTCTCCGGTCGGCACGTTCACGGTATCTTTCTCCGAAATCCAGCCGCGCTCCAGGTATTCGTCCAGATACGGACGGCCTCCTCTACCCGGCACCGTAGCACTCTTCAGCATGAGGGCATAAGCCCTGCTCAAGTCGAAGTCCTTGATGCCTCTCAGCCACGAGCCTGCCACAAAGGTGCTGGCATGGTCTCCGTGGAAGAATGTGGGCATATAGCCGCCTCGCGCCTCACCCCTGACGATGCAGCTGCGAATGATGTCGCGGGCCACATCGGGCGTTACCATGCCCAGAAGGATGAGCTTGTTGCGATAGGTGTCCCAGAACGAAGGATTTGTGTAGTAGTTGAAGCCGAGCTTCCGACCTGATGAGCCCTCGACGGCACTCTCGCCGTTCACGTCCGTGCGGAGGTGCGGGAAGAGGAACGTCTTGTAGAACGTCGAATAGAGCATCCGCTTGTCGGCTTCTGTTCCGCCTTCCACCTGGATGTGGCCGAGGATGTCGTTCCACGTCTTGTCGGCATCCTTGCGAACGGCTTCGAAGCTCTTGCCTGCCAGTTCAGCCTCCAGGTTCTCCTTCGCGTTTTCGATGCTGACGAACGAGAAACCTATCTTGATTTCCAGAGGCTTGAAGCCCTTCGGCTTCTTCAGTTTCACCATTCCGACGGGACGGCTGAAGTTCCTGCTCCTGCCGTCATTCCTCGTCCATCCTCCTTCTTCCCTATTAGGTCTGCCCACTTCCTCCACGCTCTCTATGTCTTCCGACAGCTCGGCATAGAAGTAGATGCGGCCTTCGCCGTCCTGAAAGCCCTCGATGGCATTATTCTCTTGGGCACGTCTGAGTTCCCATCTGCGCGGATTGTTATTGGAGCGGGCTATGTCGATGAGCACGCCACGGTTGTCGCCCTTTCGAAAAGTGTAGCGATGGTAGCCGCAACGAAGCGTTGTCGTCAATTCCACATTCACATTATACCTTTTCAAGAAGACCTGATAGTAGCCGGGATGCGCCTCCTCGTTGTCGTGACCGTAGGGCGAGGCATAGCTCTGAGGCGTAGGCTTGCCCTCGTCCGTGACGGGCAGGATGGGGAGATGGAGCAGATTCCAATGTCCCTTGCTCGTGTGCGCGAAGCCGTAAATCAGGCTGTCCTCGTACTGATAGCCCGAGCCCGAGCGATAGGCCGTGACGGGCGTCAGTTGCACCATCGCGTTCGGCAGGGCGGCTCCAGGGAAGGCTTCAGCGCCCCATTGCCGTTCGCCCGGTTTGGGTACGAAGCCCAGTTCCTCGGGCGTCCAGAGCGTCGTAGTGCCCACGAAAGGATTAACCAGTTGCGTCACGCCCTCAGCAAAAGAGAATGTGATAACGAGAAAAAAAGCGATCAAGAAAGAACAAAACCTATGCATATCTGTTGTCTATTGTCTGTTGTCTGTTGTCTTTTATAAATTATTAGACAAACTTCCCTCGAAAAGGTTTATTGCAAAGCAAAAAAGAAGCCCCAGTTGCGAATCCATGATATTATTGTGCGTCTTTTTAAGCAATGTTTTATTTGCTTTTTTGCATTTATTTCCAAAAGGATAATTATAAGATTTTGGGGCACGATTTCGAAGAGGTAAAATTCTCGAATTTTAACGGCTCGTTTTATGGCACCGTAGAGCTCTTGTTTTTGCCTCGGTGGTGTAAATGTCGGAGGGATTTGAAGCGATTTTAGGGGCATTTCTGGGCAAATCAGAGGGGTTCTGGATTCCGTGCCAAGACAAGCAAATCTATTTGGCATGAAAACGAGGGGGAAATCGCGGCTTCGGTGGGGGCAAAAAAGGAGATTACGGGAAGTTTGTGACAAAATGACAAAAATGACAAAAGATTTTGAGAGAAAAGCGAAGGCTATATATTACTTTATTATTAATAATATATGTAATTATTGATATATATAGGCGAAAACGTCGCCTCTAATTTCGTGACATGTCACAAGTGTCATTTTGTCACAGCCCTTTCTGCTAAAAAGAAATCCATCCACCCCCGAGCATGGAGCTGCATCCGTTTTTCGAAAAGTATAAAACGGGTAATTTTATACCTCATGAAAACGCCGTACCTTTGTGCTGGATTTGAAACGACACACGCGACAATCGCAATCGTCACACTAGACAAATGCAAACGTCAAACGTGACGATTCCCTTCGCGGAACACCATATATGAATGGGGACACGCAGCGGCGAATCCCTATCCCAAAAAGAAAAATTGACTTACTGATAAAACGCGCCCCAAGGTCAGACGATTTTGACACACTACGAAGGAAGCCCCCTTTGCTTTATCTCTCCCAGACGAAGCGGTAGGCGAAGCGGCGGTTGGGTGCGGTGTCGCCGGTGGTGGAGACGGAGATGATGTCGCCCGGAAGGGTGGGATTGTCGGCCCACTTGAAGGACAGGCTGAAACGTTTTCCCGTCTTGCCGAGCAACTTGCGCGGGATGGCCACTTCGACGCACTTCTCCCCCACTGCAACATCCCAGTCTTTCTCGAACTTCGGAGTTACCAGTCTTAAATCTTGGATTCCGATGTCAAATTTCCCGTCCTCGTCGGTGTCGATGTAGAGCAACATCCAGTTCCGGTCCGTGCTGGGCGTGAGCGGCTGGGCCGTCTCGGCTGCAAAATAGATGTTCTTCTTGTCGACTGCAACCAGGCAACGCACGATGTCGTTACGGCCCGTATTGTCGGTGTAGTGCAGGTCGCCGTAGCCGTTGTGGTCGCGATGGAGAACGTCGCCACGGGTGTCGAGGAAGCTGCTGTCGGGCTGCCATTCGTCGAGCTTTCCATCGAGCGTGATCTGCTGATAGCCGCGATGGACGGGCATGGGTGCTACGCCTTTATAGCGACGGATGTTCTGGACCATCTGCATGTAGTAGTTGTCCGTCCAGCCGCCTTTCATGGGCGCGATGGTGCGGTTGAACTCGGCATTGTACTGGTCCACGAAGTAGAAGGGATTCTCCTTCCTGCCGAGGAAATCGATGTGCATGTCGGCCTGTCCCGAAGGGTCTTTGCCGTTCCGGTACTTGCCAGCCGTCCACTCGTTCCAGTCGTTGAGGTAGATAAAGTCCGGATCAACCTGAAACGCTTCGTCCCAACGGTCTTGGAAGTAGATGCCGTATTGCGTGGGATTCTCCCGTTCTTCTCCCAACCAAGGCACAAAAGCTTTTGTTGGCATGTCTTTTCCATCAAGAGCAGGCTCCAGAGTTTCGCGTCGCCAACTCTTTCCCGTAATGCTGATGGGATGCTGGGCAGGCGTGACTGCCATCTCTTCGAGATGCCCCTGATGCTTCGAACACAACTCTTCGGGCTTGAGGGCTGCCACATTCGGGTCATTCAACTCGTAGCCGAAACTCCACTTGTCCTCGCCTCCAACATAAGGCGCTCCAGCCCAAGAATGATAGCCCCACCACATGTTCCTCAAGGTAAAGAACTCCTTGACTTCCTCGCTATACTCCTTGTCACTTTGTCCGCCATTGGGATTGGCATCTACACTGGGCGTGGCATTGTAAAGTAACAACGGCTTGCCGTCCCAGTAGAACCAGCAATCCTGATAGCGAGGCGTCTTGTAGAAGCGTTCGTAGAGGCTCTGAACCACGTCAATCACGTTGCCGTTGAATGCCCAGAAGCAGAACTTCGGCACCTTGTTTCCGAGGGCTTTCATCTCCTGCATTGTCTGGAAGAGGACTTCCCATTCGTCCCAATAGTAGACGGCATTTGTGACGTCCATGATAAGCACGTCAACTCCCGCATCGGCAAGCATCGAGAGGTCGTGGAAGCAGACATATTTGTCCTGACTGAGGAAGTATCCGTACTCGGGTTCACCCCAATGATAGGTGGCATAAGGGAAGTCGGGCTCGCCTTTTGTGCAATCGGGGTTCTCCTCGATGCGCTTCGTCACGTCGTAGGTGTAAGGCTGTCCGTCATGATGGTCCGGGGTGTGCCAAGTAATATAGAAAATGCCTACAGTTCGAGGTTTGTCGGTCTTGAGCGGACATTCCTCAGCAGTGGGCAAAGTGCGACCAAGAGCATCAGTGGCAACCCAAGTGGATTGAGCTAAAACTCCTGAAAATAAGAGAATTAGAAAACAAGAAAACAGGAAAGACTTTTTCATATCTTCATTCTTTCATTTTATCATCCTACTCCTTGTTCGCCCTTTTCCTTTCCAGGTGGTCGAGGATGACCTTGCGCATGCGCATGCTCTTGGGCGTAACCTCCACATATTCGTCGGCCTTGATGTACTCCAGCGCCTCCTCCAGCGAGAAGATTGTGGCCGGAATGATGTGCGCCTTTTCGTCTGTGCCGCTAGCACGCACATTCGTCAATTGCTTGGCCTTGCAGACATTAATGACGATGTCGTTCTCGTGAACATGCTCGCCGACAACCTGACCTGCATAGACTTGATCCTGAGGCTCGATGAAGAAGCGTCCGCGGTCCTGCAAATGGTCGATGGCATAGGCGTAGGCGTTACCGCTCTCCAGGGCAATGAGGGAGCCGTTTACGCGTCGGTTTATGTCGCCCTTATAAGGCTGGTATTCCTTGAAGCGATGGGCGATGATGGCTTCGCCCTGACTGGCCGTGAGCATGTTTGTGCGCAGGCCAATAATGCCGCGAGAAGGGATGAGGAACTCGATGTTGACGCGCTCTCCCTGGCTCTCCATGCTTGTCATTTCGCCCTTGCGGCGCGTCACCATATCAATCATCTTCGACGAGAACTCCTCGGGCACATTAATCGTCATCTCCTCGATGGGCTCGCACTTCACACCATCTATTTCCTTATATATGACTTGCGGCTGACCTACCTGCAATTCATAACCCTCGCGACGCATGGTTTCGATGAGGACGGACAGATGCAAAACGCCCCTACCCGACACAATCCAACGGTCCGTATAGCCTTCGGGCACCTCGACACGCAGGGCAAGGTTCTTCTCGAGTTCGCGCTCCGACGGCTCGTGCAATACTTGCCTTCCTTGCCGAAGAAGGGCGAATCGTTGATGGTAAAGAGCATGGACATCGTCGGCTCGTCGATACTGATGGGTGGCAAAGGCTCGGGATTCTCGAAGTCGCAAAGCGTGTCGCCTATCTCGAAGCGCTCCAAACCAACAATCGCACAGATGTCACCCGAGCTGACCTCCGAGGTCTTCTGTCGTCCCATACCCGTGAAGGTGTGGAGCTCCTTGATTTTCGTCTTTTCCATCTGGCCGTTACGATGGGCAATCGTAATGTTCATGCCCTCTTTCAACGTACCACGATGTACGCGCCCCACTGCGATACGGCCAGTATAGTTGCTATAATCGAGGCTCGTGATGAGCATTTGAGGCGTGCCTTCCAGTACCTGAGGTTCGGGGATATACTTCAGGATGCAGTCCAGCAGATAGGTGATGTCAGTAGTTGGTGTTTGCCAATCCTCCGCCATCCAACCTTGCTTTGCAGAGCCGTAAATGACGGGGAAATCGAGCTGATCCTCAGTCGCATCGAGGTCGCACATCAAGTCGAACACCATCTCGTAAACCTCCTCGGGACGACAGTTTGGCTTATCCACCTTATTGATAACCACGACGGGCTTCAAGCCAATCTGCAAAGCCTTTTGAAGGACGAAACGCGTTTGTGGCATCGGTCCCTCGAAGGCATCGACGAGCAGCAAGCATCCGTCGGCCATGTTGAGCACACGCTCAACCTCGCCACCGAAGTCGCTGTGTCCCGGAGTATCGATGATGTTTATCTTCGTGTCCTTGTAGTTGATGCTCACGTTCTTGGAAAGAATCGTTATGCCTCGCTCACGTTCAAGCTCGTTGTTGTCGAGCATAAGTTCGCCGGTCTGCTGATTCTCGCGGAAGAGGTTTCCAGCCAGAAGCATTTTATCCACAAGGGTTGTTTTGCCATGGTCAACATGTGCAATGATAGCAATATTCCTGATGCTTTGCATACTTTTTTCAATATTTTGCGTGCAAAGGTACAAAATAATTTAAAAATCATTATTCACATTTCATAAATATTTTGTATTTTTGCATTCGAAACTAACAATAACAAACACAATCCAACCATGAAATTCCTGTTTGGAAAGACTTTAACCATTGCAATTCTACTATTTACGCTGTGGGGATGTACCGAGGACATCGACACTTCCGCGCGATACGTCTTTACATCCGACAACGTTATGAGTTATTTGGAGAAGCACAACACATATTCCGAATACGTCAGGCTTCTGAAATTAACTCCCATCTCGATTCGAAGCAAAAGTACCGTCGGCGAATTGCTGAGCGCAAGAGGACACTACACCGTATTCGCGCCGACAAACGATGCCATCCAGACCTACCTGGAAGAACTTTGCGAGGAAGAGCCTTCGCTACTGAGCGAACCTTCGTGGGACGCTTTCGTGAGCGACCACAAGCGCGACTCGGTAATCCGAGTGGTGGTCTGCAATTCCGTCATCGACTCGGGCGACCACGAAGAAGCATTCCAGGTAAATGCTTTCCCGCAAAAGACCGGCACGGAGTTCCCCCTGAACAACATGAACGACCGCAGGTTGTCCGTCCGCTACCAAGGCGTTGACACCATCTTCATCAACAACACTTGCCCAATCAACATCACTGAACGCGACATCATTGTCACAAACGGCGTCATACACCAAGTGACTCGCGTCATCGCTCCGAAGGACGTGACGGCAGCCCTGTATCTGCAGGAAATGCTCGACAACGATCAGGAAGGCTTCCTCGTCATGGCAAAGGCCATACAGGCTTGCGGACTGATGGACACGCTCTCCAAAATCCGCGATGAAGTCTACGAGAACAGATACCTCCGTGGCGAGATTCCCGAGAATATGCACATGTACATCGACGGACATTTCCCGAATGGCGACAACTGGACGCCTCGCCACCGACTCTACGGCTTTACCATCTTCGCCGAAACAGACGAATTCTGGCGCGAGCAAGGACTAGATCCGAAAGCGCCTTCCGCAACATTGCTCCCCGCTCTGATTCAATGGATTGTGAACAACCATCAGTATTCCGACGACGACCGATTCACGACAGACGAGAACTACGAGAGCGAGATGAACCTCCTCTATCAATGGACTACCTACCACATCCTGCCCTTCCGTACTCCAGCTGACCGCCTCGTCTTCCACAGGAACGAGTTCGGCTACGACCAAGCCAGAAAGACGTTCACCATACCCATGTACGAAATCTACACGACTATGGGCAAGCGCCGCCTCCTGAAAATCTATGAAAGCAAAGAAAGCAACGGCATCTACCTCAACCGCTTCCCAAAACTCGAACAGGACAGACGGGAAATTCTGCACGAACTTTATTGCGACGCCGACAAGGAAGGATGTTATGTCGACAGAGACCCAGAGCATGCTATACTGAACGACATCATCAATTGTTGCATCTATCCAATCGGAGCGCCACTCTCGTACAACGACAATGTGCGCGACAACCTTGCCAAGGAACGTCTGCGCTTCGACGGAATGACACTCTTCCCGGAAGCCATGAACAACGACATCCGACTCAAAATGTCCGCCGACGAGAAGAACCAGGACGTCTATATCCCTGCAACACGCATCTACAACTACTTCGAAAACATGCAGATGAACGACCAGACGCTCTTCGTTTATCTCAATGCATACGGCTATAACTGGTGCAATCTCCATAGCGACGAGATGAAAGCGAAAGGACGCTTCGAGCTTACCTTTAAGCTTCCTCCTGTTCCGAGACGTGGTACCTACGAGTTCCGCTACGATGTATTGCCGAATGGCGACCGAGGCATCCAGCAGTTCTACTTCGGTTCAGACCCGACCAAACTGCCCGCAGCAGGCATTCCTGTGAACCTGACGAAAGGTATTGGCAGCATGAATGTCGGTTACGAAGCAGATGGAAAAGACGAGGACTACAACATCGAGGTTGACAAACGACTGCGTAACAACGGCGTAATGAAAGGCGCAAAGACAGTTACGGCAGACGGAAGCAGTTCCGACATTGAACGCAATCGCAGTTCAAACCTCCGATATATCATCATTCGGCAGACCATGGATCCTGACAAGACTTACTACATGAAACTGAAATCTGTCCTAGATTCCGAAGACAAGGAATTCTACATGGACTACATGGAATACTGTCCGAAGGAAGTTTACGACAACCCCGAAAGGCCGGAAGACATCTGGTAAAAGGTTTTGTCAACACAAATGAAAATGCCCAACATCACACGCGATGTTGGGCATTTTCACGTGTGATGATTGGCAACGACACACGTCACGTTTACGATTTAACCACGCTAAGTTTCAGAATACGCTTAGTCGCGTCGGTCACCCTGAAACGATTGTCGCTGCGATGACCTATAAGCCAAATGATTTCATCGCCACAAATCGCCACAAATTGTTCCGCTTTCTCGAAACGATTGAGCTTGCGGTCTGTCAGGAAATCGCTCACCAACTTCCTGCCCTTCATGCCGAAAGGCACGAACGCATCGCCTTCTTGAACAGGACGGACTTCAATCTGATTTGTAATCAAATCAGCATCAAAATATGCGATATCCGGGCCCGTTTCGCCGATACAAGACACTATCTCTTGTTTGATTTGAGGCACCTCAGCCTGTTTTGACAAGGGAGAAAGTATCAAAGAATTGCGGTCACGAAGGACCGAATGATTGTTCGAACGCCAAACCTTGCCGACCTGACTGTTCGCGGCACTTAGCATCTCCTCTTCTTGAGCACGATTGAAACCTTTATCCAAAAGCCATTCGTGAAGCAAAGTTAGCGAAGAAAGAGCAGACAGGGGGAAGCAGGTTTCCGTAATCCCCTTTTCCACAAAAGTCGCTTCTATACCTTTATTATAATAAGGGAGACTTTGGCGAACACTTTCGGAAGCAAGATGAAGATGCTCGACAACAGCAGGATTTATTTCCCGAAGCAGAGGAATGACATCAAGACGCACCTTGTTCCTTTGGGCAATTCGTTCGGAATTCGAGCTGTCTGTAACGAAAGACTGGCCTCGTTCCTGGAGATAATCGAGGATTTCTTCTCGGCTCAAACAAAGTAACGGACGGATAATGCCGTCGTGTTTGGGCTGCATTCCTGCCAAACCTCGCAATCCGGTACCACGAAGTAGGTTCAAGAGCAATGTCTCTGCTTGGTCGTCTCGATGATGGGCAACTGCAATACACGAAGCTTTGAGGTTCTTCATTTCCTCTCGGAACCAGTCATAACGAAGGTCGCGGGCTGCCATTTCCAAACTGATGCCTCGGCGCTTTGCTTCTTCTTCCGTTTGGAAATGTCGGACAGACAAGGGCACATCATTCTGCTTGCAGAGTTCCTCCACGAAAGCTTGGTCGCGATTGGACTCTTCACCCCTCAAATGAAAGTTGCAATGCAAGGCATGAACCTTGTAACCCAATTCCTTCAAAATGAGCAAAAGCGCGGTAGAATCAGCTCCGCCACTAAGAGCGACGAGGATAAAAGCTTCAGGTGGAAGCCCTATTTCTCGGTCGATATATTTCTTGACTTTGTCAATCATTTTCCTTGTAGAAGTTGACGGGCATTCTCCCTGGCAGCTTCGGTTACCATGTTGCCGGAAAGCATGTGAGCGAGTTCTGTAATGCGACCTTCCTGGTCTAGTTGTTTGATGTGAGTCAAAGTGCGAGTCCCTTCATCTTCTTTGTAGACGAAGTAGTGTGCATCGCCTTTTGCCGCAATCTGTGGAAGGTGAGTGATGGCAAGGACTTGCTGATTTCCACCGTTGCTCATCTGTGCCATTATCTGTGCCATCGAACTTGCAACCTTGCCGCTGACGCCCGTATCAATCTCGTCGAAGATAATTGTTGGCAGATTCATCTGTTTGCTTGTCAATGCTTTAAGGGCAAGCATCACTCTTGACATTTCGCCACCACTCGCCACATCCGCTAACGGTCTGAGCGTCATGTTCTTATTCGCTGAGAACAGGAAGGTGGCATTATCCATTCCGGAGGGTTGCAGTTCATTTGTTTTCTCTATGTCTGCCTTGAAGATGGCTGCAGGCATATCCATTGCTGTAATTGACTCGGAGACAAGCTTTTCAACTTGCTTTGACGCTTTCAAGCGACCTGCAGAAAGTTTTTCGGCAAGCTTCTTTGCCTGTTCTGTCTCCACCTCTATTTGCTTTCGAAGTTCCTTGATATTGTCCTCGGAATCAGTCAACAAAGCGAGCTGGGAACGAATATCCTCTGCTAAAGCGATAAGTTCATCAGACGAACCGACATGATGCTTTTGCTCAAGAGAATAAAGCTGGTCAAGTCGTTCCGTAACTTGTTGTAGGCGAGCAGGGTTATACTCTATGTCCTCAACCATTCCATTAATGTCTCCAGCAATATCTTTCACTTCTATAACAACACTTTCGAGACGACTCAAATAGTCTTCTATTGCGGGATAAACACTAGCAATCTGTTGCATGGTTTGGCTCGAGCGCCGTAATGCATCAATGGCTCCCATGCCATTCTCGCTATCGTCACCATTTAGAAATGCATCTATCGTGGAGAGCGAAATCTTTATATCCTCGGCATGAGAAAGTGCGCTCTGTTGCTGCTTAAGTTCCTCGTCTTCACCTCCTTGAGGTTTGAACTCGTCAAGTTGGTCGAGTTGATAACGAAGATAGTCCTCATCACTTTGCCGCTTTGCCAGATTCTCCTCGAGTTCTTTGAGTTGACGCTTGGTTTCGACAATCCGAGCATAACACTCACGATACTGACCAAGCAAATCAAAATGTCCTGCAACAGTATCTACAATACCCAGTTGGAAAGCAGGATTCTCGAGCAACAGATTGCTATGTTGGGAGTGAATATCAAGCAAACGAAGTCCAATCTGACGGAGCGCCGAAACATTTACTGGGCTATCATTGACGAAGGCACGACTCTTTCCGTTCGACGAGACTTCACGACGAAGGATACATTCCGTTGGTTCGTAGTCGATTTCATTCTCTTCGAAGACACTCTGCAAGTCGTAACCATCTATGTTGAAAATGCCTTCTACGGTACATTTGGCCGCTCCTGGCATGATGCTACCAGTATCAGCTCGTCCTCCTGTAAGCAGACCTAAGGCTCCAAGGATAATGGATTTACCTGCTCCGGTTTCGCCTGTCATAACAGAGAACCCGGCTGCAAAGTCGATGTCGAGCGATTCGATGAGAACGTAATTATTGATGGTCAGATGCGTTAGCATAGCTTATATTGTTTATCTGTTTTAGAATATCGACGGCTTCAGTAATGGTATTGACGTCGTCGATGAGGAGACTCTTGCCTTTTCCGTCGAGTTTGAAGTGACAACGATAGGCGTTGGCAGTCGCAAAGGAAACGACCTGACCGAAGATTCGCCCTTCGTAGAATGGATTATCGTCTGCCGGACCGAAGAACATCCTTGCGTGTCCGGCCTTCAGGACAAACCGTTCGCAGCCAAAATGCTTGCCTAAACGACGAAGCGTAACGACTTTAAGCAGGTCTTCTGCCTCGTCTGGAAGTGCTCCGAAGCGGTCGATGAGCCGTTGACGGAACCTTTCAACATCTTCATCACGTTCCATCGAATCAAGTTCCCGATAAAGGAGCATCCGTTCGCTTGATGTGGGAACATAGTCCTCGCTGAAGTACATGGGAAGGTTGCTGTCAAGTTGGCAATCGTCTACCACCTCAGTGCTTTCAACGACTTTACCTTCCTTCATCTCTTCCGCATAGAGTTCGTGGAACTCATCATTACGGAGTTCTGTGACGGCTTGAGACAGTATCTTCTGATACGTCTCGTATCCGAGGTCGGCAATAAAGCCGCTTTGTTCGGCTCCAAGCAAGTTTCCTGCGCCTCGGATATCGAGGTCCTGCATGGCGATATGAATGCCACTTCCCAAGTCGCTGAAGTTCTCGATGGCTTGAAGTCTGCGTCGAGCATCGATGTTCAGAACAGAAAGAGGCGGAGCGAGAAGGTAGCAGAATGCCTTTTTGTTTGAACGCCCCACCCTTCCTCGCATTTGATGAAGGTCCGAGAGGCCGAAGTTGTGGGCTCCGTTGATGATGATGGTGTTGGCATTTGGAATGTCGAGGCCGCTCTCGATGATGGTTGTGGAGATGAGCACATCGTAGTCGTAGTTCATGAAATCCACCATAATCTTCTCGAGTTCCTCTGGCGGCATCTTTCCGTAAGCGACTGCCACTCGGCAATCTGGCACGTTCTTTCGGACAAGTTCTGCAAGTTCGGGAAGTTGGCTGATACGGTTGTTGACGAAGAAGACTTGTCCGCTTCGGCTCATTTCGAACTCGATGGCTTCAGCAATAACTTCGGCACTGAACTGACAAAGCTGTGTCTGGATGGGATAACGGTTTGGCGGAGGCGTTTGGATGACACTCAAATCGCGGGCTCCCATCAAAGAGAATTGCAAGGTTCGAGGTATCGGAGTTGCCGTCAAAGTCAGGGTGTCGACATTCGTTTTCAGTTGACGGAGCTTCTCTTTGGTCGATACGCCGAACTTCTGCTCCTCGTCTATGATGAGAAGACCCAAGTCCTTGAAACGCACACTCTTGCCTATGAGTTTATGTGTGCCGATGATAATGTTTACAGTTCCGTTTTTGAGTCCCTCCAGAACCTGTTTCGTCTGTTGTGGAGAACGAGCTCTGGTCAGGTATTCTATCTTGACAGGAAAGTCTTTCAGGCGACTCTGGAAAGTGCGGAAATGCTGATATGCGAGGACTGTTGTCGGCACAAGAACTGCGACTTGCTTGTTGTCCACACAAGCCTTGAAAGCCGCTCTGACTGCCACTTCCGTTTTGCCGAAGCCAACATCGCCGCAGACGAGCCTATCCATCGGCCTTTGCCTTTCCATATCCGACTTGACGTCTTGGGTGGCTTTCAGTTGGTCGGGCGTATCTTCATAGAGGAAACTTGCCTCGAGCTCATGTTGCATGAAGCTGTCGCGACTGAATGCAAAGCCTTTTTCCTCTCGACGACGAGAGTAAAGGAGAATGAGGTCTCGGGCAATATCCTTAATCTTCTTCTTCGTCCTTTCTTTCATCCGCTCCCAAGCTCCTGTGCCTAATTTGCTGATGCGAGGCGGTTCACCTTCCCGGCCCTTGTACTTGGAAACCTTGTGCAAGGAATGAATGGAGACGTAGACATTATCGTTTCCGGAATACGTAATCTTGATAACTTCCTGCATTTGGCCGCCATTCTGCATGCTGACCAATCCCCCGAAACGCCCCACTCCATAATCAATATGGACGACATAATCGCCTATCTCGAACTGTTGCAACTCCTTGAGAGTCAGCGCAACTTTGCCTCCAGTAGCTTTATCGCTGCGAAGATTGTAACGATGGAAGCGGTCGAAGATCTGGTGGTCAGTAAAGATGGCCACATTCAGGTCGTCATCGATGAAACCTGCATGCAGAGCTTGGTCGACAGGCGTGAACTGAATGCCCGTTTCCTTATCGTGAAAGATGCTCTCCAGGCGGTCCGTCTGCTTCCTGCTGTCAGCCAGAATGAAGAGGTCTGTGCCGTTGTCCTGAAGCTTTTGGAAAGCCGAGATGAGCAAGTCGAAGTTCTTGTGGAAGACGGGTTGCGGGTGAGTACGGAACTCAATCAGAGCCCCTTCCTTTCCTTCCCTTTGCGGATGTGCTTTTAGCTCAACTCTGTGGAAGCCAACTATCTGTTTCTTAAACTCTTCCGGATCAGCCAGCATTTCCTTCGCCGACAAGTCTTCGGAGGCTTCTTCCTGTTGTACGGTAATGGCCGACCTGCTGAAACCTTCATTATATATCTGCTCAACACTTTCGCAGAGGAACAACAAGTCCTTCGTGATGAGCAAGGTGTTTTGTGGCAGGAAAGTGAGGAAACTCTCTCTGCTGAGGTCCTTTCCGTCCATTTCAGGCACGATAGTGATGCTTTGTTGGCGGTCTCGACTGAGCTGACTGTGTACCTCGAAGGTTCGGATACTGTCCACTTCGTCTCCGAAGAAATCGATACGATAAGGAAGTTCGTGCGAGAAGGAATAGACATCGATGATGCTTCCTCGAACTGCAAACTGCCCAGGTTCGTAAACGTAGTCAGTCTTGTTGAAGCCGAAACTGAGCAAAGTCTCCTGAATAAACATGATATCCACCCGTTCCCCTACACTGAGGCTGAGGGTTTGTTCGCTGAGTTTCTGCTTCGTGACCACAAGCTCGGAAAGTGCCTGCGGATGCGTTACGACAAAGAGCGGAAGGCTTCCAGACGAGAGTCGGCTCAGGACTTCGGTCCGAAGGATTTCCTGTCCAGCACTTCGTTGGCCGAACTTGATGGCCCTTTTATACGAGCTTGGGAAGAAGAGGACTTGTTCATCGCCGAGGAAACGCGTTAGATCGTGGTAGAAATAGCCCGCCTCTTCCTCATCGTCGAGCACGAAAAGGTACGGAACATTCAGCACTTCGGGAGCCTTTTCGGCAAGCGAAGCGAAAACAAGAGCAGCCGAACTTCCTTGAAGTCCAGCTAGTTGAATGGCCGTTCCAGAGTCTTTCTGCAGCACTTTGGCGAGAGCTTTCACGCCTGGATGTCTGGCAAAAAGGCTCAGCAGTTTCTGAATCTCCATCGTTTTAAAACTTTGCAAAGGTACAAATAAGCTAGCGAAAAACAAAAGAAATCTTTGTTTTTCTTCTCAACTAAAACTCGACAATTACGGATTTCAAGAGTCATTCGGGTGGAAAATTCACGACATTTCCGCCGGCATAAAGCAGTTAGTTTTCCGACATAAAATTGATAAGAGGAAAACTACCTTAACCAAGTTGGCAAAGTTGGCGTGTTAAATCGGCAAACATATAGTGTTACGATGGCAAACTTCAAACGTTAAAAATGCAAACTTCAAACGTGATGATTACAATCTTCACTAGCCTAAATTTCAAACTTGAAACCTGACAAATACAACCCATTCATTATAAGCGAGTTACAAAAGAAGTACAAAACTTGTCTCAAACCCTATTTTCTGGGTGAACAATCAGTAAGGGGAAAGGTTCTTCAACATGAAACAGGCACTTGAGAGCCCAAAGTCAGTACCTCTTAAACTATTGAAAAATTCTTTACATTTTTCTCCAATTCGGTTTGTTTCAAACTCTAAAATGGAATACCGATTATGGTAAATTTGCTTAAAATATTCAGGTTTCATACCATTTAATTCCTATTTTTTTCGTACCTTTGTGCCCGTTATTCGCGTATATAAATAATGTATAGGAAACAATGGACGCAAAGAAAAGCGTAAGACAATATAAACCAGCGAGCAAGACGCCTGCCAGACGAAAGAAGAAGAACCAGTCTTCTTGGGCCCGCTCGCTAAGCTGGTTCCGCTCGAACATAGCGGATCAGGACGAAATTGCCCCTAACAAAAGGGCTGAGCACGGTGACAACCTGCGTTTCGTATGGGGCGCCGTTCTCGCCATTCTCTCGTTGGCAATCCTCATAGCGCTCGTCTCGCATGTCTTCACAGGTGCTGAAGACCAGAAGTACGTCACGAGTGAATCCTACACAGCGGCAAACTGGTTGGGCCGTTGGGGCTATGAAGTGGCACATTGGCTAATGGATAACACCTTCGGAGTCTCCAGTATACTCATCCCCATCCTAATGCTTGCAGCCAGCATTCGCATCATGGGATTGGCTAAAGTGAGACTTCATCTTTGGTTCCTTAACTGCATGATAATCATGGCTTGGGCTTCTGCCTTTGCCGCTTACATTGTGCGTTATTTCCCTGGTGCCCAAAATACTTATATCATTTGGGGCGGCATGATTGGTCAGAACGAACTGAACTTCTTGCAGAGCAAAGTTGGAGGCCTCGGCACGCTGCTCATCTTCATCCTTTCCGCCCTACTCTATCTCTTCTATCTCAGCGACGAAGCCATCACTTGGATCCGTCATCTTCTCATCCGAAAGAAGAAGGAAGAGGAGTCCGACGAAGTGGAAGAACAGGAGGAAGAGCCAGAAGTGACTTATCCCTTGATGCCCGACAGCGAGGACGAATGCAAGCAGGAAGAGCCGAAAGAGGATGAAGAGCCTCGCATTCCCTTCAGTGACGAAGCCGCTCAAACTGCGACTACCATTGACTTTGCAGAAGATCCGTTGGCTCCCCTGAAAGGTCTGGATGAGTCGAACGACGAGGATAATATCACTGTGGTGGTGGGTCAAGATCCAGAGAAGGCTAACCTCTCTGACGGACGCGCATTGGAGCCTTACGATCCGAAGCTCGACTTGGAGAACTACAAGTATCCCACCATCGACCTCCTCACCCATTATGATAACACCACGAATGCTATCGATATGGAGGAGCAGCGCAACAACAAGAACCGCATCAAAACGGTTCTGAGCAACTTCCGAGTCGAAATCCTCGATAATACAAAAGCCACAATCGGCCCCACAATCACGCTCTACGAAATCACGCCCGCTCCTGGCATTCGTATCAGCACGATTCGAAACCTCGAAGACGACATTGCTCTGAGCCTCAGTGCATTAGGCATCCGAATCATCGCACCCATTCCTGGCAAAGGAACCATCGGCATAGAAGTGCCCAACCTCAAGCCCCAAATGGTCTCGATGGAAAGCATCCTGAACAGCCGTAAGTTCCAAGAAACAGATTACGAGCTGCCTATGGCTCTCGGAAAGACCATCACCAACGAGGTCTTCATAGCGGACCTCACGAAGATGCCGCACCTTCTTGTAGCTGGTGCAACAGGTCAGGGTAAGTCTGTCGGCCTGAATGTCATCATCACTTCTTTACTATATAAGAAGCATCCAGCCGAGTTGAAACTGGTCATGATCGACCCCAAGAAAGTCGAGTTCAACCTTTATGCTCCCATAGTCAACCATTTCCTGGCACAAGTTGAAGGTAACGAAGACACAGAAGAGCCCATCATTACGGACGTCAACAAAGTGATTCAGACACTCAAGAGCCTTTGCCTCGAAATGGACCAACGCTATGATCTGCTCAAGAAAGCACATGCAAGGAATGTCAAGGAATACAATGAAAAGTTCCGCGAACGCCAGCTGAATCCACAAAATGGGCACAGGTTTATGCCCTATATAGTTGTGGTTATCGACGAGTATGGCGACCTCATCATGACGGCAGGCAAGGAAATAGAACTTCCCATCGCTCGTATCGCGCAACTTGCTCGAGCAGTCGGCATCCATATGATTATCGCCACACAACGCCCCACAGCCAACATCATTACAGGTACCATCAAGGCAAACTTCCCAGCACGTATGGCCTTCAAGGTAACTACAGGCGTCGACAGTAAGACAATCCTAGACCGAACTGGAGCAAACCAACTCGTCGGAAAAGGCGATATGCTCTTGATGACAGGCTCGGAACCCGTTCGAATTCAATGTGCATTCATCGATACAAACGAGCTCGAGGACATTGTGCATTATATTGCTAAGCAACAAAGTTACACCTCGCCCTATCTCTTGCCGGAAGTTCCACTTGAAGGCGACGAAGATAGCGGCTTGGGAGAAGTGGATATGACACACCTCGATCCGATGTTCGAGGATGCAGCTCGTATGATTGTTAGCGAGCAAAACGGCAGCACAAGCATGATTCAGCGCAAGTTCGCGATTGGTTACAATCGTGCAGGACGCTTGATGGATCAGCTCGAAAAGGCTGGCATCGTAGGTCCTGCGAAAGGCAGCAAGCCCCGCGAAGTGCTTTGTGTAAGCGAAGAACAGTTAATGATGATAATGGATAACCTTAGATAAAATGAGAAAGACTCTTTCATTGCTGGCCGTTTTAGTCAGCATTTGCATACAAGCTCAGGATGCCATGAAGGTGCTCGACATAGCTGCCGACCGCATCCGTAAGGCAGGAAATGTCAAGATAGAATACAAAGCCGGCATCTTCTCGAATGGGACTGAAACCGCATCTTCCTCTGGGACTATGTGGTTGCAGGAAAGCAAAATGAAGCTCGAGGCTGATGGCATAAAGACTTGGTACAACGGAAAAACACGTTGGTGCTACGTTCCTGAAGCTAACGAGGTGAACATCGATGAGCCCAACAAGAAGGAAATGGCCGCGATGAACCCTTACACGTTCATGAACATCTACAAGAAAGGCTTCAAGATGACCGTTAAGGAAACTGTCCTTCGAGGTGAAGCGGTTTACGAGGTCTACCTTAAAGCACGATATGCAAAGATGGAAGTAAAGGAAATCTACGTCGATGTCCGAAAGAGCGACTATCAGCCCCTTTGCATCCGTCTCCGCGAAAACAAGGACTGGCAACGAGTCAGCGTCCTTAGTTTCAAAGGCAATCTGAATTTGAGTGACGACTTCTTTACGTTCAAAGAAAGCGAGTATCCAAACGTATTAATTAATGACATGAGATGAGCACACACACAAGACTTCTTATTATAGGTAGCGGTCCTGCAGGCTATACGGCAGGTATATATGCAGGTCGTGCTAACCTCTCTCCTGTTTTGCTTGAAGGACTTCAACCAGGAGGACAACTTACTATCACGACAGAGGTGGAGAACTTCCCAGGCTTCCCTGATGGCGTTGATGCGAACGAACTGATGGAAAACATGCGTCAACAGGCAGAACGCTTTGGCACACAAATACTTTCCAATGTGGCAACAAAGGTAGATCTGGGCATTCGACCTTTCCTTATCACGCTCGACGATGGTAACGAATGGACTGCAGACAGCCTGATTATCGCAACTGGAGCTAGTGCAAAGTATCTCGGACTTAGCGACGAGCAGAAGTATATGGGCAGAGGAGTGAGCGCTTGTGCAACCTGCGACGGTTTCTTCTATCGCAAGAAAGTTGTGGCAGTAGTTGGTGGGGGCGATACGGCTTGTGAAGAGGCATCCTATTTGGCTGGCCTCGCTTCGAAAGTTTACCTCATTGTTCGCAAGCCATACCTTCGTGCCAGCAAGATTATGCAAGAGCGCGTTTTCAACAACGAAAAGATTGAAGTGCTCTTCGAAACCAACACGCTTGGCCTTTTCGGCGAGAATGGAGTCGAGGGCGCACATCTCATATACAGAAAAGGGGAAAGTGACGAAAGAGAATATGACCTGCCAATCGACGGTTTCTTCCTTGCCATCGGACATCATCCCAACAGCGAACTGTTCACGCCTTGGCTCAAGACAGACGAGAATGGCTTCATCATGACAGAAGGAGACACACCCTGCACCAACGTTCCTGGCGTATATGTTGCTGGCGATGTGGCCGACTCGAAATACAGACAAGCAGTAATTGCAGCTGGTAGCGGGGCAAAAGCCGCAATGGAGGCGGAAAAGTATCTTGCACAATGAACAAGTACCAACTCTACAGATTGATTGGCAAGAATGCCGACCTGAAGACGGAAAGGCATCCTATGCTCGATAAGAATCGCTTCATGAAGTTCTTGATGATTTTCATGTGGCTTTATTATGCTGCTATCCTTATCTTTATGGGAGTTGTGATGGCTGTTGGAATGAAGGGCAGTTACAATGGAGTCGCAGCCTTCCATGTTTTCGATGGCGGTTTGCTCTATCTGTTGATTTGCGACTTCTGGTTTCGCTTTGGCCTTCAAGAGACGCCAGCACAAAATGTGCAGCCCTATGCGTTGTTGCCCATTCGAAGGAGTTTCCTGATGAACGTCTACCTTTCGAGGGCCGGCCTTACGTGGGGCAATCTCTATTGGTTCTTCTTGCTTGTTCCATTCGGACTCATTGCAATCGCCATTCCTTTGGGCTGGATAGCATTCTTTGGCTGGTTGCTTGGATGGTGGCTACTGCTCGTTGCAAACGGCTATGCCTATCTCTTCTGCAGGGCTTTGATTATGAAACATATGGCTTGGCTCTTGCTTCCTATTGCCATTCACGGAGCTTTGCTTGCCATCATGCTTGTTCCAGACAAAAATCCGCTCGATATGCCCTGTACCGTCTTAATGTACGACTTCCTGCAATGGAAACTTTGGCCCTTCCTCTTGACTGGTGCGCTCATTGCCCTGTTGTATTGGGCAAACTACAAGTTGCAGATGGGAATGGTGTACGACGAGGTTGCAAAGAAGGAAGAGAAGGAAATAAAGCATGCAACACAACTGAACTTCCTGAACCGCTTTGGCCGTCTTGGCGAATACTTCAAGCTCGAGGTTAAGCAACGGCTTCGCAACAAAACGGTGAGAATGAGTTTCCTTGCCGGCTTGTTCATGATGGTGCTGTTCAGTGTCATCATGTACTTCAGCGATGTGTACGACAACAGCTTCATGCGCTCGTTCATCTGCCTTTACAACTATATTGTCTTGGGCATGATGACGCTAGTGATGATTATGTGCTACGAGGGCAACTACATCGACGGACTGATGAGCCGCCGCGAAAGCATCCTGCAATTGCTTACGGCAAAGTACTATTTCAACGTTCTTCTACTCTTCATTCCACCCATCATCCTGTTGCCTTTGATGATAATCGGCAAGATGTCTGTTTGGATGAACATCGGCTACTTCTTCTTCACGGCTGGTGTGCTCTACCCTCTCCTCTTCCAGATGGCTGTCTACAACGACAACACACTTCCCATGAACACGAAGTTAACAAGCAAGCAGGGCAACACGGCCCAGCAGATTGTCAGCATCGTTATCCTCTTCCTGCCGATTGCTTTTGAGAAAGCGGCAACGGCTCTTCTCGGCGAACCTTGGGGTTATGTCTTCCTTGCTTTGCTCGGAATAGCGGGTGTTGCCACCCATCAATACTGGCTTCGAAATGTATACAAACGCTTTATGGCAAGACGTTATAAGAATATGGAAGGCTTCAGGGCTTCGCGCAATTCATAATTCGTAATTCATAGTTCATAGTTATGGAAATCATCATCAACAATTTAAGAAAGACTTTTGGCGAAAAAGTTGCCGTCGATATTCCTGAACTTACCATCCATAGTGGCGAACTGCTGGGATTGGTAGGCAACAATGGTGCTGGCAAGAGCACACTCTTCCGCCTTATCCTCGACCTCATAAAAGCAGATACAGGAACTGTTCACATGAAAGACGGAGAAGTTGATGTCAATGTGGCTGAAACAGAAGTGTGGAAGGATTGGACGGGTGCTTTCGTGGACGAGAGTTTCCTCATCGACTACCTGACTCCCGACGAGTATTTCCAGTTCATTGCCCGCCTTACAGATACGAGCGACGAACAGCTCCAAGAGTTCCTTGCCCAGTACCAGCACTTCATGGCGGACGAACTAGCCGGCCAGAAGAAACTCATCCGCACGCTTAGTGCCGGCAACAAGCAGAAAGTTGGCATCATGGCGGCTATGCTGCTTCGTCCGAAAGTGCTCATTCTCGACGAGCCTTTCAATTTCCTCGATCCAAGTAGCCAGAATGCCATCAAGCACTTGCTGAAGAAATACAACGAGGAAACTGGAGCCACGATTCTTGTCAGCAGCCACAACCTCCAACATACAGTCGACATTAGTGAGCGCATTGTGCTTCTGGAGCATGGAAAGGTTATTCACGACATCGACAACAAGGAGAAGCAGGCACAGGACATCCTAGAGAACTACTTCGAGATTAACGACTAACAGCATCTCCATTTATGAATAAGGCTCTCCTACCCCTCGTCGCGGCATTTATGATGCTCTCCAACGCATCTGCCCAAAAGGATCTTCACATCCTCAACCACCTTGCTATCGGAGTGGATGTGGGCACATTTGGGGTGGGCATCGATGCGAGTGTGCCATTCACGTCTTTCATAGACATACAAGCCGGCTACACGATGTTTCCCGGATTCAAGTTCAACACTTCGCTTGGCATGAATCAGCCTTTGGGAGACATCAGGAAGGTTCCCTTCAAAGCAAAGCCCTTGATGAAGGGCGGCAAAGTGCTGGTCAACGTTACTCCCCTTCCAATGATTACGAGCTTTCACGTTACGGCCGGAGTTTACTTTGGTTCCGACGAGATGATGGACCTGTACAATGTAGAGCCTATACCCGAAGTGACAAAAGCCAATCTGGCCATAAACGAATACAACGCCTCGAATCCAAACTACAAGATGCAGAACTACGGGCCGGCCTTGGGAGATTATCTGCTCCAACCCGACGAAGAGGGCAACATAAATGCCAAACTGAAAGTCAAGCCCGTAAAGACTTATTTGGGCATTGGACTGGGCCGTGCAGTTCCGAAGGGCAGAATCGGCCTGAAGATGGATCTTGGCTGCGTTCTGTGGGGAAAGCCCTCCGTATATTGCAACGGAATGGCAGTTGAGGACACCAATGCAGGAGGCGATAATGCCAAACTGCTGAAGGTCGTAACGAAAATTAAAGCTTATCCCGTCCTTAACTTCCGCCTTTGCGGTAAGATATTCTAAGAGATGAAAAAGATTCCTCGCGGCATACCATGCCTGATAGTTGTTGTAGTGCTCTTCGGCTACCTTTCCTCTGTGATGGGTTTCACGAACATGCTCAACACGATTATGAGGACGGCTCACGACCTTCTGCTCAATACCGTCTTCTACCTGATGGCAATGTGCGTTCTGACGGGAGCTTTGAGTCGCATCTTTAGCGTGTTTGGCGTTGTTGACTTACTGCAGAAGATGCTCAAGCCCGTGCTGCGACCTCTCTACAACTTGCCTGGAGTCTCTTCCGCAGGCGCTTTAATGACATTCCTCAGCGATAAGCCTGTCATCATTTCCGTCGCGAAGAATCCACTCTTTGCCCGTTACTTCAAGCGCTACCAGCACATCAGCCTGGTGAACTTCGCAGGCAGTTATGCCATGGGCTTGCTCGTCATTATCTTCATGATGGGCCACGGCTTCTATACCGAACCGCTTTACGGACTCGTGGGAGCCATTGTTGGCAGCATTACTGCCACAAGACTGATGCAAAGACTCGTGCTCAAAGAGTTCCCCCAATATAAGGACGAAGACGTGATAGAAGAAGATAATGCTCAATGGTCAATGGTCAATGGTCAATTAAAAAGAACGACTCCCTACGAGACAGTTCCCGACGACCCGCGCCAGACGCTTTTCGTTCGCGTGCTCGATGCCTTGCTCGATGGCGGCAAGAGTGGCGTAGAGGTTGGTCTTGCCATTATTCCTGGCGTGCTCATCATTTCTACACTCGTCATGATGTTTACTTTCGGAGCAGACACAAACACGGGCACTTATACCGGCGGCGCATATCAAGGCACAGAACTTCTGCCGCTCTTGGCAGGAAAGGTGGGCTTCGTCTTCAAGTGGCTCTTTGGCTTCAATGCGAGCGAACTCGTGGCCTTCCCCATTACGGCTTTGGGAACAGTTGGTGCCGCGCTTGGTCTCATCCCAGAGATGATGAGCAAAGGCATCATAGACAGTAACGCCATTGCCGTCTTCACAGCTATGGGAATGTGCTGGAGCGGATTCCTGAGTGCAGATGCAGCGACGCTCGATTCGCTGGGCTATCGTCACTTCATTTCCCGCAGTTTTATCTGCACCTTCACTGGAGGCATTGTGGCAGGCATCATCACACATTGGTTATACTTTTTCATAACATATATAATAGAAAATTTAATTCTTCACTCTTAACTCTTCACTCTTAACTTTTTAATATGGAATTAGCTACGAAATACAGCCCCGCAGAGGTCGAGGCGAAATGGTACGAGTACTGGACAAACCATAAGCTCTTTGCGAGCAAGCCCGACAATCGCGAGCCTTATACTATCGTCATTCCCCCACCAAACGTTACGGGTGTGCTCCACATGGGACACATGCTCAACAACACGATTCAGGACATCCTGATTCGTAAGGCCCGTCTGGATGGCAAGAACGCTTGTTGGGTGCCTGGAACCGACCACGCCTCTATCGCTACCGAAGCCAAGGTGGTGAACCGCTTGGCAGAACAGGGTATCAAGAAGCGCGACCTCACTCGCGAGGAGTTCCTGAAGCACGCTTGGGCTTGGACGGAAGAGCACGGAGGCATTATCCTGAAGCAACTCCGCAAACTTGGAGCAAGTTGTGATTGGGACCGCACGGCTTTCACGATGGACGAGAAGCGTAGCGAAAGCGTGCTCAAAGTCTTCTGCGACCTCTACGACAAAGGCCTTATCTATCGCGGCCTCCGTATGGTCAACTGGGACCCCAAGGCGCAAACCGTGCTCTCCACCGAAGAGGTCATCTACAAGGACGAGAAGAGCAAGCTGTATTATTTGAAATACTATGTGGCCGATGCCAACGAGAATCCTGTTGTTCCGACAGGCGAAGAGGGCGAAGTTCTGCACAAGGACGCCAAAGGCTACTATGCCGTTGTTGCCACTACGCGCCCCGAGACCATCATGGGCGATACGGCGATGTGCATTAATCCCAAAGACCCGAAGAACCAATGGCTTCGCGGACACAAGGTTATCGTTCCTTTAGTTAACCGCGTTATTCCCGTCATCGAGGACCGCTATGTCGACATCGAGTTCGGTACGGGTTGCTTGAAAGTGACGCCCGCTCACGACGTGAACGACTACCAGTTGGGCAAGACGCACAACCTGGAGACCATAGACATCTTCAATCCCGACGGCACCATCTCCGAGCAGAGTCCTCTGTATGTGGGAATGGACCGCATGGATGTGCGCAAGCAAATCGTCAAGGACCTCGATGCCGCTGGCCTTCTGGAAAAGGTCGAGGACTACGAGAACAAGGTGGGCTACTCCGAGCGCAACCAGGACACAGCCGTCGAGCCGCGCCTCTGCAAGCAGTGGTTCCTCTCGATGAAGCACATGGCCGACATCGCTCTGCCTCCCGTGCTCGAGGGCAAACTGAAGTTCCATCCCACAAAGTACGTCACAACCTATCGCAACTGGCTCGAGAACATCCAGGACTGGTGCATCAGTCGCCAGCTTTGGTGGGGACATCGCATTCCTGCTTACTTCATAGACTCTCCCGAAGGCGAGGAGGAAGAGCGTTTCGTTGTAGCCCTCACGCCCGAAGAGGCTCTGGCAAAGGCTCAGGAGAAGTTCGGCAAAGAGATAACGACGGACATGCTCCATCGCGATGAAGACGCGCTCGACACATGGTTCTCCTCTTGGCTCTGGCCCGTCACGCTCTTCGACGGCATCAACAACCCGGGCAACGAGGAAATCAGCTACTACTACCCCACTAGCGACCTCGTGACCGGTCCGGACATCATCTTCTTCTGGGTGGCTCGCATGATAATGGCCGGCGAGGAATACATGGGCGACATACCTTTCCGTAATGTCTATTTCACAGGCATTGTGCGCGACAAACTGGGCCGGAAGATGAGCAAGAGCCTCGGCAACTCGCCCGACCCCCTCGAACTCATCGAGAAGTACGGAGCCGACGGCGTTCGCATGGGCATGATGCTGGCCGCTCCTGCCGGAAACGACATCCTCTACGACGACGCGCTCTGCGCCCAGGGTATGGCATTCTGCAACAAGATGTGGAACGCCTTCCGCCTCGTCAAGGGTTGGGAAGTAACAAACGAAAACGAAAAACATAGCGCTAACGAACTGGCCATCAAGTGGATGCAAGCCAAACTCAATGCCACTTATGCCGAGATAAACGACCTCTACAGCAAGTATCGCCTGAACGAAGCTTTGATGGCAGCCTTCAAGCTCTTCACCGACGAGTTCAGCGGCTGGTACCTCGAGATGATCAAGCCCGCCTATCAGACACCAATCGATGCCAAGACATTCCAGGCTACGCTCGACATCTTCGACCAGCTCCTGCACATCATACACCCCTTCATGCCCTTCATCACGGAGGAACTCTGGCAGCATATTGCCGAGCGTAAAGAGGGCGAATCCCTGATGGTTTCGGTCTTCAAGACCGCTGCACCCACGAAGGAAGATGCCCAGCTCATCCAGCAGGTCGAGGAGATGAAGCAAGTGGTCAGCGGCGTTCGTGCCGTTCGTCAGAGCAAGAACATCTCGCCCCGCGAACCGTTGCCCTTGCAGGTCATCGGCAAAGCGAAAGAGGGTGTGACCAGCGATTCCGCGCTTGCCGCCATCATCGGGAAACTCGCAGGCTTGAGCCAGATAGAGAACGTCGCCGAGAAGAACGAAGGCACGCAGGCCTTCCTGGTCGGCACAGACGAGTATGCAGTTCCCATCGGCAACCTGATTGACGCCGATGCCGAGCGCGAGAAGGCCGAGACGGAGATCAAGCGTCTGCAAGGCTTCATGGCGGGCATCGAGAAGAAGTTGCAGAACGAGCGCTTCGTGCAGAACGCCCCCGCTCAGGTTGTGGAGTTGGAGCGCAAGAAACTCGCCGACGCCCAGAGCAAGATAGCGGCCCTCCAGGCCACCATCAAGGCTTTAGGCTAAAAATCCGGAAACGAAAATAGAAAGCCCTCGCCAAAAGCGGGGGCTTTTTGTGTGTGTTCTTCGGGTGTTACCTGCGCCTGCTCACCAAAGCTATTAAGCGGTAAGCTAATCCTCTGCTGCTTATACTGATTTTGATATAAATTTGCAAATAGGATAATTGGCGCACCCATAGAAACGACCATATCGCCCATTTCTGAGAACAAGCGCCCCACCACATCGTGGGCAGACGCCACTATCTACTTTAGCTTGAGAAACGGCTTGATATGTACGGACTTTTTGAATGTGCTCTTTTCTCCTTTCTTCGTCATCAGAAGACAATCCTTGAAGACTCAAGGCCATCTTTTCACATTCCTCGTCGGTATATAGGATTCTATGATATTTCAGTACCTCTTCTTTCAGGGAATAAAGAGTGATAACGGAATGATTGGGCGCGTTAACTACCAATCTGTCACAATCTACAATAACAACTATAGGCACAAATAATATATCACCATATTGCTTTAAGGCACTTTTTACAGCTTCCAGATGTACTTTGTTCTGAAAGATGGGGTTGGGCTTGTCATATTTCTCCTGATAGATTGTCTGAGTCCATTGCGCTGAGTTCTCGCCACCACTAATCCAGCCACTCCAACATTTCGTCTCTACAACAAAAATACCGAAAGGAGAAACCACCACATGGTCTATTTGTGTGTCGCCGTGTGCGTTGGGGATTAGTAAATTATCAAGAACAATGTAGTGTTCACCTAAACTTTGAAGTTTTTCAGAGACAGTTCTCTCCCCTATGGCCCCACGAGATGGCCAATCTATTTTCTTGACCAAAAAGTATAGCAGGCCAAGAACAAAGATTATTATTAGAGGAAGAGATTCTATCATATAAAAGTACGAATATTATATTACCCTTGCTTTCAAAGCGTCGGAGTATGTCTTGTAATCCCTAGGTCGTTGCCTTTCTTTGCCTATTTTTTGCGAATTTCGGGTGTAAAAATACGAAAAATTTCTCTTTTCTGCCCAAAAAGAAGAGAGAAAAACCAACCAGACTGAAGCATTTTAATAATAAAACCTCGCTATTTTCACGATCAAAATGGGGTGTGTATAACCTCAAAATGAACTGTAGCAACTGTAGCACTGTAGCAAAACACAAAAAATGATGCGCGCCGGTGGTCGAAAAATTATTTTTTTGCTATTTTTATGCCAAGAAGAATTGCCAGTCCCAGCACTAAATCCAGAACCCCCCGAAACCCCTCTAATTTGCCCCAGAATCGCTTCAAATCCCCTCGACGTACATCTGTACCACATAGGCAAAAACTTGCGCTCTACGGTGCCTTAAAACAAGCCGTTAAAATTCAAAGAATTTTACCCCTCTGGGAAACGGCCATGATACTTTACGTGAAGCAGGTCGGCCGTAAACATAAATATTCCAGGAAAAATTTTGACAAAATTTTGACACACAAACGTAAGCCCCATATTTTCGCGCGTGGATCTCTTTCTGTTACTCGACTTTGGCGGAGGTGAATTTCAGGGCGCCGTTCTGCTGCTTGGTGACAACGAATATCTGGCGGATAAGGCTGTGGTTTGCGTGATTGAAAATGCGAGAGGAATCGAACGAACGGCCACGCACGCGTGTCTCGAAATGAAGATGGTCGCCTGTCGCACGGCCTGTATGGCCCTCCAAACCCACGGGATCGCCTGCCTGCAACCACTGCCCCACCTTGACCAGATTGCGCGAATGATGGCTATACATCGTCTCCAAGCCGTTTGCGTGACGAAGGATGACGCAGTTTCCGTAGGCATAGTAAGGGCCCGACAGAATGACTTCGCCCGGGAAAGCAGCTCTGGTTGTGTCGCCGGCAAAAGTTTGCAAGTCAGTTCCTCCATGATGCCGCGAACCGCCATAGGGACTGCATACCTTGGCTCCGGGAAGCGGATAGCACCACTCCTCGACTGTATAATTGGCGAAGTTTATCGTGAACTGGTCGTGATTGGCAAAGGGGTCTTTTGCCGCTTCCACACGCATTACCTGCCACTCGTCGATGTCAGGCGTTTCGTCCTGAGCGAAAACCATTGAACATTGAACATTGAACATTGAACATAGCGCAATGAACAGAAAGATAACGTTATATGAATAGAGATTCTTCATTCTTAATTCTTAATTCTTAATACTTCATTTATCATTTCCCCATTCTTCACTCTTCACTCTTCATTTTTATCACGATTCCATTGTAGTTTCGCCCTGTATTGATGGTCTCGCGACGGGCGCTGTAGAAATCCTCATAGGTGCGCGTACAAGTGCCTTCAACGAAGATGCCATCGACGCCCAACTCCTGAAGTAGGAAACGGTTTGCATCCCAAAGGTCGATGTGCCAGGCCTCTTTCCCGTTTGAAGAAGGGAAGCGGCGCGCTATCCTTTCCATGGGGAAACCAGCCGCAAAGAAGGCGTCGTAGACTTCATCGCCGACCTCGAACTGCTGGAGCGAAATGCCCGGACCGATGATGGCGTGCAGGTCTTTGGGGTCGAGGGGATGCATCTGGCGGACGGTCTTCTGCACGATGCGCGAAACGGTCCCTCGCCAACCCGCATGGACGGCTGCCACGATGCGCTGCCTAGTATCATAAAGAAGGACCGGGATGCAGTCGGCCGTCTTGACGCAAACCGGAAGGCCAGGCTGGTCCGTGATGACGGCATCGGTGGCTTCGGGGCGTCCGGCTTCGTGCATCCACAGCACATTGTCCGAATGTACCTGACGAGGGAGAGCGAGCTCCTCAAGTTGGAAACCGAGTGCCTCCACCCCACTGCCTTTGCCCGTCGTAAAAGCCGTCAGCCAGGAGGGAGTGTGGTAAACAATTATTTTGTTCATAATAAGAGAATAGGAAAATAAGAAAATAAGAAAACTTCTACATTTCTAATTATCTACATTTCTAAATCCTCTTCGTCCACATCTTCGATGTAGTCGTCGTCCAGGATTTCTATCTCTTCGTCTTCGCCCTCGTCGAGCAGTTCCTGACGGAACGCAGCGAGGTCTTTGTTGCGATGCACGATGGTCTCCTGCTGGGTGATGGCCGCCAGCTTGTTGCTCTCGCTGTTCAGAGCCGTCCAGAGCAAGTCTTTGAGCTTATCAAGACCACTTCCCGTAACTGCGCTGATGAAAACATAGGGCAAATCGTCAGGAAGGTCTTCGGAGAGCATTTGCTGCAGTTCGTCGTCCAGCAGGTCGCTCTTCGTGATGGCAAGTACCCTCTGTTTGTCGAGCATTTCGGGATTGAAGTTGCGCAACTCGCCAAGCAGCACCTCGTACTCGTGACGGATGTCGTCCGTATCGCCCGGCACCATGAAGAGCAGGAGCGAATTGCGCTCGATGTGGCGCAGGAAACGAAGTCCGAGTCCCCTACCCTCCGAAGCGCCCTCGATGATGCCCGGAATGTCGGCCATCACGAAGCTCTGTCCGTCGCGATAGGACACGATGCCGAGCGAGGGTTCCATCGTAGTGAAGGGATAGCCCGCTATCTTAGGACGTGCGCTCGACAGGGAACTCAACAATGTGCTCTTTCCCGCATTGGGGAAACCCACGAGGCCGACATCGGCCAGCAACTTCAACTCGAGGATAACGGTCCGCTCCTCCATCGGTTCGCCCGGCTGGGCATAGCGTGGAGCCTGATTGGTGGAAGTGGCGAAGTGCTTGTTGCCCATACCTCCACGACCTCCTTTCAGCAGCATCACGACTTGTCCGTCGTCGGTCACATCGCAGAGGTATTCGCCCGTCTCGGCATCGTAAACGACTGTGCCGCAAGGGACATCGATGTAACGGTCCTCGCCATCTGCTCCTGTGCTACCGCTCGGCCCTCCGTTGCCTCCGTGACCGGCGAAAACATGACGCTCGAAGCGGAGGTGCAGAAGCGTCCAATAGTTGTGGTTGCCTCGCAGATACACATGGCCTCCGCGCCCACCATCGCCGCCATCAGGTCCGCCATTGGGAACGTATTTGGCACGATGCATGTGCATGGAACCTCTGCCACCCTTACCCGAACGGCAGCAAATCTTGACGTAATCTACGAAGTTACTCTCTGCCATTTATAGGATTGAAAATTAAAGATTGGAATTTGAACCTTTGTCTCTTGGAGGGAAACAAAGGGGTTCATTTCACTGTGTCGAGGAACGCGAAGATGGAGGCAATCATGTCTTCCTTGTTTGGCGTATCTGCCCAGCGGAATGTGTGACGGATGCCCTCCTTCTCGAACCAGTCAATCAGGGGAGCTGTCTGGTTCTGATAGACTGCGAAACGCTTCTTGATGGTCTCTTCGTTGTCGTCCTCGCGGCCCTGTTCCTTAGCGCGACGAAGCAGGCGGAACATCAGGATGTCCTCTTCGACAACCAGTTCAATCATGATGCCCAAATCGTGGCCGCGCTCTGCAAGCATCTTCTTGAGGGCTTCTGCCTGAGCGATTGTGCGGGGGAAACCGTCGAAGATGACGCCTTTGCCAGCAGGCTGAGCGTCGTAGGTTTTGGCCAGAATCTCAATCATGAGGTCGTCGGGAATAAGCTGGCCGTTCGAGATATAGCCCTGGGCAATCTTTCCCAGCTCTGTTCCGTTCTTGATTTCTGCACGAAGCACATCGCCTGTGCTGATGTGTCCCATACCATAACGTTCTACAATCTCGTCGCTGTAAGTGCCTTTACCTGAACCTGGGGCACCGAAGATGATGATATTCTTCATTATTGTCAATTTTGATTTTTGAATTTATCAAATTTAAATTAAGGTATAGATGTCTTTTGTGTTGCGTCCGAAGCCGTCGTAATCCAAGCCGTAACCCACCACGAAGTCGTCGGGAATCTGGTTGCAGCAGTAACGAATGTCGAGGTCCACCTTCAGCTTGCTTGGCTTGAGCAAGAGCGTACAGATGTTGATGCTCTCGGGTTTATATTGCTTGAGGGTCTGGAGCATGTGAGCCATCGTCAATCCCGTATCGACAATGTCTTCGACGATAATGACCGGACGGTCTGTAATGTCTATGTTCAAGCCGATTATCTCGCGGACATTACCCGATGTGTTTGTGCCCACATAAGAAGACAGCTTGATGAAGGACACCTCGCAAGGCACATCTATCTCGCGAAGGAGGTCGGCTGCGAAGATGAACGAGCCGTTCAGTACAGCCAGGAAGATGGGCACTTTGCCTTCGTAGTCGCGATTGATCCGGTCTGCAACGTGCCTGATCTGACTCTTTATCGACCTCTCGGAAATGGATATGGCGAATGTCTTGTCTTTGACTTTGATGATTCTTCTTCTTTTCATAACGCTTGTTGTTACTTCGGATTGGAATTTGTCCACCATGGATTGTTCAAGTCGCGAGGCGCGTTGCTCTTGTTCGAGCCGGAAGTTGCGGCGCCACGAACACGGCTCAACGTCTCGGGAGTCATCTGCAGGAAACTGGCGATGTGGACCATCGGAGCCCTGAGGATGATTTCCGGTTTCTCGCGGAGCAGCCTCTCGTAACGCTCCGAGGCATTCTCAAAGCGCTGACTGTCAGCATGTTCCTGGCTGCTGATGGCAACATGTTCGAGTATCTTCCGATAGAGCATTTCCATCTCTTGGTTGCGCACCATCAGTCCGAGGAGGATGTCGTAGGGAATGGCATAGAGTGTTGTGGCTTCCAGAGCTTCGACGATGAGGCGGCTCGGTTCCTGCTTGAGCAAGCTCTCGATGCAAAAGACGATACGCCCCTCGAACGAGAAGTGCTCGGTTACATCTTTCTTGTTCTTGTAGTAATACTGCCGGACCATACCTTTCTCGACGAAATAGAGGGCGTTGCAGACATTCCCTTCCTTCAGGATGGTGTCGCCCTTCTGGAACTTCATTGGGACGAGGATACCAGCCAGCATATCAATCCCAAGCGGAGTCATGGGGCAGTAGATGCGGGCTATTTCCTTTGCGATATCGCGACGATTGTCCATATTTGTTTTGTTTGAGGGTGGTTAGTTTCTGGGTGGTTTAGTCTAGTTTGAGGACCGCAAGGAAGGCTTTCTGCGGAACCTGGACGTTGCCTATCTGCTTCATGCGCTTCTTGCCTTTCTTCTGTTTTTCAAGGAGTTTGCGTTTACGGCTCACATCACCTCCATAGCACTTTGCGAGGACGTCCTTGCGGACCTGCTTCACAGTTTCGCGGGCAATAATCTTCGCTCCGATGGCAGCCTGGATGGCGATGTCGAACTGTTGTCGAGGGAGGAGTTCCTTCAGCTTCTCGCACATCCTGCGGCCAAAGGTCTCCGCATTATCGAAATGCGTCAAAGTGGAAAGTGCGTCGACGGGTTCTCCATTGAGCAGAATGTCCATCTTGACGAGTTTGCTGGGACGATAGCCGTCCTGGTGATAATCGAACGAGGCATAGCCCTTCGAGATGCTCTTGAGTTTGTCGTAGAAGTCGATGACTATCTCGCCAAGGGGCATCGCGTATTGCAGTTCCACACGGTTTCCGCTAATGTATTCCTGCTTCAGGAGTTCGCCTCGCTTGCCTAAACAGAGCGTCATGATGGGGCCGATATAGTTGGCCGTCGTGATGACAGAAGCATGAATGTATGGTTCCTCGATGTGGTCGATTAGCGTCTGGTCGGGCATTCCGCTTGGGTTGTGCACTTCCTGCATCTGTCCCTGTTTGTCGTAAACAAGGTAAGATACGTTGGGGACAGTCGTGATGACGTCCATATTGAACTCGCGGTCGAGCCTTTCCTGAATGATTTCCATGTGCAAGAGGCCAAGGAAACCGCAACGGAAACCGAATCCCAGAGCCACAGAACTCTCGGGAGTGAAGGTGAGACTGGCATCGTTGAGCTGCAGTTTCTCGAGCGAAGCGCGCAGGTTCTCAAAGTCTTCTGTCTCAATGGGATACACGCCAGCGAAGACCATCGGCTTCACCTCTTCGAAACCAGAAATG
This sequence comes from uncultured Bacteroidales bacterium, assembly GCA_902779315.1. Classification (GTDB taxonomy): domain Bacteria; phylum Bacteroidota; class Bacteroidia; order Bacteroidales; family Bacteroidaceae; genus Physcousia. The sequence continues at coordinate 21,719 of CACZBC010000007.1, read as the reverse complement.
GCTTCCTTGCAAGGATTCTCAACCGTCGTAATCGTATCGCCCACTTTCACCTCGGTTGCCGTCTTGATGCCCGATACGATGTAACCGACGTCTCCGCAATGGAGAACCTGTCTGGGCACCATATCCATCTTCAGAACTCCGATTTCATCGGCTTTGTACTCCTTTCCCGTATTGATGAATTGCACTTGGTCTCCGCTTTTCATCGTACCGTTTACAATCTTGAAGTAAGCGATAATTCCGCGGAACGAGTTGAAAACCGAATCGAAAATGAGGGCTTGCAGGGGAGCTTTCTCGTCGCCTTTGGGACAGGGAATGCGCTCCACAACCGCCCTGAGAATATCCTCCACACCCATTCCGGTCTTACCGCTAGCACGAATGATTTCCTCGTGTTTGCAGCCGATCAGGTCCACGATTTCGTCCTCGACCTCTTCCGGCATAGCGTTCGGCATATCGCACTTATTGATGACGGGAATGATTTCCAGGTCGTGATCGATAGCCATATAGAGGTTGCTAATGGTTTGAGCCTGAACGCCTTGCGTGGCATCCACAACCAGAAGTGCACCTTCGCAAGCGGCTATGCTTCGCGAGACCTCGTAGCTGAAGTCAACGTGTCCCGGAGTATCGATAAGGTTGAGAATGTATTTCTGTCCGTCCAGCGTGTATTCCATCTGAATAGCGTGACTCTTGATGGTGATTCCGCGCTCCTGTTCCAGATCCATATCATCGAGCATCTGCCCTTTGGTCACAGTTATGGTTTTCGTGTACTCCAGCAAACGGTCTGCCAGCGTGCTTTTTCCGTGATCGATGTGGGCAATAATGCAGAAATTTCTAATGTTTTGCATGAATTAAGTCCATATTTTGCTTTGCAAAGTTACGAAAAAAGCAAGAGTAATGCAAATAAAAGATAAGATTTTTATTGAATAATGTAAAACCCCAACGAAACACTATACAAATGCAATCGTAACACTATACAAATACAAACGTAACACTATACAAATGCAAACGTAACACTAGTTGTTTGCAAACTTCACACTAGTAAATGCCAAACTTCACACTAGTAAATGCCAATCGTCACACTAGTTGTTGGCCAACTTCAAACGTGAAGTTTTCGTTTTAACTACGCGATGTTTTCCTACCAGACCAAACTTGCCAGGAAATAACGCAGCGAATAGAAACGGACAGGCAAAGGAAGGAAGCCTTCTTTCCGCAGTTCCTTCTTGCGACGACGAAGTTCTCGAGGGCTATGAGTCAAGGTCCAAACCCGCTGCAAATAGTCGAGCGTGAGCTGTCTTATCCTGCGTTTAAGCAAAGGATTATCCAAAGCTTGTAACTCCCTAAGAACAAAGTGGATATCATCCAGGCGTTTACGAACTTTATCGAGCGATTTCGAGTGCGTGATTGTGCCTTCGTGCTGACGATAGAAATATGCTTTTGCATCAAGGTCAACCAGAGTGTTTGCCCTCAAGAAAATCTGCGGAGTGAAGAGTTCATCCTCGTGCAAAATGCCTGGATAGAATCGCAAATCGCCCAGTATCTCACGCTTGAAAGCATACCCCCAAGCAGCTGCCCGAAGGTTGCGATGCTGAAGGAAGTGTGGTCCGGAAGTGGTCTTCGAGGTACATTTCGAGGCTTTCGAGGCTTTTTTCGTCATCTTGAAGAGGACCAAATCCGGATTGCCGTCCCTGATTTGCTCGAGAACCTTCTCGTAAACGGCCGGGAGAATATAATCGTCAGCATCAACAAACTGCAGATATTGCCCCTGAGAATACCTGATTCCCTTGTTTCGGGCCACAGAAAGTCCGGCCTGTTCCTGTCGGATATAACGGATTCCCGCTTTTCCGGCAAAGGTCGGGAGCACCTCACTACCGTCGTCCACAACCAGGATTTCCACTTCTTCCTCGCGAAGAGGAAGGGCCTGGATGCTCTCCAAACAAGCCTGCAGAAAGGATTCCGGCTCGTTGTGATAGGTGACGATGAACGAAATGATTGGCTCCATAACAGGCACAAAGGTACGAAAAAAATTGAAAATTGAAAAGTGAAAAGTGAAAAATTATTTGTATCTTTGCACAGAAATCGTAAATCGTAAATAGTCAAATCGTAAATTATGATTGTTTGTATTGCCGAGAAACCCTCTGTGGCCCGTGAAATCGCCAATATTCTGGGAGCCAAAAGCACGAAGGACGGCTACCTGGAAGGCAACGGATATCAGGTGACCTGGACTTTCGGCCACCTTTGCGAGCTGAAGGAACCGCACGAATATACCTCAATGTGGAAGAACTGGAGCCTCAGTCAGTTGCCAATGATTCCACCCCGTTTCGGCATCAAACTCAAGCCGGACAAAGGCGTCGAAAAGCAGTTCGGCATCATCGAAGGACTCTTCCAGAAGGCCGATGAAATCATAAATTGCGGTGATGCCGGGCAAGAAGGTGAACTCATCCAACGATGGGTGATGCAAAAGGCTGCGGCAAAGTGTCCCGTGAAGCGACTTTGGGTGAACAGTCTGACAGAAGAAGCCATCAAGGAAGGTTTCCAGACGCTCAAGGACCAAAGTGCCTATCAAGGTCTCTACGAAGCCGGTCTCATGCGCGCTATAGGCGATTGGTTGCTCGGAATGAACGCCACACGACTCTATACATTAAAATATGCTGCAGGCAAACGGCAAGTGCTTAGTGTGGGCCGAGTGCAAACCCCTACCCTCGCGCTTGTTGTGGCCAGACAGAGAGAAATAGACAATTTCGTCCCAAAGCAGTCGTGGGTGCTCTCCACACTGTATCGCGACACGAAATTCAACGCGATTGAACGTGACGAAGAAGCCGAAGCGGAAGATGCCGCCGCAGTTGCTGCAGCTGCAGAAAAAGGGAAGAAACAGAAGCCGAAAGGCATCATCTACAAGCCTCTGGAATACGCAACAGAAGCCGAAGGAAAGGCAATCGTCGAAAGCATCAAGGAAAAGCCTTTCACCGTTCTTTCCGTCGAGAAGAAGAAAGGAACGGAAGCACCTCCGAGACTTTATGATTTGACAGGACTTCAGGTGGATTGCAACAAGAAACTCGGGCTTTCAGCCGAGCAAACGCTCTCCATCATCCAAAGTCTCTACGAGAAGAAAGTCACGACCTATCCGCGTGTTGATACAACTTTCCTGCCCGATGATGTTTATCCGAAATGCCCCCAAACCATGAATGGTCTCTACCAGACAAAGTTTGCAGGCGTAGCTCCTTATACCGACCTCATTCGCCCTCTTGGCGGCGGAAAACCTTTACGCAAGTCGAAGAAGGTGTTCGACAACTCGAAGGTGACAGATCACCACGCTATCATCCCGACTGGTGTCATTCCACAGAACCTCACAGAACTGGAGCAAAAGGTGTTCGACATTGTTGCAAGAGCTTTTATCGCAGCCTTCTACGACGATTGCAAGTTCGAGACAACAACAGTGATGGGCGAAGTGAAGCCCTCCGACGACAAGCAAATCCTCTTCCGCACAACAGGTAAGGTAATCATCGAAGAAGGCTGGAAAGTCGTATTCAAGAAGAAAGTTGAAACACCTGAGGAAGAAGCAGAACCTGACACACTTCCCGTTTTCACGAAAGGCGAAAGCGGTCCTCACATCCCCTCTCTTGCCGAGAAATGGACTACACCACCCAAACCTTACACAGATGCCACTTTGCTGCGAGCAATGGAAACGGCAGGCAAGACTGTGGAAGACGAAGAACTCAGAGATGCCTTGAAGGAGAATGGAATTGGCCGGCCAAGTACCAGAGCTGCCATCATCGAAACCCTCATCCGTCGTAACTACATTCGCAGGGAACGTTCTTCGCTTCATCCGACACAAACGGGCTTCGAACTCATCGACCTCATTCACGAAGAGTTGCTCAAGAGTGCAGAACTGACAGGACGTTGGGAGAAGAAACTACGGCAGATAGAACGCCACGAATACGAAGCCAAGACTTTCCTCGAAGAACTGAAACAGATGGTTTCGGACATCGTTCTGGCCGTCCTGAAAGACAACAAACAACCAAACATACAATAAAACGCGCCTTTATACGTTATATATATAATGATATATTAAGTTATGAAGACGCTTCTACGATATATTCTTCTCTCGCTTCTTGTAGCAGCTTGTACGCCTGAAGTTCACGTCAAGAAGGGCGACCAGTTCTATGCTATCGGCGAGTATTTCGATGCTGCAGCCGAATACAAGAAGGCTTATTCACGCACCCAGACGAAGGACAAGGACAAGCGAGGACAGCGAGCTTGGAAGATGGCACAATGCTATCGTCGCATCAACTATACGGCAAAGGCCATCGGAGCCTATCAGAACTCAGTCCGTTATGGTTATCCCGACTCGATGGCTCTACTCTATCTTGGCCAACTTCATCAGAAGAACGGCGACTACAAGAGTGCCGTCAAAGCATATGAAGCCTTCCTCGAGAAAGTACCGAATGACACATTGGCACTCAATGGGTTAAAGGGATGCGAACTTGCACCGAAGTGGAAGAACGCCTTCTCGCTTTACAGCATCAAGAAAGAACCGATACTGACCAGCAGAAGAAGCGACTTCAGTCCTGCTCTTTTGGGTGATGATAGCGATATGCTCTACTTTACCAGCACCAGAAATGACGCTAAAGGTAACGAGATAAGTGGCGTTACGGGCACCAAGAGCGCAGACATTTTCTTCACGAAGAAGGACGATAAAGGCAAGTGGGAACCTGTTGAAACTGTAGAGGGCGACCTGAATAGCGAATACGAGGAAGGTGCTTGTTGCTTCTCTCCTGACGGCAAAACGATGTACCTGACTGTTTGCACTTATGACGCAGACTATCCCCGCTTTGCCCAAATCTACACCAGTTCCCGTAGTGATGCAGCTTGGAGTAAGCCACAACTGCTGCAAATCTCGAAAGACACACTCTCCAGTTATGCTCATCCTGCCGTCAGTCCGGATGGGAATTGGCTCTACTTCACAAGCGATATGCCAGGCGGACAAGGCGGCTTCGACATTTGGAAGATTGCTTTGACCGACCACGGGCTGGGTGGTGTGGAGAATGCTGGATGGCCCATCAATACGCCTGGCGACGAGATGTTCCCTGCGTTCCGTCCCAACGGAGACTTCTATTTCTCAAGTAACGGCCACGTAGGTATGGGCGGTTTGGACATCATCAAAGCTGTTCAAGACAGCCTGGGAGATTGGACGCTCGAGAACCTGAAGTACCCCATGAACTCCAGCGGAGACGACTTCGGAATGACTTTCGAGGGCTTGCACAATCGTGGCTATTTCTGCACGAACAGAGGTGACGCAAGAGGTTGGGACCACATCATGCGTTTCGAGCATCCTGAGGTCATTCAGACCGTCAAGGGTTGGGTTTACGAGAAGGACGGCTACGAGTTGCCTGAAGGACTTGTATATATGGTTGGCGACGATGGAACCTACCTGAAGCTTAGCGTTCGAGGTGACGGCAGTTTCGAGCAGGAAGTGAAGCCGAAGGTCAACTATGTCTTCCTGGGAACTTGCAAAGGCTATCTCAATCATAAAGAGGAACTTAGCGTAGACACAAGTAGCGTGAGCCAAGAATTCACGTTACAGTTCCCCTTGGCCAGCATAGAGAATCCTGTGCTCATCCGCAACATCTTCTACGAGTTCGATTCCGCAGTCCTCCTGGACAGTTCCAAAGTTGCGCTCGACAGCCTCGTAGTCCTCTTGAACGAGAATCCCAACGTCACCATCGAACTGGCCTCACATTGTGATTTCCGAGGTAAGGACGAGTACAACGAGAAGCTCTCGCAAAGGCGTGCAGAAAGCGTGGTGAACTACCTCCAAACTCACGGAATCGACAGCCTCCGCCTTTCTCCGAAGGGTTATGGCGAGAAGCGTCCGAAGATTGTGACGAAGCGAATTGCCGCCACCTACGAATTCCTCAACGAAGGCGACACTTTGACGGAAGCGTTCATCACGGCTCTCGAGGACGAAGAGAAGCAGGAAATCTGCCATTCGCTGAACCGCAGAACCGAGTTCAAAGTCTTGCGCACCACCTACAAGCTCTTCGATTCGACATCGAAAAGCGTCAAGAAGGAACTTACCGACAGCGTTCAATCCGCTGTAGACGAAAAGATAGTCGGAGAGTCGGGTGACGAGATGAGTGGTGGAACGGCTGGCGAAACAGGAGGAACAGTTGGGGCAAATACAGAAAAGTCCGAGAAGATTGAAGGCGAAGGAAAGACGGAAGTTGCCGAGAAGCCGAGTAAGCCCTCAAAGCCAGAGAGGCCACAAAGGCCCGAAAAGAGGGAAGCTGCAGCTAATACGCAGAAAAAATCTTCCGACATAAAGAAGTCTGACGACATCAAGAAATCGGACGAACCCGCAAAGGAAACTCCGAAGATTCCAGAGAAAGTCGAGAAGAGCGAGGATGAGCAAGAGCAGTTGTAAAGCCCATCCCCGACTGGATTCCGTAGTTCCCCAGTGTCATTCGCAAACTTCACACTAGTAAATCGCCAACGTAACACTATTAAATTGCAAACGTAACACTATACGATTGCAATTGTCCCACGTTAAGTTTGTAAGAGGAAAGTCTTCCTCCTCAGAACTCGGAGAACCTGAAGGGTAAGAGCGGGGTTATCCCGTCACAAACGACTATGCCGTCCGAACCATAGAGAAAGATGCGAATGGCCTTTCCGTGACGGTCTTCCACACCACTGATGACCTGACGGCAAGCTCCACAAGGCGGAATGGGTTCTGCCGTGAAACGCCTGCCCTTCCTGGCCGCTATGGCCAAAGCCACAACCGCTTCGTCAGGATATTGCGCTCCAGCTGCAAAGAGCGCAGTCCGCTCGGCACAAAGTCCGCTCGGATAAGCCGCATTCTCCTGATTGGCTCCAACCACAATCCTTCCACTCTCCAGACGCACAGCTGCTCCGACCTTGAACTTCGAGAAGGGGGCATAGCTGCCTTTCGTGGCCCGCTTTGCTGCATCGACCAGCTCGCGTTCCTCCTTGTTCAGTTCACTTGGCTCACAGAGGTGGAAAACAGACTCTATCTTATGCTCTTTCATATATAATAATGTATTGCAAGTGCAAATTTACGAAATAATTATGAACTGTGAACTATGAACTATGAACTTTTTTTCGTACCTTTGCGCCCATCTTATGAAAAAGCACATCCTCACACTACTGTTATCGGCAGTTTGCCTGCTTATTCAGGCACAACGCACCAACCAGGCTTACTGGACTTACATCGACAAGTACAAGGACTGGGCCATCGAGCAGATGCGCGAGTATCGCATCCCAGCCTCCATCACCCTCGCACAGGGCCTTCTGGAGAGTAATGCGGGCCGAAGCAGGCTGGCGACTCAGGCCAACAACCACTTCGGCATCAAGGTCGGAATGTACTGGAACGGGCCGTACATCGTCCAAAGTGACGACAGACCCGATGACCGCTTCCGCAAGTACAGGAGCGCCAGAGAGAGCTACATCGACCACTCGAAGTTCCTGCAACAGAAGCGCTATCAGGGTCTCTTCCGACTCTCTCCGACAGACTACAAGGGTTGGGCTCGCGGACTGAAGGCTGCAGGTTACGCCACCAGTCCAACCTATGCCGAAGCCCTCATTCGCGTCATAGAGATGTACAGTCTCTATCAGTTCGACACAGGCAAATACCGCCAGGCCAGGCCTTCCACAGCTCCACAGACACAAGAGGTGGACGACTTCTTCCTTCGGCACGTGGTTTACAAGGGCAACAAGTGCTACTTCATCATCGTAGAGGTCGGAGACGATATGGCGACCATCAGTCAGAAGACTGGCATCAGCCTGCGTAAGCTCTACAAATACAACGACTTGCCCCGCGACTATGCACCCACAGCCGGCGACCTCATCTACCTCCAGAAGAAGCGCAAGTGTGCCAGCAAAGAGTTCAAGAAGAACCCCATACATATCGTAGAGGTCAACCAAAGCCTACACGACATCAGCCAACTCTACGCCATCCGGCTCGAGTCGCTCTGCAAGCTCAACAAATGGGACGAGCCTCACGCAGTTGAAGTGGGCGAAATCATCAGAATCCGTTAGAATATGATTACACTATCCAATATCGCCGTACAATTCGGCAAACGCGTCCTCTACAAGGACGTCAACATGAAGTTCACAAGTGGCAACATCTATGGCATCATCGGAGCCAACGGAGCGGGCAAATCAACCCTCCTGAAAGCCATCAGCGGCGAACTGGAGCCCACGAAAGGCACAGTCGAGCTGGGACCGGGCGAACGACTCTCTGTCCTCAGTCAGGACCACTTCCAGTACGACCAGGAAACTGTCCTCAACACTGTGCTGATGGGACACACCACAATGTGGGATGTGATGAAGGAACGCGAGGCTCTCTATTCGAAAGAGGACTTCTCGGACGAAGACGGCATCCGTGTGGCCGAACTGGAAGAGAAGTTCGCCGAAATGGGCGGCTACGAGGCAGAAAGCGATGCTGCCGCCCTACTCTCGGGTCTGGGCATCAAGGAAGCCAAACACTACCAGCTGATGGGCGAGCTTTCGGGTAAGGAAAAGGTTCGCGTCATGCTGGCAAAGGCGCTCTTCGGAAACCCGGACAACCTGCTTCTCGACGAGCCCACCAACGACCTCGACCTCGATACAGTCCAGTGGTTGGAGCAGTACCTGAGCGAGTTCGAACACACTGTGCTTGTGGTCAGTCACGACCGTCACTTCCTCGATTGTGTCTGCACGCATACTGTTGATATCGACTTCGGCAAGGTGACCATGTTTGCCGGCAACTACAGCTTCTGGTACGAGAGCTCGCAGCTGGCTCTGCGTCAGGCTCAGAACCAAAAAGCGAAGGCTGAGGAAAAGAAGAAGGAACTCGAGGAGTTTATCCGTCGTTTCTCGGCAAATGTGGCTAAGAGCAAGCAGACTACGAGCCGCAAGAAGATGCTGGAGAAGCTCAACATCGAGGAAATCAAACCCTCAACCCGCAAATACCCCGGCATCATCTTCCAGATGGACCGCGAGCCCGGCAATCAGATCCTCGAAGTGGAAGGCTTGAAGGCCACCAGCGAAGACGGAACTGTGCTCTTCGACAATGTCAGCTTCACGGTCGAGAAGGGCGACAAAGTTGTCTTCCTGAGTCGCGACCCGAGGGCAATGACAGCACTCTTCGAAATCATAAACGGCAACAGAGAGGCTCAGGCCGGCACCTTCAAGTGGGGCATCACAATCACAACTGCATATCTTCCGCTCGACAACACAGAGTTCTTCCAGAGTCAGCTCAACCTGGTGGATTGGTTGGGCCAGTTCGGAGAAGGTAACGAAGTGTATTTCAAGGCTTTCCTGGGCCGAATGCTCTTCTCTGGCGAAGAGGTCCTGAAGAAGGTGAACGTGCTCAGCGGAGGCGAAAAGATGCGTTGTATGATAGCCCGCATGCAGCTGAAGAACGCGAATTGCCTCATTCTCGATACACCCACGAACCACCTCGATCTGGAAAGCATCCAGGCTTTCAACAACAACCTCAAACTCTTCAAGGGTAACATCCTGTTCAGTTCGCACGACCACGAGTTCATCCAGACTGTTGCCACACGCATCATAGAACTCACGCCAAACGGCATCATAGACAAGCTCATGGACTATGACGACTACATCAGCAACGATGCCATCAAGGAACAAAAAGAAAGAATGTACGGCACAAACGCATGACAAAACGTCGATTGGCACACTTCTTGTATGGATGAGGTTGACGTAATAACAAGACAAAATGAAAGAAGATTTGAAAGACGAAGAATTGAAAGAAACTCCGCAGAACACAGAAGCGGAGGATATTGCTTCCAATGAAGAACAGAGTGCAGAACAAAGCGCTCAGGAAGAGGAGAAGGAGCTTACCGTCGAGGAACAGCTGGAAGCAGCAAATGCCGAGATAGCAAGCCTCAAGGACCAACTGCTGCGCAAGATTGCCGAGTTCGACAACTATCGCAAGCGTACCATCAAGGAGAAGACGGATCTCATCCTGAATGGTGGCGAGAAAACCATCATCACCATACTGCCTGTCATCGACGATTTCGAACGTGCCCTGAAGAACATGAAGAATGCCGATGATGTTAACGCAGTACTTGAAGGAGTGGAGCTTATCTACAAGAAATTCATAGACATATTGGGTAAGCAGGGAGTCAGCATTATCGACACAAAAGAAGCCGATTTCGATGTTGACCTTCACGAAGCAGTTGCCCAGTTGCCTGCTCCTACGCCCGAGCTGAAAGGCAAGGTGATGGACTGCACTTTGACTGGCTATAAGCTCAACGAGAAAGTCATTCGTCACGCTCAAGTTGTTGTAGGAGTTTAAACATTATGGCAGAGAAGAGAGATTACTACGAAGTCCTTGGTGTCAGCAAGACAGCCACGGATGCCGAGATAAAGGCCGCCTACAAGAAGATGGCCATCAAGTACCACCCTGACCGCAATCCGGGCAACAAGGAGGCTGAGGAGAAGTTCAAGGAGGCTGCTGAGGCTTATGATGTCCTTCACGACCCCGAGAAGCGCCAGCGCTACGACCAGTTCGGCTTTGCAGGAATGAATGGCCAAGGTGGTTTCGGAGGCGGCGCCAGCATGTCTATGGACGACATCTTCAGCATGTTTGGCGACATCTTCGGAGGTGGTAACTTTGGTGGCGGTTTCGGAGGCTTCGGAGGCTTCGGCGGAGGAGCTCGAGGCGGAAAGCACGTTGAGAAGGGTTCTGACCTTCGTCTCAAAGTTCGCGTCAGCCTGAAAGAGGTCGCTTCCGGCGTCACCAAGAAGTTCAAGATAAACAAATACGTCACTTGCCCCCATTGTAACGGCAGTGGCAGCGAAGACGGAAAGACAGAGACCTGCTCGAAGTGTAAGGGCTCTGGCGTCACTTATCGCTCCGTAAACACCATGTTCGGACACATGCAGACTCAGACACAATGTGACGCTTGCGGAGGCACAGGCAGTGTCATCCGCAACAAGTGTAAGCACTGTGGAGGAACAGGCATCGTGAAGGGCGAGGAGATTGAAGAGATAAAGATACCTGCAGGCGTTCAGGAAGGTATGGTTGTGACCGAGAGGGGCAAGGGCAATGCCGCCCGTTGGAATGGTGTTCCCGGTGACATCCAGGTCTACATCCAGGAAGAGCCGCACCCCGAACTCCTTCGCGACGGACAGAACCTGCAATACCAGCTCCTGCTCGATGTTCCGACAGCCATTCTGGGCGGCTCTGCTGAAGTTCCGACCATCGACGGAAAGGTCAAGATAAAGATAGAGCCAGGCACTCAACCCGGCAAGACCATGCGTCTGAGGGGCAAAGGACTGCCTGTCGTGCAAGGTTACGGCTACGGCACAGGCGACCTGATCGTGCAGATCGGCGTCTACATCCCCGAGAACCTCTCGCGCGAAGAGAAAGAGACCTTCGAGAAGCTCCGCACAAGCGAGAACATGAAGCCCGGAGCTACGGCGAAGAGCAACTTCTTCAACAGATTCAAGAAGATGTTTGAGTAAGTTGGAGATTGAAGATTGTTCCGCGCTTTTTTGTGGAAAAACATCAAAGAATTATGAATTGTGAATTATGAATTATGAATTAGCAATTCAATACTTGTTCGACTCTGCCCCTATGTTTCAGAATGTGGGGGCAGCTGCGTATAAGGAGGGGCTTGCAGGCACGCTTTCCCTTGACGAGCATTACGGCCATCCGCATCGCCAGTATCGCACCATTCACGTCGGCGGCACGAACGGCAAAGGCTCCGTCAGTCACACCCTTGCAGCCATTCTGCAGGCACAGGGCTATCGTGTGGGACTTTATACAAGCCCCCATCTGGTGGACTTCCGCGAACGGATTCGTGTGAACGGCAAGATGATAAGCAAGAAGCGAGTAGTTGACTTTGTCAAAGAATTCAAAAATAATAAATTCAAAATTCAAAATTCGGAGGTTGGTTTCTCCTTCTTCGAACTTGCCACAGCGCTTGCATTCCAGTATTTTGCCGAGCAGAAGGTGGACTTTGCCGTCATCGAAGTCGGACTGGGAGGCAGACTCGACTGCACAAACATCATCACACCGGAACTGAGTGTCATCACCAACATCAGCTTCGACCACATCCAGTTCCTGGGCGACACACTGCCGAAGATAGCCTCGGAGAAGGCCGGCATCATCAAGCCGGGCATTCCCGTCTGCATCGGCGAGAACGTCAATCCCGAGGTCAAAGCCGTCTTTGAGAACAAAGCAAAAGAAGTGGGAGCTCATATCGTATTTGCAGAAGAAAGCCCCCTCCAGCTCCCCCTTGGGGGGAGTGACTTTAAGCCCGCGTTGACCGGCCTTTGCCAGGAGAAGAACCAACGGACCATCCTCACCTCCGTCGGTCTGCTTCGCGAAAGGGGCATAGAGATAAGCGACATCGCCGTCAAGCGCGGATTCAGGGACGTCGTCAAGATGACCGGACTGATGGGACGTTGGCAAACGCTTTCCAAGAAACCCCTCACAATCTGCGACACAGCCCACAACGTAGGCGGACTCCAGTACATCTTCCGCCACCTTGCTTCCCTACCCCACAAACGTCTGCATCTCGTCTTCGGAATGGTCAGCGACAAGGATGTGGGAACCGTGCTGAGCATGATGCCGAAGGACGCGGTCTACTACTTCACCCAAGCCTCTGTGCAACGGGCTATGCCTGCAGAAGAACTCGCAAAAAAGGCGCTATCGGTTTCCCAATTCCAATTCACCACCTACCCCGATGTTCCCTCTGCCTACCAGGCGGCCAAGCAGAACGCCACAGCCGAAGACATCATTTACATCGGTGGCAGCACCTTCATTGTGGCCGATTTGCTGAGTTACTTGAATTTGACAACATAGCGTGCTTCGTTGCGGAACTTAACGTGTTAAATTGGCCACTTTAACGTGTTAAGATTGCACTTCAACAGTGCATTGTTTGCCCTTGTCTGCAGCCTAAGGGCGCACCTCTCTGTTTTTGAATCCCAGAGCCTCAGTTCCTGGCAGCGAAATGGCCGGTTTCGATGCTGAGAACTTCGTCTCTTTGATTCACGCGCGCTGTTGATTTCTGAGCCTCGGTTCCTGGCAGCGAAATGGCCGTTTTCACTACTGAGAACTTCGTCTCTTTGATTCACGCGCGCATTGGATTTTTTAGCTTCAGCTCTTGACAGGAAAATGGCCGCTTTTCACTGTTAAGAGACTCTGTCTCTTAAATCTTGCTTCAAGGACAGTGCAAGCCGAGTGCAAAATGAGAGCTAGCTTTCAAATTTGCCGAACTGATGGAGCAGCGAGCGCCATCAAGTTTACTTGTTTGGCCGAGTCGTGACAGAAGTCGACGAAATCAGCGTAGCCTGTTCTCGCAGCGGAATCTTGAGCGCCAGCTCTTGCAGAGAAACGGGCCCTGTTTCTATGCGAAGAGACTGTCTCTTAATTCCGATGCAAATTTACAACACATGTATTGCGGTCTACGAATACTTTGCCAACTTTTTTTCGATTTTTTTCGAAGCGTGTCAAAGTGTCAAGTGTCAAAGTGTCATTTTCAATTTCGGTTGGGGGTGAGGGGGCATTTAGTAATAAATATATAATATATATTTATTACTAAATGAGATGAATCTACACTTCTAAAACGTTTTTGACACTTTGACACTTGACACTTTGACACCCGACTGATTTCCCCTAACTGTCTGTCTTTCAAACACATTATATTTTACCCTGAAAAAAGTGAGAAAAATCTTCATTATTTGCTTTGTCACGTCCAGGATATTTTGTAACTTCGCAACCGATATGCACATTACATTATTCTACATACTATGAAAGACACTGGCGAATATAACGCAACATTTTCCGACCTGTTCGAGAAGATTGAAAAGAGCCGAAAAGAGCAACCGTCGGCCGGCACAAAGTTCCGTCTGATGGGGCTTGCGTAAAGCACAGCGACATCCTCTTCATGCAACTCTACAACCGTATCAACGCCGCCCTGCGCCGCGGCCATGAAGTCACCCTCACAATCACGGAGAACACCACTCCGTGATTGTTTCTGTGCAATTATGTTCGACAAAGCATAGTTTTTTTCTGCGAAATCTATTGAAGAAATTAAAATTACCCGTATATTTGCAAACGGAAAAAGCTAATAAAGGAATAGGATATGAAACACTTTGCTTGTATCATAATGCTTTTGCTTGCTTGCCTGCCTCCGATTGTGGCACAAGAACTTTCCGATTCTGCATTCTTGGATGCAGAGATGGAAGACTCCATCAGCGGAATGGCTATCATGCCCGTCAAGAAACCGAAGAAGTTGTTGGATAGCATTATAACTCGGCTCTTATACGATATGGAGCGAAAGCCCATAGCCAGAAAGTATAAAGTTGAAAACACCTTTGTCGTGGGCTCCACGCCATCATTCAAGGTGAAGTATATTCTCTCAGCGGAAACAGGTATCGAAATGAAAATCGTTACAGGCGAAGATTTCAGTTTTGAAGGATTATCAGGAAAAAGCTATGACGCTTCATCAATAAAAAAAGCAATACCAATCTATACTGGTTTCTTCCCGTCACACATAAGGTTTATTTCTGATACAAAAAAGATATCAAAGCCAAAGGCTTTAAAGAATTTGATACACAAGTATTATGATGTGACGGTATACCGAATTAGTGACGAATCGGGCAGAGGGACATATCGTATAACTTATTCACCCAAGAAAAAACGAATCACTCACGGAAATTACAATTATTACTTTGACCTAATTACTGCTACGGCATATTTCGACATGAATACATTGCAATTGGTACAGGAGAAAGGGAGAAAACTTCATGACATACAGCCAATTCAACGTATGTTCGAAAAGCAAGCACGTGCAGGAGATGCCTCCTTCTCTTATTCTACTCCCACATCTGAGACTTGGACGCGCGTTCTATATCAGGTTGATTACGAAACTAATGCAAATGCTCCAATTATCAAGAAGATCAGATTCGAAAGGAATATTAATGGTGACATAACAAAAGGTACGGTCCTGAAACTTTAATAAATAAAAGATGCGCGCAAATCAGCTCCTTCGTCGTGAGATGCGGGAGCTTTAAGAAAAAAACTAAATACCCACAAAACATTTGGAATCGATAATTAAATTCACTAACTTTGCAAACAGAAAACAAATAATAAATCAATCTGGTCATGAAAAGGGGATTATTATATATGATTTTAATGCTCCTGATGGGAGCACGAATTGCAGCCCATGCCCAGGGGCTGACGGCTTCTGATGTTCAGAACAGCGGCTGTATGCGCAGCACACGAGCACGCGCCAATGAAAACGAAAAAAGGCAAACGATTATTATGACAAAGGAGGGTGACATCCTTTCGGTGCAACTGTTAGGCTTTGTCGCCAACTGCGCCATAGGAGGTTTCGATGTGGCCCCCAGTTTAAGCGACGGTACACCTTATTCTGTGTCCATCGGTGTGAAGCCTATAGAGGGCGAGGATATGGCAACATGTATCTGTCCTTATAACGTGTCATTCACCTTACATGGTCTAGAAACAAACAGTTTCCATTTCTCCTGTTGGTGGTACGATGGGCAGGTCAGCCTGACAGATGGTGAGCCATTGACTCTGGAGAGTATCACGGAATATGTTACCATAGAGGGATATACATACATTGTGGAAAAAGTAAGTCATACAGCCACGTATGTATGTGTGGATACGGGAGCAACAGGAATTGAAGTGCTGAAGGATTTTATTATCCCATCGAGACTGGACTATGAAGGGCAGACATACGTTGTGAACAACATCGATGCATTGGCTTTCTTAAATACTTCTCTTTTAAATTCCGTCGTCATTCCAAGCAGCATTACTTCAATTGGCGAAGCAGCATTTCAAAATTGCAGCAACCTGACAGATGTCTATTGTTGTGCAGACAATGTCCCAAACACAGAAAACAATGTTTTCAGAAACGCCCCCATCGCCTCTGCAACTCTTCATGTTCCCGCTGGTTCAATAGATGCATATAGAACTACTTCGCCTTGGAGCGATTTCGGCACAATTGTTGCTCTAAAAGCCGATGATCCTACAGGAATACCAAAGGTGGATAAGGGTACGGGCGAGGCCCTCTTCGACCTTCAAGGCCGCAAAATCGACAAGATAACGCAGCCAGGCATTTACATCGGGAACGGACAAAAAATCTTGGCAAAGTAAAAAAGAACAGAATAATTCACTAACTTTGCAAACAGAAAACACTTACAATTATGAAAAACCTATTCCTATTTATCGCTTTCTGCTTTTCACTCATTGCTTCGAGTCGGGAACCTGTTAAAGTGAAGGTCAAAGAGCCAGGAACACTATCTGCGCTTTTGACACAGGCCCAGCAGGACACTTGCCAGTACCTTGCTGTTTCGGGAAAGCTGAACTCCGCCGACATCAAGGTGTTGCGCAAAATGGCCGGAGCAGACGGTCGCGGCAAACTAACGATCCTGAACCTGATGAACGCAACAATCGTCTCGAGCGAAACGCCTTATCTGACCATCCGAAATGCCGAGGAAAAGATTCTGGCAGGTAAGTCTTACGAACATTACGAACCCACATCATTCTCCCTAGGCCCTCTCTCCAATCATTTCGACAATCTCGATTTCCACCTTGAAGACGACAGATATTCGCCCATCTCGCGTGGTGTCACAACGGAGGATGCCAACTATGTCCTTCTGGGAGAGGCATCTGCGGAGATGGATGTGAAGGCGAAAGCTCGGAACTTGGCTGAATGGAAGAGCCTGAAACAGCAGAAGCTTAATGGCAAGGGACATCGCATTTCGAAAGGCGAGGGAGAGCATTACACGTATAACGCCTTCACCAGCAAGAAGTTATTCTGCATGGATATGTTCTATCGCTGCCCCAACCTGAAGCTTGTTGTCCTTCCCCGCAAAGGAAAGATTTACAGCAGAGTTGCCGTTGCCGGAGATACTGAACGGCGTTATATAAAGGTGACAAAGAAAAAGGCGAAGAAATAGTTCACCACTCCCCGCCAGACCTTCTCAGAGCATCTACATCGAAAAAATGGAAAAAAGGAGGGAAAAAGTAGAAGGTAAGGAAATATTTCGTATATTTGCAAACGGGATAAGCCTATAAAGAAGAGAAATGAGGCGTTTTGCGTACATCATAATGCTTTTGCTGGCCTGCTTGCCTCCAGTTGTGGCACAGAATCTGACGCTTCAAGGTCAGATCAGGGATGCCGAAACGGGAGAGCCCCTACCCTATGCCAGTATTTATGTGGCTGCAGGTCGCGGAACGCTGACCAATGCCGAGGGGAACTTCAGCCTGTCTGCAGGAAACCAGGATGTCCTGACGTTCAGTTATGTGGGTTACGAGAAGCTGAAACTGAAGGCTTCCGATGTGCCTCGAGTCGTTAAATTAAAGCCCTTTGCGCGGGACTTGGAGGAAGTGGTGGTTGTACCTGTAGACGAATGGGACGTCGTAAAGCGGGTGATTAAGAACCTGAAGAAGGACTTCTCGAAGCATAAGGCTGAGAAACAGGGCTATTTCATGCGCACATGGATGAAGGACAAGCGGGACAGCAACCTGATAGAATGCTTCATGTCTGCGCTGTCGGCAGTCAACCTGCACGAAGAAGAGTTCCACAGCGGCATCTGTGGCGTAAACGCAGAAGGCGGTTCGAGCCGTATGAAGTTGGCCTTCACCAACATACAGTTCTTGTCCGAGGTAGGTCCTGCCACCTTCGGAAGCGGCTTTTTCGAGAATTCCGTCCAGCCGTTGAACAACCTCTCGATGACAAAGGAGTATTTCGACTATAAGTTGGAAACACTCTTTGGCACAGGTGGGGAAAAGCTGTACCGCATCGACTTCGAATGGAAGGAAAAAGAGCGTCCTGATTGGCAAACCAGATATCTGAGGGACAGACAGCGCATATTGGGAACTGCATACGTGGATGCCAAGACGCTCCGCCTGTTGCGCTTCAAGGGAAAGGTGGGAAACGCATTTGTGAGATATAACAACTCTCAAACGCTACCGAATGAAATCAATTTCCAGATAAACTACGACTACAGCAAAGGTTACCCTGCCGTGAACAACCTTTCCGTGGAGGGAGGAAACAAACAGTTGCAATACAAGATGCTGCTGTTCAACGTGCAGGACGACAATCTCCTTGCTGAAGGAGGTGTTTTGGGGAATAATATCGTCAATGTGATACAGAATGCCGGCTACGATTCTCAGCTGTGGGAAAAGTACGACATCATCAAGCGAACTGCCGAAGAGGAACTGATTGCCTTTGGCGAAACGTCACAACCCGTCCCTGAAACTACCGGCGAAGAGGAATCGGAAGAAACGGAGACAAAGGAACAGGAACAACAAGAACCGGAGAAGGAAATCGAATATCCGGAGGCATTCGCCCCACTCATGAAACGCCTTACCGCTTTCGGCAACAGAATACCGCAGGAAAAGGTCTTCATCCACATGGACAACACCAGCTATCAGGTGGGCGACACCATCTGGTTCTCGGCCTATCTGCGACGGACCGATACGGGCAAACCTTCGGACGTGAGCGGTGTGCTCTATGTGGAACTCTACGGCCAGGAAGGCTACATGATAGAGCGCAAACTCATCCAGATGAAAGAAGGGCAAGGCAGCGGATTCTTCGCTCTGAGCAACCTGATACAATATGCCGGATTCTACGAACTCAGGGCCTACACGCGCTGGCAACTCAACTGGGGACTCTACGAGCACAAGCACGGCCTGGAGATGAGCGAACACTTCACCTCGAAACGCCAGGAGAAAGAGTTCTACCGCGACTACGAGAAGCTCTACAGCCGAGTCTTTCCCGTCTACGACAAACCCCAGGAACCAGGCGAATACACGCACGATATGACCTTGCGTTCCATGCGACGGATCTACAAGAACGACCCTGAAAAGCGCAAGCTGAAGCTTTCGCTCTATCCCGAGGGCGGCAACCTTGTGGCAGGACTGCCTTGCAGAGTGGCTTTCGAAGCGGCTTTCGACGACGGAGAATGGGCAGAAGGCGTCCTCGTATATGACGGAGATTCCATCAGGACGCAGAATCGAGGCAGGGGCGTTTTCGAACTTGTTCCGCAGAAAGGACTGGAGAAGGATGTCCTCTTCGTCAACAAAGACGGTAAAACAGCCAAAGCGAAACTGCCCAAGCCGAAACAGACAGGCGTCTCGCTGAAAGTGGAACAGACCGATTCGTGCTGGGTGGCCCATATCCGACACACAGACAACATACCCTCAGACAGCCTGGGAGTGAGCCTGATGTGCGAAGGGAGAACGGTCAGCCCCCTTCTCCTCCAACTCTCGCAAAAGGAGGAGAACTTAGTCCTTATCCCCTCCCCCGGAGAGGACGGGAAGGGGCTTCCCTCCGGCGTTTACCAGCTGACCGTCTTCGACACTCAGGGACGCGTCTTTGCCGACCGCCTCTTCTTCAACAGGGGCAAGGAAGACTTCAACCCGACCGTAAGCATCGAGGGACTGAAGGAGGAATACCAACCCTACGAACCAGTCAACCTGACCTTGAAGGCGCCGCAAAACAAGTCTGCCGTCTCGATTACAGTCAGGGATGATTCGCGAAGGGACCTTCTCTACGACAACGGGAACATCCTGACGGAAATGCTCCTTTCGAGCGAAATACGCGGCTTCGTGCCCCAGCCGGGCTGGTATTTCGAGAAGGACGACGAGGAACACCGTCTTGCACTCGACCTCTTGATGATGACTCAGGGCTGGCGTCGGTTTGACTGGCAAAGTATGGCTGTGCCTGGACTTTGGGGCATAAGGGAACCGGCAGAACTGGCGCCCATCCTGATAGGCAGAACATACGAAAATGTCAGTCCCTACGACGACGAAACCATCGCCAAGCAAGACAAGGATGAGCTGGAAGAGGACTTCAGCAACTTCTATAGCAACGACAGCAGAGTTTCCAGGGACAGCTATTACGATAGTGGTCGAAGCCCACGAGACAGAGACGACTACAGGGTGGAATACGACCTGCCTATGCAAGGGGATTGGGGCAGACAGGATGAGCGGATTGCCCGCGACAAAACCGGTTACAGACGCTCAATCGAGAAGAAGGCCGAGAAAGACAAGAAGCGGACCGAGCTGAAAGTGCATGGCGAACAGGTTCTGGTCGACTACGACGAGCCAGTCGAGTGCGAATGCGTCACCAATCGAGGGGAGTTCCTCATCCAACTGTTGCCCTTCTATGGCCAGTCTGTCCTCTTCCTCAGTGTAGCTGATACGACCAAATGGAAGAAAGGGGAACAATATCTGTGGGTTCAGGCAGAGCCCGATAATGAGTATACAGACTTTGACTATTTGCCTGCAAACGCAAAAGCCCGTCGCAAGATATTCGTCGAACCCGCAGATTACCTGGCCCGCATCGTATGGCCTTATCCCCATTTCGTCAAACCCTACTCGTTCTATCAGAGTCGTGTTGCTCCCCAGGATCAGCAGGAAAAGAGTTCCGACAAGTGGGTGAAAATGGGTGACGAGACCCTGATGCGCGAAGTGACAGTCAGAGCCAAACGGAACACCCTTCGCAGGTTCGATGACACTTGGCCCATCCTGGCAATAGATGCGCTTGAGGCGGACAACATGTGTACCGACTATGGGCTCGACTTCATGCGCATCATGGTGGGCGACTTCGGAGTTGGAACCAACCCGAAACTGAATGAAGTGAACATGGAGAAAACGTTCGAAACGCGTTATGGCTATGGAAAGACGCGCAGGATGCTGCTGGATTACGAAATCCCAAAGGACTCCATCTATGCCAGAAAGTATCTCATATCAGGCACATTCTCGCTTAGTTCCAGTTTTGGCGGACCATCTGGACCTGGTGGCGGTGGACCTGGTTTAATACTCTCGCCAGGTGAATCGAGGGAATACATGGGAACAGGCATCTGGGACAAGTATGTGTTCTATTCCGACTACAGCCCTCGCATGGAAGGAAGCGAGCTGTACTACGGAGGCAACGAACCCAAGACCACACTCGTGCTCTATCCCTATGCTGACGGTTCGCGGCGAATGACCTACAGGGACCGTCGCTACATCCTCAACGGTTTTGCCTATCCGGCCGAGTTCTATTCGCCCGACTACAGCAAGCAAACGCCTTCGGAAGAGACGAAGGACTATCGCAGAACACTCTATTGGAACCCCAACATGAAGTTGGATGATAAAGGCGAAGCGGAAATAAAGTTCTACAACAACTCCCGCCAGACAACCCTGAGCATCGAAGCGGAAGGCCAAGCCCAAGACGGCACCCTCCTCTGGGGCGAATGGTAGAAAGCGCAATGTGGAATTATCCATATATGCTCTTTAACATCTTTTAATAGGCGAGGATGTAAGATTTCTCCATTTTCCTTTGAAGCAATTGTTTTTTTTGCTATATTTGCAAGGGAAAATGCAAATTTAACTACATTATACGCCTATGGACAAAGTACTTATTTCCGGACTAAAGAGAGAGAACTTCCAAGCTGTCATTCAGGGCAAAGAGACTGACCTCTACGTCCTCACGAACAGCAACGGTATGGAAGTCTGCATCACCAATTACGGAGGTGCTATCATGGCCATCATGGTTCCCGACAAGGAAGGCAAGATGGCCAATGTTATACAAGGACATGACTCCATACAGAACATGGTGAACAGTCCTGAGCCTTTCCTCAGCACCCTTGTGGGCCGCTATGGTAACCGCATTGCCAAGGGACACTTCACCATGAATGGCAAGGACTACAGCCTGGCTGTCAACAACGGC